>CAYFRD010000010.1:0-40426 GCA_964345555.1 uncultured Peptoniphilus sp. | reverse complement strand
TCCGTCGGGCATATATGGCATGTCTTCTGCAGGAAGTATCCTGGAAATTACACCCTTGTTCCCGTGACGACCGCACATTTTATCTCCCACTTGGATCTTTCTCTTAGTGGCTACAAAAACTCTTACCATTTCGTTGACTCCGGGTTGAAGTTCATCCCCTGCAGCTCTGGTAAAGATCTTTACATCTACTACGATTCCGGATTCTCCATGTGGAAGTGTCAATGACGCATCTCTGACTTCACGTGCCTTTTCTCCAAAGATAGCTCTTAGAAGTCTTTCTTCAGCAGATAGTTCCGTTTCACCCTTAGGAGTAACTTTACCAACTAAAATGCTTCTTGGTTTTACTTCCGCTCCGATTCTTATGATTCCTCTTTCATCAAGATCCTTGAGCATGTCATCTCCCACGTTGGGGATATCTCTGGTAATTTCTTCGGCACCTAATTTTGTATCTCTGGCTTCGCATTCATATTCTTCTATGTGCAGAGATGTAAGTGTGTCGTTTATCACCAGTTCCTGATTTACAAGTATGGCATCTTCATAATTGTAGCCTTCCCAGTTCATGAAAGCTATGAGTATATTCTTGCCCAGTGCCATCTCTCCAAGATCCGTTGAAGGTCCGTCAGCGATTACTTCCCCCTTCTTGACCCTTTGTCCCTGAACAACTATGGGTCTTTGGTTGATGGTGGTGCTTTGGTTTCCTCCTACGAATTTGTGCAGTTTAAATGTTTCCGTGCTTCCGCTATCTTTTTTGAGGACTATTCTGTCGGAAGTCACATAGGAAATCTCTCCGTCATCTGTGGCAACTACCACTACTCCGGAGTCTTTCGCAGCTCTGTATTCAATTCCCGTGCCTATGATGGGAGCTTCTGTTTTAAGCAGAGGCACAGCTTGACGTTGCATGTTTGCACCCATCAGCGCTCTGTTGGCGTCGTCATTTTCAAGGAAAGGTATCATAGATGTACCTACAGCAACTATCTGTTGAGGTGATACGTCCATGTAGGTTACGATCTTGGAATCGTAAATATCAACTACTCCTTCATGACCTCTCGCAACTACCCTGCTGTTCACGAACTTTCCGTTCTCATCAAGGGGTTCATTGGATTGAGCAATTACCTGTTTATATTCCACATCAGCTGTGATGTAATCTATTTCATCCGTTACAATACCTTCGCCGATTTTCACCTTTCTGTAAGGTGTTTCGATAAATCCGTATTCATTAATTCTGGCATAAGTTGTAAGTGATGTGATAAGTCCTATGTTCGGTCCTTCAGGGGTTTCTATAGGACACATTCTTCCGTAATGTGAGTTATGGACATCACGCACTTCAAATCCTGCTCTATCTCTACTCAACCCACCGGGTCCAAGTGCAGATAACCTTCTTTTGTGAGTTAATTCCGATAGAGGATTGTTTTGATCCATAAATTGTGACAATTGTGACGATCCGAAAAACTCTTTTATAGCAGCTGTCACAGGTCTGATATTTATAAGAGATTGAGGAGTTGTGGCGTCTACATCCTGTACGGTCATTCTTTCACGAATAACTCTTTCCATTCTGGATACGCCGATTCTGAATTGGTTTTGCAGAAGCTCTCCAACGGATCTTATTCTTCTGTTGCCAAGGTGGTCAATATCATCTACAGAGCCCACCCTGTTAAATAATCCGAACTCATAGGATATGGCTGAAACAATATCGTCCACTATTATATGTCTCGGACTTAAAATATTGATATTCTTCTTTATTTCTTCTTTGAACTTTTCGGTGTCATCTGAAAATTCTTCATATAATTCCTTGAATAGGGGGAAGTAGACTTTTTCATTCAGTCCCAAATCTCTTAGGCTGAATCCAAGTTCTTCTTCGTCTATTTTTGAAAAATTATTTCCAACGACCTTTATAGTTCTGTCATCTTCATCTTCTCTAGTCGCCTTTATGGTGACAAAGAGTTCATTTACGCCTGCCGACTCTATTTGTGCAGCCATGTCTTCATTTATCATCTCTCCCTCGGCTACTAAAATTTCGCCTGTCAGGGGATGGATTACATCTTCCGATGCATAATGATTTGAAATTCTGTCTGCAATGCCGAGTTTTTTATTGAACTTATACCTTCCAACATGAGCTAAATCATACCTTCTATTGTCAAAAAACATGTTTTCAAAAAGAGAAGTTGCCGAATCCAGTGTAGGAGGTTCCCCCGGTCTTAGTTTTTTATAGATTTCTATTAATGCTTCTTCTTTATTGGTCGTGGCATCTTTTTCAAAGGTTTTTAAAAGATGTTCACTCTCTCCCAATAATTCAGTAATCTCTTGATTGCTTTGAACTCCTATGGCACGAAGCAAAATCGTGATGGGAATTTTCCTGGTTCGGTCAATTCTCACGTTCACCACACCTTGTGCATCAGTTTCGAATTCCAGCCAAGCCCCTCTGTTAGGAATCAAAGTTGCAGAATACAATTTATCTCCCGTCTTGTCAGTTTCTTCCTTATAATAGGCCCCTGGACTTCTAACAAGCTGCGAAACAACTACACGTTCAGCACCGTTGATCACAAAGGTTCCTGTGGATGTCATCAGGGGAAGATCTCCCATGAAAACTTCCTGTTCCTTAACCTCTCCCGTTTCGGTGTTGATCAGCCTCACCTTTACCTTCAAAGGTGCCGAATAATTAGTATCTCTTTCCTTCGCTTCGTCGACACTGTACTTGATCTCGTCTGAAATATAGTAATCGACAAACTCTAAAATCAAATTTCCTGAATAATCCTCTATTGGAGATACATCTTCAAATACTTCTCGTAACCCCTTCTCCAAAAGCCAATTGAAAGAAGAAGTCTGCACTTCGATAAGATTTGGTAGCGATAATACCTCCGGTATGCGAGAGAAACTCATTCTTTCTCGTTTTCCATACTTTACAGGATGCACCATTTTTATTCACCCCTCATATTCTAAATAGGTATTATACCTAATTTAGAGAACACTACGCCAGTTTACTTTGTTATATGCAATTAATTATTATAACATATATTTCTATAATCTCAAATGTTTTTTATTAAAAAACTGCGAATAATTTCGCAGCTTTATTGTTTATTTAAAATTTTTAAACTTCTTTATTTTCAAAATTAACTTTGTCTTTTATGATAACGTAATTTATAATTGCTTTCTAATTTTATAAAGGAGATTAAAGTTCTATTTTTCTGAAACCCGATCCCATAATTTCGGTGGTTTCACTTACAGCCATAAAGGCTGCCGGATCCACTTCTCTGACTATTTCCTTCAGTGTAACAAGTTGCATTGATGTGCAGATTAGAAATATTATTTCCAAGTCTTTTCTATTATATGCGCCTTCTCCGTTTATGTAAGTGACCCCTCTGTTCATCTTTTCGTATATTCCCCTTGTGATTTCATCGTACTTAGGCGAGATTATCAGAATTTGTTTTTGTCTTCCTACCCCCAGTTGGATTCTGTCAGATACTTGGTAACTTATAAATAATGAGAGTAGAGTAAACATTGCTTCGTCAAAGGTGAAGATAAACCCTGATATGGTTATGATGATGAAGTTTATCGCCATGAGAACGCTGCCGATTTTAACATTGTACTTCTTTTTCATATAGGTGCCTATAATATCCAATCCACCTGTTGATGTACCGTTTCTCAATGTTATTCCTATCCCTATTCCGTTTAAAACTCCTCCGAAGATTGCCCCCAACAATATGTTGTGTGTCATGGCGAAGTTTTCAGGAGTTAATTTATTTAAAAATTCCAAGTAAAAGGACACAAGAAATACGGACATTATTGAAAAGACCATGAATTCTCTATTTAGATACTTGATTCCCAAGAGCATCATCGGCAAGTTTATCAGCAGTATCAAAATAGATATGGAAATTCCAGTGACATGACTCGTAAGTGTGCTTATGCCCATAACTCCCGACGGTATCATGTTATTTGGTTTCAAAAAATACACAAGAGCCAAGGCGCAAAAAAAATTGCCCATGACTACCGCCAGTGTTTTCCTTATTAAAGTATCCCTGTCAAGATTTAAGTTAAGCTTCAATTTCATTTGATCCCTCCACTATTGATTATATACTATGCGGACAATTTTTAAATGTTTTTCTGTAACTTATAAATCTATTTGATTTTTATACTGTAGATATTCATAATATCAGGCTGATAAAGGCTCTCATCCTACGGTAATTAAATACCAATAAAAATAAGAGTCTAAGATATCTTAGACTCTCATCTTCTATAATCTATTAAATTTCCAATTGAACTTTTGCTTCTACAGCTTTCAGTAATGAACCGTCGATTAGTGTTTCAGTTGCTTTTTCAAGTTCGTCATAGATTTCGATGTGTTTATCTTCTTCTATGAAGTTTACTTTTGATCTGAATTCGTCATAAGCAGCTTGTGTTCCTGCTCCCAATTTATAGTCGCCCATTTCTTTTCTGAAGTCAATAGCTTGAATCGCTGCCATAATTTCAGTTGCAACTACTCTTCTTGAGTTGTGAATTATGTCTTTAGCTTTTCTTGCCGCTATTGTTCCCATTGATACGAAGTCTTCTTGGTTTTCACAAGATGTGATGGAATCAACTGATGCCGGATGTGCAAGAACTTTGTTTTCCGATACAAGTGCTGCCGCAGCGTATTGAGTGATCATAAATCCTGAGTTCAATCCCGGATGTTTTACAAGGAATGAAGGGAAATCTGAAAGTTGATGGTTTACAAGTCTTTCAACTCTTCTTTCGGAGATATTTCCGATTTCAGCCGCTGCTATCCCCAAGAAGTCAAAGGGTTGTGCCATGGGTTCGCCGTGGAAGTTACCGCCTGAAATTACTGTTCCGTCAGGTGAAACTATTGGGTTGTCAGTTGCAGCGTTGATTTCTATGGCAACTTTTTCAGCTACATAATCAATGCTGTCTTTGTTTGCTCCGTGAACTTGAGGCATGCATCTAAGAGTATAAGCGTCTTGTACTCTGATTTCTCCTTGGTGAGTGATATATGTTGAACCTTCTGTAAGCGCTCTGATGTTTTTAGCGGTTGTAAGGCATCCTTTGTGAGGACGAATTACATGAAGTTTTTCTTGGAATGCGTCTATAATTCCTCTATGCGCTTCAAGAGAAAGTGCTCCTGCTACATCGGCAAGTTTTAATAAATTCATTGCGTCATAGGTTGCAAGTGTACCTATAGCTGTAAGAACTGTTGTACCGTTGATAAGTGCAAGTCCTTCCTTTGCAGCCAGTCTTATAGGTGCAACGCCTGCTTTTTCCATGGCTTCTTTACCGCTCATGAGTTTTCCTTCGTAGTAAGCACGACCAAGTCCCAGCATGGGAAGAACCATGTGTGATAAAGGTGCCAAGTCTCCACTTGCTCCAACCGATCCCTTTTCAGGAATATGAGGAACAACACCCTTGTTAAGCATGTCAAGAATTGTTTGAACTGTTTCAAGTCTTATTCCTGATTGTCCCTTTACAAGAGAATTTATTCTTATTAGCATTACGGCCCTTACTTCTTCTTCAGAAAGGGGATTTCCGAATCCGCTTGAGTGTGTTCTTATTAGGTTTTCTTGAAGTTGAGCTGTATCTTCTTTGGATATGCTAACTTCCGATAAAGAGCCGAATCCTGTAGTTATTCCGTAAACTACTCTTTCTTGTTCTACTATTTCTTCTACGATAGCTCTTGATTCTTTTACTCTTTCAATAGCTTCGGCATCTATTTCCACCGGAGCATGAAATCTGGCAACTGCGACAACATCTTCGATTGTCAAATTTTCGCCGTTAATAATGATTTTTTCCATTACTTCCTCCCAAATTAAATAAGATTTAAATTTCTATTAAATAAATTGTTTCTCGCATGAACTTTTGCTCAAGCAAGAAACAATTTTAAACAAAGTGATTAGCCAAGTATTGTTGCGCCTATTACTCCACCTATTATTAAAGGAATATCAAAGGCTATAAATGTAGGAACGCAAGTGTCCCAAATGTGATCATGTTGACCGTCTGCATTAAGTCCTGATGTGGGTCCAAGTGTTGAGTCGGATGCCGGCGACCCTGCATCGCCAAGTGCTGCCGCAACACCGATTAACAGTATTGTTGAAGCCGGTGAGAATCCAAGTTTTATACAAAGAGGTACATAAATCGCTGCTACTACAGGGATTGTTCCGAAAGAAGTACCGATACCCATAGTTATTAAAAGACCTATTAACAGCATTACAAAGGCTGCAACAGCTTTTGAACCTTGCATATATGCGGCTGCTGTAGTTACAAGTTCTTCAACTGCTCCACTTGAGTTAAGCACTGTTCCGTATCCTGCCGCTACAAGCATTACGAAAGCTATGAATCCCATCATGTCTATACCGCCTGCCATAACTTCGTCGATATTTTTCCACTTGATACATCCTGTGATAACCATTGTGAAAAGTCCTGAAAGTGCAGCATAAGGAAGTGATGTTGTAATTATTGATACAACTGCGGTAACTACACAGGCAAGCAATGCTCCCCAAGCTTCCTTAGTCATTGAAACTTCTTTGTTCATAGATTCTTCATCTTGTCCAGGAACAGGAAGATCTTCATAATTTCTGTCTCTTCCGTACAGTACCAAAACTACCAACACAAGACCTGCCAGCATTGAAGCTCCACCGATCCACATAACCGCTGTAGTATCAGCTATTGTTACAGGCATTCCGAATTGAGTTATATTGTCTACAAGTATTTGATGGAATATCAAACCGAATCCTACAGGGATTGATACGTAAGGTGCTTTCAAACCGAAAGTAAGTGCACACGCCATTGCTCTTCTGTCAATTTTTAATTTGTTCATCAAAGGTAGAAGAGGTGGTATTAAAATCGGAATAAAAGCGATATGTACAGGTACTAAGTTTTGTGAAAAACAGGATATTATTGCTATTACGAAGATCATTACAAACTTTTTACCCGATAATACTCTTGACAACTTCTTTGAAAGAATAGCTCCAAGACCTGATTGTGCAAGTCCATAAGCAAATGCTCCAAGCAATATGTAACTAAGTGCCGTTGCCGAGTTTCCTCCCATACCGGAGATTAACACGTCGATTATATTGTTTTCTGCGCCAGCTTGGTAAATAGGCATTCCGGCTGCCACGCCCCCTACTACTGCTGCGACTAAGATTGATAGCAATACGTTGAATTTTATCAAACAAAGCACGCACATTACGATTACTGAAATAACTACTGGATTTAATAATATCATTATTATTCCTCCTTTATAATTTATAATTATCAAGCTCACGCTCGAAATTACCGATGTTCAGTCAAATTAATTATATCTAATTTAACTTTGCAATATAGTGTGATATATTTTTCCACACTTATTAAATATAGTGAAATCGTTTTATTTTTTCACACAAATATATATAAATAAACTTGTTACTTACTCTTTAAATAACAGCTTTGATTGTCCTCAAAAGTTTTATCATAACTGTTACCTTTTTGATACCATTAGATTATCATATTTCATTTAAAAAAACAATCATTAAATTAAAAATTGTTTTTTAATTTACAAATCGAAGTACTCATTTATCGATTTACAAAGTGAAATGCTGTATTTATTGACAGTTGATTTTTATTGAATTATATTTATATTTAGATATAAAACAATTTATTTACATTGTTTACAATATTTATAATGTAGATATTTTTATGAAAGGATATGCTATGGAAAAAATTTATGCAAAGTTATTTGGAAGCCCACAAATTTTAAAAGACGGAGAAAAGATTTTCTTCCCCTACGCCAAAATCAATGCATTAATATATTATATTTTAGTGAATAAAATAGTTTCGAGAGATGAGATGGCAGGTTTGTTATGGCCAGACGAGAATGAAAGAATCGCCAAGAAAAATCTGAGAAATGCACTGTACCAAGCAAAAAAATGCATAGGTCTGGATTTTATAATTTCTCCTAAAAAATCGGTACTTATATTGAATGACCAGTTGAATATCGACTCCGACGTGGATATTTTTCTCAAGGATCCTAAAAACAATTTGGAACTTTACAAGGGAGATTTTTTACAGGGGTTTTTCTTAAAGGATGCAGAGAATTATGAGTACTGGATTATTAAGAACAGATCCGCCCTTCAGGACAAATTTACATCCGAGGCTTTCACAGCTATTGAGAGAGATATCGACTGCGAAAACTATGACAATATCGAACAGAGAATAAACGATCTCATTCAACTGGATGAATTCGACGAAAAGAATTTCAGACTTTTGATGAAATTCTACCAAAATACTGGTCGCAACGTAAAGGTTGTGGAAACTTATCACGACCTGTCCAAACTGCTCAACAACGAGCTGGGCGTGACTCCCGATGCTGAAACCAAAAAAATATACGACAAATCCATAGATCAAATCGACTTGGACAACACTAAAAAGAAATTATCCGAAGATTTTTACTACGGAAGATATCAGGAGATAGCCACCATTGAAAAAATACTGAAGACCTACCGTGAAGACGGAACTGCAAAATCCATATTACTTTCAGGAGAGGCCGGAAGCGGGAAATCCTCACTAAAGGAAAAGGTATTTAAAAATAAGAAAGATGATTTTGTGATCATTGAATCTTTCTGCTACCAAGCGGAAAAGGATTATTCTTTGAGAGCTTTTTCCGTATTGACTGACAAGGTCAGCAAAGCCATGAAGAGTTTAGGAATAGAACTTACAGGATTTTTATCAAAGGCGATTTCAGAGGTGCTCCCACGTATGAACAGAAATGTATTGGAGCCGGAAATCTTGGAATCTACAGACATCATTAACTGCGAAATGATCTCTTTAACTTTAGTGGAAGTTTTGAGAAAGATAAATGAAAGGCAGAGGCTAGTCATAATCTTTGAAGATATGCAATGGATGAACAAAATATCCATAAAACTTTTGACTTCTGTAATGCTCCACTTGAAAAACGAAGTGGTATTCTTCCTAACTGCGAGAACTCAACACAATCAAGCATTGGAAGATCTTGTCACTTCACTGCAAAGATACAATCAAATAGAAAAGATAAAATTGGACAGATTTGATTTTGAAAACTCCAAAAACTTCTTGGAAAAGGCTCTACCCGATACGGAATTTGAAGATGCTATAATTAAAAAAATATATTCCGAAAGCGAAGGCAACCCCTTTTTCCTATCCGAATACATAAATCTGCTCAAGTCCGACAGTGACATAGACATAATGAGTTCAAAGATGGTAGACACCATAAAATCCAGGTTTTTATATCTTTCGGAGGATGAACTTAATATTTTGAATTCCGTTAGTTTTTTCTACGATGAAGCGGATCTGGACATACTTTCAGAAATTGTAAAACTCGACGAATACGACACAATCAAACTTTTGGAGGAACTTGAAAACAGAAATATTCTAAAAGAAATAAACCACACCAACAGGATCAGCGTGATATTTACTCATTCAAAACTGCGAGAGTACATCTACATGATCCAGCCGGACTCAAAGAAGAAGATCATACACAAAAAAATCGGCGAAATCTTTGAATCAAGACTCAAACGAAATAAAAAAACGCCCTATATTTATTCTAAATTAGTCTACCACTTCGGAAAGTCGGGCGAACAGCTTAAAACTCTTAAATATAAAATTGAAACGCTTAATTACTACTTGAATTTCTCCCATGAGATGTTCCCAATTCTCACCATTCAGGAATCGGAAAAGGAAAATATTTATATTTCCAGGGACAGAATCAACGAAATATTTGAAAATATAATGGAGAACTTCAAGGATTTGCGAACTGTGGAATCTCCCGAAGAAATGAACTTATTAGAGATGGAATTCTTCTACATGAAGGGACGTTACCTGATAAGAGACGGAAATTACAAAGACGGTTTAAAAGACATAAGATATGTCATAAACAAGGCGGCAGAGATCAACAATCAGGACTATATAATCGAGGGATACAAGCAGTTCATATTCTACAACATACAGACCAACAATCCCAAAGAGATGATCGAGTATATAGAGCTCGCTTTGAACTTGGCGGTCAAGTGCAACTACCACAAAGAAATAGGCATACTTCTAAGACTCAAGGGACTATACAACATGATGATCGGAAACTACTACACAGCCGAACAACTGCTCAACGAATCCATAAACACTCTCACAGTCACCAAGGAAGTGGCAAACAAGTACTCAATAAATATAGCAGCCGCCTACAACTACATAGGCGAACTTAGAAAATCCACCGGCAAGTATGAAGAAGCCATTGAAATGTTCCAATCTGCTATCAAATTGTCCAAGGATAAAAATGCTCTGTCCTCCCTTTCGATCTTCTATATAAACACTGGCAAAACCTATTTTTCCTTAAACGACTTGGAAAATTCAAAGAAATACTTCAATGCCGCCTACAGTCTCTACGGTCAGTTCGATTCCTTCTGGAAGAGAACGGTGCTGGATGCCTACATGGCACTGACGGAACTCAGACTCAAAAACTACGATGATGCTCTGTGCTGTATGACCAATGCACTGAATGTGGTAAACACCATGAAAGACCCCAGAGATGTGGGAACAGTGAATTTTGCAATGTACTATATATCGAATTTCGCCGATGAAAATAAAGAGATAGAAGCACTTTTCAAAGAAATACTTACGGAAAGCACTTTACATTACAGAGATGAAGCTATAAAATATTTAGATAAGCACAGAGATGTATTTGAGCTCAACATCTTGAATGCTTAAATAAATATTTAGGGGAGCAGGCGCTGAGAGGAATTAATATTCGACCCTTTAAGCTGATCCGGATAATGCCGGCGTAGCGAATGTCTTCTCACCTATTCTTTGAAAGGTGATTTTTATGAACAAAACGAAAGCTTTAACTCAAGCGGGAATAATGATTGCACTGTCACAAATCCTGTCCTATGCGAAATTTCTTGAAATGCCGCAGGGCGGATCCGTCACCGTCGCAAGCATGGTTCCCGTAATTTTTTACAGTTTATTGTGGGGACCCAAGTACGGTATTTTGGCCTGCACAGTCTACGGATTCTTCCAATTTATCCTGGGCGGAGTGATGTTGCACCCGATGTCTATAATCATAGACTATATTCTGGCCTTCGGTCTGTTGGGAGTGGCAGGATTCTTCAACAAAAGTTTTAAAATTGCAATGCTGGGCACCACCTTCGCCATACTTTTGAGATATCTTATGCACTTCATAAGCGGTGTGACATTATTTTATATGTACGCACCGGAAGGTCAACCTGCGTGGCTGCACTCTTTGCTCTACAACAGTTTTATGCTTGTCGAACTTGCCATATCACTACCTGTTGTGGCGTTTTTATACAAAAGAGTTATAGAAAAGAAACTCCTGCCGCACAACAATTCAAATTAATAACTGTAAACAATTCTTGAATCAAATTATACAAATTTTTATCTCTAGGTTTAAACCAATAAAAATACCGTAGTTTTTCTGCGGTATTTTTTATATACAGAATTTTCAATTATATTTTAAGAAATTTTCTCGATAAAATTTCTTAAAATATAATAAAAGTATAATTTTGATTAAAAATATTAAATTACTGTAATTCTTAAAATTTGTTAATTTATTATTTATCAATCTCTGATTCTATGTTATAATAAATTGGAAAAATTCATCACATAATTTATACATTTAAAATAAAATTTAGAAAGGATAATTGGAAATGGATTTGCAATTAAAGGATAAGGTAGTTCTTATCACAGGAGCCACAGGCGGTATCGGACATGCACTGGCAAAATAATTTATTGAAGAAGGATCAAAGGTTGTTCTTACCTCTACAGCTCAACACAAAATGGACGCTTTAATGGAAGAACTGGGATACCCGAGCGAAGACAGAGTTTTGGGACTTATAGTGGATGTAACTGACGAGGCACAAGTTAAAGCAGCTGTAGACAAAGCTGTAGAACACTTCGGAAGTCTTTATGCAGTTGTTCCCAATGCAGGATACAATGGAGATGTTCAAGAAGTAAAGGACGCAACTGTTGAAAATTACAACAGAGTTTTCGACATCAACGTATACGGAGTTCTTTACACAATGAAATACGCTATTCCCTACATGCTTGAAAAGAAAGAAGGTTCAATCGTTGTCATAGCTTCTGAAGGATCCTATGTAGGATCACCGGGTATGGGCGCTTATGTAGCATCTAAACACGCAGTTGCAGCTATAGTTAAAACAGCAGCTACAGAACTTGGCGGATCAGGAATCCATTGTAACTTCGTAGCACCCAGTGCAGTAGACACCGACATGATGAGAAGAATTGAAAAGAATACCTTCGGCGATACAAAGACTCCCGAAGAAGCAGAAAGATTCTTCGCCGATGCATCTTGGGACAAAAGATATGCAAGAGTTGAAGAAGTGGCAGCCGCTACCGTATACCTTGCAAGCCCCGTAGCATCTCATATAATGGGCTGGGGAATCAGACTGAATGGCGGAAAGCACATATTATAATATTTTGTGATATATATAGCTCGGATTTTATTATCCGAGCTTTTTTAATATGGTACTTATCTATTATTCACAAGTCTTTAACTTTATTATCACATCTTTCTGTGATAATATTAATTAGAGGTGAGATTATGAAGAAATTAATACTTATGCTTTTTTTATCCGCTACGATACTTACTTCCTGCGGACAAAAAAACAACGAAAATAATATAGAAAACAACACCAGTGTGGAAAATAACAAAAATAATATAGAAAATAACAATACAATCGGCGAAGAAATGGACAACCAAACCGATGCGTCCTTTGACGAATTTACAGGTTCAACGGATAACTTCAATGCAAATTTAAAAATTACACCCTTTACAAATACAGATCTTGAAGATGTAAAGAGCGAATTTGGTGAAAACAGCGATGAATACCTGTCCCTGCAAGACGATCGCCCACTGTATAAATTGGAAACCTACTTGAATTACACCGGCGATACCATTGAAGGAATTCAAGATGTGGAGGAAATAAAATACACTATTACCATAGACGGAGAGGATATCGTCGGCGAATTCTTCGGCAACAGACAGGTCATGGAATCTCTCCTTGCAAAGAGGAATTTAAGTCACGGAAAGTATTATTACAAGGACTCCAAAAGAGCCAAGGCTCCCACGGACAACAGTGAAATTATCTTAAAGAGCGAAGGCAATTCCATAACCGCCCTTAATTTTGAAATTAAATTAACTAAAACAAATTAAATTACAATCAAAACAAAACCCCTGTCGTAGTAGTCGGGGGTTTTCTAATTTGGTCAAAGATCCTATATCACAAACAATGCCTGAAAGGATACGCTTAGTCCATCATTTACAAACTGCTTTCTGACCTTTGAAATAAATTTAATATTTATCGAGCGTATTTGAGAATCATAATAAATGTAAATTTGAAAATTATAGTAGGAAAGCTTGAAAGACAGAATCTAAAAAAATAAATATAAATGAGTATTACTCAACTATGTCATATTAATATCTAATTAATATTTTTGACATTGGCGGATACTTATTATCAATCTAAGTATTTTTGCTAATTTTTTACCGGTAAAATTATAAAGAATTCTCAGTCTAACTGAGAGATTCTAATACAAAAGGATGTCGAATTTCTCCGACATCCTTTGTTTAATCATTAAATAAGTGTTTGAGCGGCTGTAATTATTGCCAAATAATATACTTCTTCAGCTGTCGTTCCTCTTGACAGGTCGTTTACAGGAGCATTCAATCCTTGAAGTATAGGTCCTATAGCTTTGAATCCGCCGAATCTTTGTGCAAGTTTATATCCGATGTTTCCTGCTTCAAGCGAAGGGAATATAAATACATTTGCATTACCTGCTACGGGGCTGTTGGGTGCTTTAATCTTCGCTACTTCAGGTACAAAAGCAGCATCAAATTGGAATTCTCCATCCACTTTTATACTTGGATCAAGTTCCTTGGCAATCTTGACAGCTTCTGAAACTTTGTCTACAAGTTCGTGAGATGCTGACCCCTTTGTCGAGAAAGAAAGAAGTGCCACCTTAGGATCCATACTGAATTGTTTTGCCATTTCATTGGAAAGCACTGCCACTTCAGCCAATCCTTGTGCATCAAGTTCGATATTTATTGCACAGTCAGCCATTAAGTAAGTTTCTTCTCCTCTTATCATCAAGAAAGCACCGCTGGTTCTCTTGTAACCTTCCTTGGTCTTTATGATCTGAAGTGCGGGTCTTACAGTATCACCTGTGGTATGAGCGGCTCCCGATACCATACCTTGAGCTTTACCTGTGTATACCAGCATGGTTCCGAAATAATTTTCATCATAAATTAATTTTTCGGCCTTTTCTCTGTCCAACTTGCCTTTTCTTCTTTCCATCAACTTTTCAATTAAATCTTCAATTTCTTCATATTCACGAGGATCTATATAGTTGAATTCGCCTAAATCATATCCCAATTTATCCGCTGCATATTCAACTTGTTTTCTCGGTCCCAAAATAATCGGATTAAGCAACTCTTCATCTTGAATTTGTTTAACTGCTGTAAGAACTCTTACGTCATATCCTTCCGGAAATACTATAGTAGGTTTCGCCTTTGTAATCTTCCCTCTCAAAACTTTTAATAAATCCATAATTGCCTCCTTAGCATTACTTTATTTAATTATATATTATAAATTGATTAAAAAAAATATTTCTGCCAATTATTTTTTATCCATAATGTAGTAGTATAAAACACCATCTCCATTTTTATCGTAAAAATCCACTTTTCCAAGATATCTCAAGTGCTCCAGATGAGCATGAGCTTCTCCTACGGCAAACCACTTCTGTGAATCGGGAAATTCCGACCAATCCTTGGCGGTGATATCCCACTTCATTTTTATAGTGACATCTCTAACTGTTAAAGGTCCGTCTTTAAGAGCCTTATAAGCTTCTTTGAGTCTTTTTTCGTGGTGTGCATAGATTTCCTCTATCCTTGAATTTGTATCCTTAACCAACTCCCTATGGGAGCCGAAAACGTGTTTTATATTTAATTTTTTTACAATTTCAATATTTTGCAGGTACTTGCCTAAGCTGTCACCAAAATCAAAACCCCAAAATTGTATATTTGATGTGATTTTAAACAATATATGATCTCCGCAGAAAAGTATGCTTTTATCCGCATCGTATAATCCGCACATGCCGGGAGTATGTCCCGAAAGAGACAATACTTCGAAATTAAAATTACCTATTTTTATCTTATCACCGGGAAATTTAGGTTCATATTCAAAGGATCCGCCAGTTCTGTACTTGTAGCCCGGATGATCCGCGATATTTAAATTGTCCACTCCCAATCCTTCAATATGAGCAAAACCTTCAATCTTCTTCCAATACTTGCCCTTTTGTTTACTTAGGTCATCCATCAACTGTGCGTCCACTTCGGGCATACATATCTTCGCCCCTCTTTTGAAAAAGAAATTTGCAAGTCCGGCATGATCAGAGTGTAGATGAGTTATATAAAGTGTTGATTTATTCAGGTCTATGTTCAAGTTTTGAATGTAATTTTCAGTGTATTCTATAACTTCTTCCGTATTGAATCCCGTATCTATTATCAAACTCTCGTCTCCGTTTTTTATTACGAAAATATTTATGGATTTAAGAGGATTGCCCTTCAAGGGAATTATAACTTTATAAATATTTTTATATACTTCTTTTATATTGCTGTTCATTTTTACCTCCTCCTATATTCTATCCCATTGACCTGTCTTTTAAAACTCTAAAATTGATTTATTTGCGCCAAAGAGTTATCATATTAAAAAGAGGTGATTGAATGAAACGAACCTTTTTGTTTATTTTGATAATGTTTTTCTTGCTACCTGCAGAAACCGCAGCAGCATCATATAAGGATGTGCAGGGTCATTGGGCGGAGGAATACATAGATTATATAAATGAAAAAAGCTTTATTAACGGATTTGGAGATAATACTTTCAGACCTGATGAAACACTCAAAAAATCTCAAATATACAAAATAATAAACAGGGTTTTCTATTTTACAGAAAAAAGCGATATCCCTTTCAAATACATAGATGAAAAAGACTGGTTCTTAAAGGAATTGCAAATTGCAGTAAAGGCAGGTTATATAGATGAGGATATTTACTTCCGAGATGCTCCCATAGAGAGAATCGCATTCATTGACATCATAGGATATCTATATGGACTTGAGGACAGATCAAATAACTACAAATACTTTACCGATATTGAAAATCTCGGAGAAAATTCAAAACAATATGTGGGCGCTCTTTTAAAAGACGGAATCCTTGACGGTTTCAGTGATTTTAAACTATATCCCCAATCCACCCTCACAAGGGCACAGGCAGCTAAGATAGTGGCTCTGTGCGAGCAAAAATACGGTAGAGTTCCAAATATATCCGAAAATCCGCCAAATTCCGAACCCGACGAAAACTACGAAATTCAACAATTGAAAAACAAACTTCTGCAATTGGTTAGAGAAACTAACAACATAGATCTGACAAATTTTACAAATGAATCGGCAATAGAATTAAACAGAACCCTCATACAGGCGAACAATCTCTTGTTGAGATCAGACAATATTCCCAAAAACGAAATTATAAAAGCTGTTGAAGATATTGAAAATGCAAAAAGACACTTGGTCTACAAAACTGAAAACTCTCGACTTTATGTGGATGTCATAGACGAAAGAGGATTCCCCGTAAACGCAGAGCTCTTCATAAACAATGAAAGGTTCACAAGTGGAGACAGATTGAAAAAGGGACGATATCTTTTAAAAGTAGCGGCAATGGACGGTAGTTCCCAATCCACCTATGTGAACATGGGCGAGCAGGATAAAAGAGTCCAAGTAATATTGGAGCACAAAAGCAATGAAAGAATAACTCTGTCCCTCGGCGATCATCTTCGCAGCGAAAAATATGAATACTGTATCAACGAAAGAGTTAGGGTTAAAGTTCTTACTCCCCCGGGATATGAACTGAAAAATCTCTTGGTCAACGGCAAACCCAAAAAACTCCTAAACGATGAATATATATTCATCATAAAGGAAAACACCCATATCGAAGCAGTATTTGTGCCTATTTCTTTATAACGAAAATAAGAATCCCACCCTTCTATTTATAAAGGTGGGTTTTTATATTTTATAAAAATTTACTTTTAATATTATCCTCTATTTTTTTGATCACTTCTAAAAATTCTTCATCACTTTTACCCGTAGGATCTTCTAAACCCCAATCCTCCGTATATTCATAGGGAATTATAGGACACTGAACATTGCAGCCCATAGTTATCACCTTATTTACTTCCGGAATTTCATCTATGGTTTTGGAATATTGCTCTTCTTCCATATCTATTCCGTAGAGTTCTTTCATTATTCGTATTGCATCTTGATTAATTTGAGATTTTGTCTGTGTTCCGGCTGAATAAAATTCATACTTGTCAGAGGCATATTTTTTTGCCAAAGCCTCCGCTATTTGACTTCTGCAGGAATTATGCACGCAAATAAAAGCTACTTTCTTTTTTTCAGTCATATTACAACCTTCCTTAAAATATCCACAACTTCCTGTTTTTTAAGTACCTTGCCATAACTTACGACTTTCCCTTCCACAACAAGAGCCGGTGTACTCATGTCTCCATAGGATGCAATTTCAGAAAAATCGGTAACGTGATCGATTAATGGTTCGTATTTCAACTCAATCAGTGCTTCCTTTGCAGATTTTTCCAATGCATTGCATTTTGCGCAACCTGAACCGAGAACTTTTACGTCGATTTTCTTTCCGGCGATATTTATATTTTTCTCGACTTTAATTTCCGGTTTTTCATTTTTTATTTTTCTAAATATCGACACTTTAACTTCCTCCTAAATCAACAAATATTCAAACATATTAAAAAAATATCCAACCGAGATTATTCCCACTAAGCAAATAACTATGAACAGTCCCAGTAGTTTGGGTTTAATTGCTCTTCTGAGCATTATCATAGAAGGCAATGACAATGTAGTAACTGCCATCATAAAGCTCAGAACAGTGCCCAATAGAGCACCCTTTCCCAATAGAACCTCCGCTATTGGAATTGCTCCGAAAATATCTCCATACATGGGTGCTCCCACAATTGTAGCTAACACTACACCCACAGGATTATTACCTCCCAGTACGGTTTCAATAAAACTTTCAGGAATCCAATTGTGAATAAAAGCACCTATCCCGACTCCAGCTAAAATATATGGGAATACTTTTTTCAGAGTTTCATAAACTTGTTCCTTTGCAAAATTAAGTCTGTCCCCAAAATTTAAAGACTGCTCTTCAATTTCCGCTACATCAGCATTTAAAATAAAATCCTCAACATATTCATACATGTTCATCTTTTCAATGATTCTTCCTCCGACAACTGCAACTATCAAACCCACAATCACATATACAACAGCAATCCTCATCCCGAAAATGCTCATAAGAAGAACAAGGCTCCCCAAATCAATCATGGGAGAAGATATTAAAAAAGAAAATGTTACTCCTATCGGTAAACCCGCACCGGTAAATCCGATAAACAAAGGAACGGACGAACAGGAGCAAAAGGGTGTAACAGTTCCCAACAAAGCTGCAGCTACATTCCCCCAAATTCCTTTGAATTTCGACATTATCTTTTTGCTTCTTTCTGGGGGAAAGTAACTTTGTATATACGAGATAATGAAAATCAATAAACATAGAAGAATTACAATCTTTATTACATCATATATAAAAAAATTAAGAGCTGCTCCCATTTTTCCACTTGTATCAATTCCCGTTTGTTTCAATAATTTAGTCACAATTTCACTTAACCACATCATTCCTAATATTTGTCTTTGAATAAAACCCCAAATCATTTTTTAATATCCCAATTTTCATAACATAGATTTCTTATGTATTCTTTAAAATCTTTTAAACTTTCTTTGTTCAAGGAATAATAGTTCCATTTTCCTTCTCTTCTGGTATCCACTAAACCGCATTCGTTCAAAACTTTCATATGGTGGGATAGCGTGGGTTGTGTTATTTGAAAATGTTCCAATAAATTACATGCACACTTTTCATTGCAATCTGAAAGAATTTCGATTATCTGAAGACGATTGGAGTCGCTTAAAGCCTTACATATTAATGCCACATCTATAGAATTCATATTTTCTCCTTAGTTATATAGATATTTATCTATATGTATGATACTTATTGCATAGATACTTGTCAATATGTTTTGTGTTAAAATAGAAAATCTCCCGATTGTAAAACTCAATCAGGAGATTTTGATTATAAGCTATAGTTTAAATAAAAATTTTTCATATTATATTCAAGCTATTTATAAATAGACAAAATCTATTTATTTCTTTATCTTTTGCATTATCAATTGATTCACTATTTGCGGATTTGCCTTACCTCTTGATTCCTTCATAACAAGTCCCACTAAAAATCCCAGTACTCTGGTCTTTCCTGCTTTGTAATCTTCAATAGATTTGGGATTTGCGGATATGATTCTGTCAACTATGGTTTCTATTTCCGATGTATCGGTAATTTGTGACAGTCCCTGTTCCTTTATTATTTCCATGGGTTTCTTCGAGGTTTCAAACATTTCCCTCAATACTTTTTTGCCGGAGTTGTTGTTTATGGTGTCGGATTTTATCGCCTTTAATAATTCTATAAAGTCATCTACACTGAAAGGTACTTTAAATTCTTCCGTATCTTCAACTCTTCTTAAGACTTCCGTCATTATCCAATTTGAAATCATGTTGTAATCATCAAGTTTTTCAGCGGCTTTTTCGTAAAACTCCGACAATTTTTTAGAAGATGTCAAAATCTGTGCATCGTATTGAGGAATTGAGTATTCTTCTTGGAATCTCTTTGCCTTTTTATCCGGCAGTTCAGGCATTTGCGATCTTATTTCCTCAATTTTATCTTCATCTATAATTACCTGCGGCAAATCTCCCTCCGGTGCAAATCTGTAATCGGCAACGGTATACTTAACTCTCATCAAAACTGTTTCGTTGTTTACATCATCCCATCTCCTGGTGGTTCTGATCTCATGTTCGCCCTTTTCCAATAGTTCAATATGCCTTTTTGTTTCGAAGTCTATTGCTTTTTCCACTCCTCTGAAAGAGTTGAGATTTTTAACTTCCGTGACTTGAGTCTTTATGCCCTTTTCTTCATCTACGACATTTACATTTACATCACATCGCAAGGAGCCTTCTTCCATTTTGCAATCCGTTATTCCCAAGTAGATCAATGTATTTTTGAGTTTTTCCAAGAAAAGCCTGGCTTCCTTGCCCGAATTCATATCGGGTTTTGAAACTATTTCTATAAGGGGTACACCGCATCTGTTGTAGTCCATAAGGGTTTCGTCGTTGTCTGTGTGCAAGGACTTGGCTGTGTCTTCTTCCATCTGAATTTTATATATGCCTACCTTTTTTTCTCCCGCATCGCCTTCTATTGGGATGTATCCTTCAGTGCAAATGGGCATATCGTCTTGTGTTACTTGATATCCCTTTGTAAGGTCGGGATAGAAGTAGTTTTTTCTGTCAAATTTCGAAAGATGCTCAATATTGCAGTTAAGTGCAAGTCCTGCCATTATTGTGTAGTTTACAACATTTTCATTTAAGACGGGCATTCCTCCCGGCAGTGCAAGACATACCGGGCACACTCTGGTATTGGGTTCCCCTCCGAATTCGTTTTTGCAGGAGCAAAAAGCTTTTGTTTCGGTGGATAATTCCACGTGAATTTCCAATCCGACAATCGTTTTATATGCCATTATTTCACGCTCCTTTCAAATCCCAGGGCGGCTCTTATCATCTCGTGGTCCTTAAATCTGTTTGCAGTAAGTTCTATTCCCACGGACAATCCGTCTACCGCAGGCATAGGTATGCTCATGGATGGGCATCCCGCCATATTTGCCGGTATGGTGAATAGGTCTGCTTTGTACATTTCCACAGGGCTTATTTCTTCATCTATTCTGGGAGGAAGTATGGGTGATGTAGGACACAGAATAATTCCGTCTTTTCCAAGAGCCTCTTCCATCTCGATCTTTATCTTGTTTCTGACTTTCAGCGCCTTGTAGTAATAATCCTTTGCAAATTCCAAACTCAATATATGAGTTCCGATCATTATTCTCCTCTTAACTTCATCGCCAAAACCTTCCGCTCTGGATTTCCTGAACATTTCTTCATAACTTTCATATTTTTCAGTTCTGTGACCATATCTCAGTCCGTCAAATCTCGCCATGTTTGGAGCAATCTCTCCATTTGTCAGTATATGGTAAGTTTCTATAACGTATTTAAGTGAATCCATGGGCACAATTTCTATTTTTGCACCGTTTTTTTCAAATACATCGATCGCCTTTTCATATTGACTTTGTACTCGGGGATCAAGTTCCAAGTCTGTGTAAAGTTTGGGAATTACAACTCTAAGTCCCTTTAAAAATTCCACGGCACCTTCACTGTCGGAATAATCTATAGGCTTGAGTATTGAATCATTGCCCACAGATGTAGCATCAAGATCACTTCTTCCCACCAAAGCCTTTAAAAGAAGGTGTGCGTCTTCCACATCTTTACCGAAGGATCCGGCTTGATCAAAGGTATTTGCCATAGTGGACATTCCATATCTGGGAATGCTTCCATAGGTGGGTTTGATTCCTACCAATCCGCAAAAGCTCGCAGGTTGTCTTGTAGAGCCTCCCGTATCGCTTCCCACTGAAAGGGCACATTCTTCCGCTGCAAGAGATGCCGCAGATCCTCCCGACGAACCTCCCGGAACTAAGTCCGTATTCAACGGATTCTTCGACGGTCCGAAGGAAGAGGTCTTAGTTGACGCACCCATGGCAAATTCGTCCATGTTTGTCTTGCCTAAAATTATTCCGTGAGATTTTTTTATCCTTTCAGAAATCACAGAATCATATGGCACGATAAAGTCCTCAAGCATTTTTGACGAGCAGGTCATTTTTACATCCTTGACAGCTATATTATCCTTGACCGAAATGGGTACACCGCTTAAAATTCCCATTTCTTCTCTGTCTTGAAATTTTTTATCAACAGCTTTAGCTCTTTTTAAAGCCTCTTCCACACATACTGTCACATATGCGTTGATGTCCTTTTCTCTTTCTTCTATTTTATCTATATACGTTTTTACAACTTCTTCCACGGAAAAATCTCTGTTTTTATATCCCGCTACTAATTCTCTAGCTTTTAAAGTAGTTAAATCCAAATTTACACCTCTATTCAACAAATTTTATAATGTTAAAGTATCCATATTTTTGATCCTTTGCATTTGCGACAGCTTCCTCTTGTGTAAATCCCTCTTTAACTTCATCTTCTCTGAAATTATTAACCGTGTCGTTGACTTGAAAAGTCATTTCGTCAGTGGTTTCAATAGTTTTAATATTTTCTATTAAATCCATGGTTTCAAGAAAATCCTTTTCAAAATTTTTGAGCTCTACTTCAGAGAAGTCTATCATGGCGATGTCCGCTATGTGGAGTATGTCTTTAGATTCCATCCTTACCTCCTAAAATATCTTTAAGTTTTTCTTCATCTATTATTTTAACATTCAGTTCTACAGCTTTTGTATATTTAGAGCCGGGAGATTCTCCCGCTACGACCAAGTCCGTGCTGCTTGATACCGAACTTACAACATCTGCCCCCAGTGCAATCAACTGTTTTTTCAAATCGGAGCGCTTCATGTTCAAAGTTCCCGTCAAAACAACTTTTTTGCCCGAAAAATAGGATTGTGTTTTTTCCCTTTCCTCATATTGAGGTTTGATTCCCAAGGCAAACAATTTATCCAGTGCTTCTACTATATGACTTTCTTTAAAATATTTCACTATTTCTTCGGCTGTAATGCTACCTATGTCCCTTATTTCAATGAGTTCATTAAACGTCGCTTTTCTGAAATCCGAGAAATTCTTATATTTTTCCGCCAAGTCGTAAGCTGTTTTAATGCCGACATTGTTTATGCCCAAGGCGTAAATAAAGTTGGGTAGGTAGACGTCCTTGCTCTTTTCCACAGCATTTATGAGATTGTCGCTCCTCTTTTCCTTAAATCCCTCCAGTTTTAAAAGATCTTCCCTTTTAAGTTCGTATATCTGTGGAATTTCCTTTATGTGAAGTTCGTTCATCAGTTGAGTAACTGTTTTTTCACTGAGTCCTTCTATATTCATTGCGTCTCGTGATGCAAAATGAGTGAGTCTTGATATCAGCTGAGGTTCACAGGATAAAGTATTTGGACAAAATATGTGTACTCCTTCTTGGAACAATTCCGTACCGCAAGCCGGGCAACGGGTTGGCTTTTCTATCTCTTGAGTTTCATCCTCCGTAGGAACTACTCCCAGTATCTCCGGTATTACATCATTTGAACGTCTGATGAGCACCGTGGAGTTAAGTCTCACTTTCTTTCTCAATATGTCGTCATAATTGTTGAGAGTCGCTCTCCTGACAGTCACTCCGTCTATATCCACAGGTTCAAGCAACGCTGTGGGTGTTACCTTTGCCGATCTGCCCACATTCCAATTCACTCCTATCAGTTTGGTAGTGTATTCTTCGGCTTCAAATTTATATGCTATGGACCATCTTGGAAATTTGTTAGTGTATCCCAGAAACTCTCTGGTTCCTATATCATTGATTTTTATTGTGACACCATCGATTAAAACGTCCAAGTCGTCTCTGATTTTTTCAATGTACTCGATTTTTTCTATGACTTCTTTGAGATTGCCACATCTATATATTTTATCACTTATGTTAAATTTATTACTCTTTAAAAATTCTTTCATCTCCACATCGGTCTTGAATTCTTCTGTGGCGATGTAGCTTACATTGTAAAAATATGCATTCAAATTTCTTGCACGCGTAACCTTGGTATCTAAATTTCTAAGTGCACCTGCTGCGGCATTTCTCGCATTCTTCAGCTTTTCTACATGGGTTTTATTGTATTCTTCCAATGCCTTCAAGGGCATCAGTCCTTCGCCTTGAACTTCCATTGTTCCGATGTAATTTATTTGCAGGGGTATGGAAGCTATGGTTTTCACTTGAGGGAGAATTTCCTCTCCGATTATTCCGTTTCCCCTTGTTGCTGCATTTGTCAAATATCCGTCTTCATAGGTCAAGTTTATAGTCAGCCCGTCAAATTTAAGCTCGACAATATATTCAATCTCCGGAAATTTTTCATTGTTGCTCGCCAAAGATCTTCTGTTCCTTTCATCCCAAAGCATAAGTTCGCGATAATTTTGTGCCTTGTCCATGGAATATAGTCTGCTCAAATGTCTGTGTTTTTCAAATTTTTCAAGAATTTCTCCACCAACTCTGGTCGTAGGAGAGTTGGGCAATACCAAGTCGTTGTCCTCTTCAAGTTTTTTTAGTTCGTAATATACTTCATCATACTCACTATCCTCCACGATAGGATCGTCCAAAGTGTAATAATGATAATTGTAGAGATTTAATTTTTCTATTAAATCTTCCATTTTTTTAATTGACAAATCTCTGTCCATCATTTCACCAACTTTATAGGAGCAACAGACAACATCAATCTCTTCAACCCCTTGTTATCAAAGGCGATAACTATTTCATAATCTTCTCCTTTAGGCGTTTTAGAAACTACCATTCCCTCTTTCCAAAGTTTATGAAATACTTTATCTCCTATATTTATATCTTCTTTTTCTTTATTTTGCACTTTATCTACGGGTTTTTCAACTTTTTTCTGCGAATATTGAGTAAAATGCCTTACTTTAACCATGGTTCTGCTTTGCTGCATTTTTTGAGAACTATCCTCTATCCTATCTATTTCATCTTCCATTTCCTTTATAAATCTGGATTCCAAAGCAGGTGTGGTTCTTCCGTAAAGTGTTCTTGCAGCCGCTGAAGAAATATATAGCAGATCTTCCGCTCTGGTAACAGCCACATAGCACAATCGTCTTTCTTCCTCCACATCTTCATCTTCTTCAATAGAGCGTGCCGAGGGGAATAAATTCTCTTCCATGCCCACTAAGAAAACTATTTTAAATTCCAAACCTTTGGAGGAATGAACAGTCATTAATTTTACGGCATTTTCTTCTTCAGTGACTTCATCAGTATCTGAAATCAAGCTTATATTGGACAGAAAATCCTCCAATTTCGTAAGCGGCTCTCGTTTTTCATAGTCATATGCTGTGGAAACCAGTTCCTTGATATTATCTATTCTGGTTCTTGATTCCACAGTATTTTCTCTTTGAAGTTCCTCTATATATCCCGTTCTATCTATTACTTGATTCATAAAATCCGTCAAAGTCGTCTTTGTTTCTGCTTCCTTGAGGGATTCAATTATCTCGACAAAATTCACAATTTTAGATTCTGCCCTTATATTCAAGCTTTTCAGACTATCTTCATCGCTGATGATTTCATACATGGACAAACCCTTTTCTTCAGCCGCTTCCATGATCTTGGCAACGGTCGTTGATCCTATACCTCTTTTCGGTTCGTTTATAACTCTCCTTAGAGCCACATCATCTCCCGAATTAAGTATTAAAGTCAAATATGCAACTATGTCTTTAATTTCCTTTCTGTCATAGAATCTAAGACCGCCTACAATTTTATAGGGTATTCCTTCTCTTACAAGGGTTTCTTCAAAACCTCTGGATTGTGCATTGGTTCTATATAAAATAGCCATATCTTCATAGGAATATCCTTTGTAATGAAGATGTTCTATCTTGGTGACCACTCCCATTTCCTCTTCCGTTGAATGACCGAATAATCTGTATTTAACTTTTTCATTGCCCTCTCTATCAGTCCAAAGATTTTTGTCCCTTCTGTTGGGATTGTTCTTTATCAGGGAGTTCGCAACCTTTAAAATATCCGATGTGGATCTGTAGTTTTGCTCCAGTAAGATTACCTTTGCTCTCCTGAAGTCCCTTTCAAAATTCAGTATGTTTGTAATGTCGGCACCTCTCCATTTGTAAATAGATTGGTCGTTATCTCCCACCACCGTCAAATTGGGATTTTCCTTACAGAGTAATTTTATGAATTTATATTGAGCTTTGTTGGTATCTTGGTATTCATCTACAAATATATAGTTGAATTTTCTCCTGTAGGCTTCTCTTATATGCTCATTTTTCTCAAGAAGTTCAACGGTCTTTATTATCAAATCGTCAAAATCATAGGCATTGTTCTCCTGCAATTTTTTTTCGTAAAGCTCATATATATATCCTATATTTTTGAGGTAGTAATCACTTTCATTTGTCCTGATGAAATCTTCAGGTTTAATAAAGTCGTTTTTAAGTTCGGATATTTTTGCAAGCACGCTGCTGAACTTGTACAGCTCCTTGCTGATATTCAATTCATTTAGGCAGTCCTTTATGACAGTCACCTGATCATTTCTGTCATAAATGGAAAAATTCTGCGTCTTTAGGCTGTTCTCCTTTGACATTCTCAAAATTCTAAGACATAGGGAATGAAAGGTACCGATCCACATTTGACCTATATCTTCATTTAAGAGTTTGGCAACTCTATCCTTCATCTCCTTGGCAGCTTTATTGGTAAAGGTTATAGCCAATATCTCCGAAGGAAAAATATTTTTCTCCTCTATGAGGTATGCTATTTTGTTGGTTACCACTTTTGTCTTTCCCGAACCCGCTCCTGCAAGTATGAGTAATGGTCCGTCATTGTAGTAAAGTGCCTCCGATTGTCTATCGTTTAAATCTTTATAAATCATATTGCTCCTAAATCTCTATTAGGCTTCTAATTATGTACGAAGCCATTACCATTCCGCATACAGGCGGCACAAAGGACATCGATCCCGGTGTGCTTGAGGATATTTTCATGGGTTGTTCCGTGGAATAAACAACTTTCAATCTCTTGACACCGCGTTTTTTAAGTTCTTTTCTCATCACCTTTGAGAGGGGATCATAGCTGGTATTGAATAGATCGTCAACTTTGAATTTAGTCGGATCGATTCTGTTGCCCGCTCCCATGGCGGAGATTAAATTATAATTATTATTATAACAGATTTGTGCCAATGCAACCTTAGCTGATACTGTGTCTATGGCATCAGCTATGAAGTCATAATCGTATAAATTGAACTCCTCGACATTTTCTGCAGTGACTCTTTTGCATAGTTTCAGCACTTCCACATGAGAATTGATTTCTTTAAGCCTTATCTCCATGGCATCCACTTTGGATTCACCAATGCTCTTTTCCGTAGCCACCAATTGTCTGTTAAGATTGGTAGCTTCCACAACATCGTCATCCACAAGGGCGATTTTTTTAATTCCCGACCTAACAAGAGCCTCGCAAAGTGAACCGCCTACTCCTCCAAGACCGAAAACCAATATTTTTGCCCCTTGTATTTTAATTAAATTGTCCTGTCCTATTAATTTTATCGTTCTGTTAAATCTATCCATATATCACCAAAAAGGTGAAGGTCATGCCTTCACCCTATAATTTTTCTATTTTCATATCTTCAAGCTCTGTGTCTACAATATTTGCCCTCACCTTGATCAAATCTCCCTCATTTAAAGGCATATCCGATCTTATTTTTAGCGATGAACCGGAAGTTATAAGAGAATTGTTCGATACCAATACTTGAACATCATATACTCCGCCAAAATCATCTCTCCTGATGACCTTTGCTGAAAATTCAATTTTATTGTCGTATCTGTCTTCACGAGTAGCCTCTAAAGATTTTATTCTAGTGACACTGTCAAATTCCACATAAGCCTCCACTTGATGATTTATCAAGTTAAGAATATTATCTACAGCTCCTCCGTCTCTACTGGACAGTTGCACATTGTTGACATCTATATTGTAATCCTTACCTTCAATTGTAACGATGGAATTGCTTCCATTTAAGCTCACAGCTGAAAGATTACCCTTAACAATTTTAGCGCCTGCAAGATTACCCGTTTCAACAGGAGATGAATTGTTGCCCAAATAACTCAAGTACTTATCTGCTACTATGGCCACTTCTGAGCGTCTTATATACTTGCTTCCGTTGAAATATCCGTCACTTCCCGTAGCAGCATAGATTCCCGCCTCAATGAGCCCTGCAAGATAATCCTTTGTAATTTGCGGAATTTTATCCACATCGTTATGTCTTAAATTGCCCATATCCGCTTGAGGAAGACCGAATGCTCTTCCAAAATACACCGTCACCGAATTTCTGTTGGGAAACACTGTATCCTTATCTCTTAAAAATCCTCCCAGTTCCGCAGCCTCAAGAGTTTTTTCCGTAATAGTATCTATAGCTAAATTATAGCAAACCGCCTCCGTCGCCCATGAAGGCACGCGATAGATATTTGCCGTGCTGTAATATCTGTCTTCCGCCGCCTTTAACTCATCAATTGACGGATTTTTTATATTCTTTATAACTTGCATTATCTCCAAAAAGCTCACAGCTCTATAGGGTTTGAAAGTTCCGTCGGGATATCCGCCGAAAATATTTTTTTCAGACAAACTATCTACAGCGGCATATGCCCATCCATATTCACCATCCGATTTCAAATCGATAAAAGATTTGGCATATATGCCGGTAGGCAGCATTAAAACAGCAAGTGCGATCAACAAAATTTTATATATCTTTTTCATAAACTCCTCCACTGACAAATATTATAGCATAAAGTCAAATTTATAAAAATAAATAAGCCTATGAAACCTGTCTGTATTTTGCAAAATATATATTTTGTACTATAATATACCCAAGAAAATAGATTATAAAGTATGGAGGTTATTATGAAGAAAAACAAAAGAAAAAATTTGATCATGATTTTATCTTTGTCGATTTTAGCTTTTCTTATTTTCTATAACAGCGAAAAAACTTTATATGATTCAAAAACTGATATTTTTAAAAAAGATGATGCTTTTAAAATTATAGACAGGCTTGACTGGAAAGAATTCACAATTGAAGAAACGGCAACAGACGGAAATGAAATTTTAATTAAATTTGCAGATGATGAACCGGATTTTAAAGAAGAAGATTTAAAAACTCTGATTGTCAACGGAATTTATGTGTTGATTTTAGTAGAATATTGTGACATTATTTCCTACGGATATGACAATCCTTCTATGTCGGTAGATGTGGAAACTGCAAATATGATACTTAAGACCAATTACAATAAAACTGTCGATGACTACAGAGCAAGTAAGGAAGATTTCAATAATCTTTTAGAAGAATTACCTAATATAGAGATAATAACCGACAGTGTGTTTACAAGATAGCAAAATACCCTTGATCAAGTTAATCACATATTATTAACAGACCAAGGGTATTTTTAATGAATGCAGTTGTGAAAATGGACAGGACTCCATTTGAGCAACGTAAGTGCTTTCATCGTCTGCATTATGATTGAATTTAATTTTCTAAAAATGGAATATCCGTGTTGAAAAATGTGAAAGTTCCTATTGCTACGATTTTTTCTTTATCATCATATACCGTTGCATTTACAACTGTGGTTTTCTTACCTCTTTTAACCACTTCCGCCTTTGCAATTATTTTCTTTGTGTTGATTGCAGCTGATATAAAGTTCATGCTGCTGGTTACCGTGGCGGTTTTATATCCGTAGGATACCGATGCAGATCCGGCTATGGTGTCGGCAAGGGAAAATATACATCCCCCATGAACGCTGTTCATAGGATTTAAATGTTCTTTTTTAAGTTCTATTTCACCTTGTGCATATCCTTCACTCATGTCTGTGGTATTTATACCCATAAATATGGCATAGGTGTTTTTTTCATTTCTGGCTTTTATAAGCTCTTCAAAATTTTTCATCTTTCTCCTCTATTATCTAACTCTGTGTATCGAACCTTTTTTTACAGGCATATCAAGACCTGTGAGTTCATATATGGCTTCGGATATATATGGCTGATGCCCTATTAATATATAATCTCCATCATCCAGTCCTCTGACGATTTTTGCATAACCGCTATTTCCAAAACCTAACTCCTTTAGTATCTCATAATCTGTATCGAAGACATGGCAAAATATTTCAGCTGTCTGAACTGCTCTTGTGTATGGTGAAGTGTAAACTTTGAAGTTTGTCGATTTAAAATCCTTTTTAAACTCTTCAAAATTCTTCTTTAATTCAATTTTGCCTTCTCCCGTAAGCTCTCTGTCAAAATCACTATCGGCATGAGGTTCGGCTTTTCCGTGTCTTATTAAATAAATCATATTTTTAGATTATAAAAACTCTTTATTCCCAAGTATCTCGCACTGCTTGACAGTTGATCTTCTATCCTCAAAAGTTGATTGTACTTTGCAACTCTTTCGGATCTTGCAGGTGCTCCGGTCTTAATAAACCCGGCGTTTGTCGCCACGGCTAAATCTGCAATTGTGGAGTCTTCCGTTTCTCCTGATCTATGAGATATTATTGCTGTCATGTTATTTTGTCTTGCAAGGTTAATTGCGTCTATGGTTTCGGAGAGTGTGCCTATTTGATTTAATTTTATGAGTATTGAATTGGCACTGTTTTCATCTATACCTCTTTGCAATCTCTTGGTATTAGTGACAAATAAATCGTCTCCTACCAATTGAACTCTGTCACCCAATTCCGCTCTTAATTTATTCCACCCTGCCCAGTCGTCTTCATCAAGTCCGTCTTCTATGGAGCAGATCGGGTATTGCTCAATTAATTCTCTATAGTACTCTATCATTTCATCTGAGGTAAAGACCTTACCTTCTCCCTTTAGATTGTATTTTCCACTTTCATGGAGTTCAGATGCCGCTACATCCAATGCAAGCACTATGTCTTCTCCGGGTACAAGTCCGGATTTTTTTATAGCTTCGACTATTACATCAAGGGCTTTTTTATTGCTTTCAAGATTGGGTGCAAATCCGCCTTCATCTCCCACTCCCGTTGAAAGTCCCAAGTTTTTAAGGACACTTTTTAAATTGTGATATACATTTGCTCCCATTTCCAACGCTTCTGCAAAACTTCCTGCTCCCACGGGCATTATCATAAATTCTTGAATATCCACATTGTTATCTGCATGTTCTCCACCGTTTAATATGTTCATCATAGGCACCGGCAGAACCTTTGCATTTACTCCTCCGATATATTGGTAAAGTGGAATTTCCAATTCATCTGCAGCCGCTCTTGCAACTGCCAAAGATGCTCCCAATAAAGCATTTGCCCCCAGTCTTGATTTGTTTTCAGTTCCGTCTAAATTAATAAGATATTCATCTATCGCCACTTGATCCAGTACGTCGAAATATTGTAATCTTTCGGCAATTTCGTTATTTATATGCTCTACAGCTTTCAATACGCCCTTGCCTCCGTACCTGCTTCCTTTATCTCTTAACTCTACGGCTTCATAGGCGCCTGTTGATGCTCCGCTGGGTACTATTGCTCTTCCAAACCCTCCGTTTTCCGTTCTGACTTCCACTTCAACTGTGGGATTTCCCCTTGAATCTAAAACTTCTCTCGCATATACACTGCTAATAAAACTCATAATCTACTTCCTTTCCAACAATGATTTACCTGTCATCTCTTCAGGCTGCCTTATATTTAAAAGTTCCAATATAGTAGGTGCAATATCGCATAGTGCCCCGTCGTCCAATTTATAATCATCTGTGCCGCACAGATAAATCGGCACAGGATTTGTAGTATGGCTTGTAACCGGCTTACCTTCTTCCGTAAGCATTTCTTCACAATTTCCATGATCGGCGGTGATGATTGCAACTCCACCGTTCTCATCAAGTTTTTTAAGTGTTCTTGCAACACATTTATCTATGGTTTCAACTGCTTTTATCGCCGCGGGAATTGAACCTGTATGTCCCACCATGTCGGGATTGGCAAAGTTTAAAATAATACAGTCATATTTGTCAATTCTGTCCAAAAGTGCATCTGTCACTTCCTGTGCACTCATCTCAGGTTTCAGATCATAGGTGGCAACCCTAGGCGACGGAATCAGCACTCTGTCTTCCCCCTCAAAGGGAACTTCTCTTCCTCCGTTGAAGAAAAATGTTACGTGAGCGTATTTTTCCGTTTCTGCAATTCTAAGTTGTTTTTTGCCTTGTCTCGAAAGAACTTCTCCTAAAGTGTTGGAAGGTATGACTTCATCAAAGGCTATATGTGTATTTGGAATCGTCTTGTCATACTGCGTCATGGTGGTCATGTGCACGTTCATAAACTTTCTCTCAAATCCGCTGAAATTTTCGTCTACAAGTGCTCTGACTATCTGCCTTGCTCTGTCCGGTCTGAAATTGAAAAATATTACGCTGTCATTGTCTTTTATTGTAGCTGTAGCTTTGCCCTCCTTAGTTATATATCCGGGATTGATAAACTCGTCGTAAATTTCTCTGTGATAGTTTTCTCCTATTAATTCCCTTGCAGAATGGTAGCTTTCTCCTCTGCTGTCAGTTACCAAGTCGTAGTATGCTTTGGTTCTGTCCCATCTGCCGTCCCTGTCCATGGCATAGTATCTACCGCATATGGTGGCAATTTCTCCTACTCCTATTTTATCCAAAGCTCTTTGCAGTTCGTATACATTCTCAAGACTTGCCTGGGGAGACACGTCTCTTCCATCTGTAATTGCGTGGATATATACATTTTCAAGTCCGTTTTGCTTGCATAGCTTCACCAAAGCTGTCAAGTGACTCATGTGAGAATGTACTCCACCCTTTGACACAAGACCCATTAAGTGCATACAGGAGTTGTTATCCTTGACATTTTTTATTGAATTTAAGAGAGCTTCATTTTCAAAAAATGTCCTGTGTTCAATGGCCTTTGTTATCATGGTCAAACTTTGATAGATCACTCTGCCCGACCCTATATTCAAATGTCCCACTTCAGAGTTTCCCATCTGACCTTCCGGAAGTCCGACGGATTCTCCTGAAGTCAAAAGTTGTGCATGGGCATACTTTTGCAATCCCTTTAAAGTGGGTGCATTTGCCTTGTATATTGCATTTCCTTCGTAATTTTTTCCTATTCCGAATCCGTCAAGTATCATCAACAAAACAGGTTTCATTTTTCTACCTCAAAATTTATTATCTTACTGAAGTCTTCACTTTTAAGTGAAGCACCTCCCACTAGAACTCCGTCTATATTTTCTCTATCAATTATTTCCTTTATGTTGTCCGGTTTTACCGAACCGCCGTAGAGTATCCTCGTTTTATCGGCAATTTCTTTATCTGAAAGTTCTGCAATAATGCATCTAATGAATTTACACATCGCCTCAGCATCACGGGGATCGCATGTATTACCCGTGCCTATCGCCCAAATGGGTTCATAGGCGATGACTAAGTTTTCCGCATTTATCTGCACATCTTCAAGAGATTTTTGGAGTTGCTCCTTTACATAAGATTCTTGCTCCTGAGCATCCCTTATCTCTTGCGGTTCCCCAAAGCATAATATTACTTTTAAACCTTCTTTTAAAGCTGTTTTTACCTTGTTATTTATTTTTTTATCATCTTCTGAAAAAAGAGTTCTTCTCTCAGAGTGTCCGATTATTACGTGAGTTGCTTTTAAATCAACGATCATCTTTGCGGAAATTTCTCCCGTGTAAGCTCCTTCTTCAAATTCCGACAAATTTTGTGCTCCTACTTGAATATCTGAAGATTTTAAAATGTTCACCGCTATGTCAATGGAAGTGTAAGGAGGAAAAATTATTTTCTCCACATTTTTTGAAAGCTTCATTGATAACAAATTTTTAAGCATTTCAGAGGTTTCGAACTTAGTCATGTTCATCTTCCAATTTCCTGCAATCAAAGGTTTCCTCATACTATGCCTCCTCTATACAAGCTATACCCGGCAGCTCTTTACCCTCGAGCATTTCGAGACTTGCTCCTCCTCCTGTGGAAATATGGGATATCTTGTCTTCATATCCTGATTTTTCAACAGCAGATGCGGAATCTCCGCCTCCTACAATGGTAACCGCTCCCTTTAGTTCAGACAATATTCTTGCAACTTCAAAGGTTCCTTTTGAAAATTCCTCTATTTCAAAAATGCCTGCAGGTCCGTTCCAAACCACGGTTCTTGCATTCTTCAACTCTTCTTCTATCCTATTGATGGATTTTTCTCCTATGTCGACTCCCATTTTATCTACGGGAATATTTTTGCTGTCGACAGTTTCATAATCTGCTCCTGATTTTATTTCCGATGCGACAACCGTATCCTCAGGAAGAATTATGTCCACAGAATTTTCTTCCGCTTTTTTCAATATTTTTTTCGCAACGTCGATTTTATCTTCTTCCACTAAGGATTTACCTGTTTCGTAACCTTTCGCCTTGAAGAAAGTATATGCCATTGCTCCGAATATTATGATCTTATCTGCCTTATCTATCAGGTTTTCAAGAACGCCGATTTTATCTGAGACCTTTGAGCCGCCCAGTATTACTATAAAGGGGCTTTTTGGATGCTTGACCGCTTCGTGTAAGTAGTCAACTTCCTTTTCAACCAACAATCCGACTGCGGAGGGAAGACAATCGGACACACCCACATTTGAAGCATGTGCTCTATGGCTGGTTCCAAAGGCATCGTTCACATATATATCTGCAAGACTGCACAATTTTTTTGAAAACTCTTCTCCGTTTGCTTCTTCTTCAGGGTTAAATCTGGTGTTTTCAAGTAACACTACGAATTGTCCGTCTAATGTGTCTATGCTTTCCTTAACATCTTCAGACACCACATTTTTGTCGGCGATAAAATTGACTTCGTATCCCAAGAGTTCCTGCAATTTTTCAGCGACAGGTTTCAAACTCATTTCCGCTACATACTTGCCCTTGGGCCTGCCTAAGTGGCTGATTATTATGCAGGAGCCTCCTCGATCTAAAATGTATTTAATTGTCGGTACGCTCTTTCGTATCCTTACATCATTGGAAATTATGCCGTCCTTCATAGGAACATTCAAATCAGCTCTTACGAGCACTTTTTTATTTTCAAAATCAAAGTTTTTTAAATTCTTTTTCATGTAGTCCTCCGAATAAATAAGCGAAAACCCTAAGGTTCTCGCTTTGTTTTTTAAAGTTTTTGAGCAACAAGTTTTGTAAGGTCAAGCACTCTTTGAGAATATCCCCATTCATTGTCGTACCAAGCTATACATTTTACAAGTCTATCCTTGACCGTGGTGAGTTTTGAGTCGAAAATCGCCGAATGGTCGTTGCCGATTATGTCCGTAGATACTAAATCCTCTTCAGAATACTCGATTATGGACTTCATTGATCCTTCCGATGCTTCCTTTATAGCTTTGTTTATCTCTTCTACAGTGGCATCCTTTGAAATTTCATAGGTTACATCCACGAGTGAACCTGTGGGGACGGGCACTCTCATCGCCATGCCTGTAAGTATTCCATCTACTTCAGGAATTACTTTTCCTACAGCCTTTGCCGCTCCCGTCGTTGTCGGGATTATATTTTCCGCCGCCATTCTCGCACGTCTTAAATCCTTGTGGAATGCGTCGTGAATTTTTTGGTCATTGGTATAGGCGTGAATTGTAGTCATAAGTCCTCTTTCAATGCCGAATTTTTCAAGTATTACCTTGGTTATAGGTGCAAGACAGTTGGTGGTACAGGATGCATTTGAGATAATTTGATGTTTTTCGGGGTCATAGGTTTCTTCATTTACGCCCATTACTATGGTTACATCTTCACCTTTTACCGGTGCTGTCACTACTACTTTCTTTGCTCCTCCTCTTATGTGTCCCAAAGCCGCTTCTCTTTCTCTGAAGGCTCCGGTGGAATCTATTACTATATCTATTCCCAATTTATCATAATTCATTTCCTCCGGTGATAAAGTATCCACTGCCTTTATCTTCTTTCCGTTTATTAAAAATCCGTCTTCAAGAGCTTCTACTTCTCCGGGAAATTTTCTATAAATGGTATCGTATTTAAAAAGATGTGCAAAGGGTTTTATCTTTTGAGTTAAATTTCTGCTGCAGATGTGAGTTATTTCAAACCCCGGATTTTCTTCAAGAGCCCACGCCCTAAGACAATCTCTACCTATTCTTCCAAATCCCATTATCGCTACATTAACCGACATTTCTACCTCCTAGTATTTATAATACAATTTGCTGCACTTTCATCTATCACCAAAACCATATCCGATCTCAACTTGGATATGGAAATTATCGCCTCTGCTTTTTCGGCTCCTCCCGCTATTCCGAATACCCTTGGTATATTCGAGAAATCCTCCAAGGATATACCCACACTTTGAGATGCATATACTTCTTTGCCCTTTATATCAAAATAGTGACCGATAACTTCAGAAACCGCTCCTTTTTCTAAGATCTTTTTTTTCTCCTCGTCGTCTGCGCACTTCCTGATCAGCATGTCATCTGCTCTGCCTATGCCGAATATGAGCAAGTCCAGTTCCTTGAGCATTTCATATGTCTTGTGTATATCTTTATTTTCAAGCAAAATGTTCATCGCCTTATCCGGTGCCGCATCTGGAACGGGCAATATCCTGTAGTCGCAATTTAACCTTTCAGCAATCTTAGATGCGACGGAATTGGCTTGATACTCCACATTTTTTCCCAAGGTTCCCCTGGCAGGAATAATTGTCAAATCCAACTCTCTTTTGTTCTCGGACAGCGCATCGGCTATAGCACTCAACGTCTTACCGCCGGTGACTCCTATATAATCTCCATCACACATACTCACATTTATAAGCCTAGCAGTTGCAGCTCCCAAATTTGTAAAGGCGTAGTCATCCTTTGATGAATCACCCTTGACCACTACCACTTCTTCTATTCCCAGATAAGAAGCGATTCTGTTGCCCAGTTCGGTCAAGTTGTTAAGTTCCCTGTAAACTTCGGAAAATCTTTTCAGATTTACCTTGCCTTCTTTTTTTATATTCACACCGGAAGAATTCACACAAACATAGTTCATTTCCTTGAGTTTTTCTATTTCATCTCTTATAATTCTTTCGGAAATCTTCAATTTCTGCGAGAGAGTTCTTCTGCCTACTGCGCCTTCTCTGTTAAGGTATTCAAGTATTTCGTATCTTCTTATGAATATATCTCTAAATTCCGGCACAAAAGAACTTAATAATTCAACATTCATTTTTCTCCTCTTTCCTATTCATCCCATCAAGGCATCTTCGCTCCCACTAATCAGACAATTCGTCCTAAAATAAATATATCACAGCATGAATATTTGTCAATGAAAAAGACCCCGAAGGGTCTAAACCTATCTCAAATTTCTACTTTTAGAAAGATAAGTAATTTAAAAATGAGCATAGTATCATGAACCGATGAAGTTTTTAATTTTCGTAATGAGCAAGTGTTTTAAATTACTTATCTATTATCAATAAATATACTTATTCAAGACTCTAAATTTAGATTACATATATGATCTTGCACTCTCAAGTCTTTTTAAAAGATTTTCCTTACCTAAAATCTCTATTATATTGCTGAGTTCAGGCCCGTGGACATTGCCGGTTATTGCAGCTCTGACAGGCATGTACAGTCCTTTGCCCTTGATGCCCGTTTGCTTTTGAATTTTCTTCATGACGGTCTTAGCAAATTCTTCATTCACTTCGTCGATTTGGTTAAGCTCCGTTTCAAAGGCTTCAATAAGCACAGTCATATTTTCCGATTTTACTTGTTCCAGAGCATCTTCTTCAGTTATTTTCAAATCTCCAAATAGAAAATCTACCTTTTCAGGTACTTCATTTACAGTATTCAAACTTTCCTTTACGGTTTCCACCATGTAGAGATATCTGTCCCAATTTTCTTTTATTTGTTCCTCTGTCATCAATCCCGATTCAGTCATTGAATTCATAGATAATTCAGCAATTTTTTCGGTTGAGTACTGTTTGATGTAGTGTGCATTAACCCAATTCAATTTTTCAACATCAAAAATACCTCCGCTCTTTCCCACTCTTTCAAAGCTGAATTTGTCAATCATTTCATCAAGACTCAAAATTTCCTCTCCATCTTCAGGAGACCAACCTACCAGTGCAAGATAGTTTATCATACCTTCGGGCAAGTATCCTTTTTCTCTGAAATCTTCTACAGATACATCGCCCTGCCTCTTTGAGAGTTTTTTTCTGTCTTTATTGAGAACTGTAGGAAGATGAACGAATTCAGGAGCTTCCCAACCGAAGGCTTGATACAGATAGACATGCTTAGGCGTAGACGGAAGCCATTCTTCTCCTCTGACTACATGTGTTATGCCCATGAGGTGGTCATCTACTACTACTGCCAAATGGTATGTGGGGAATCCGTCGGATTTCATTAGAACTTGATCATCCATCTCGTCTGAATTTATTACCACTCTTCCCCTAACTGCATCGTGAAACTCGATGTCTTCATTTCTAGGAAGTTTAAGCCTTACAACGTATTCTTCTCCGGCTGCAATTCTTTTCTTAGCTTCTTCTATTGAAATTCCTCTGCAAAATCCGTCATACTTGGGCACCTGCCCTTTAATTCTCTGTTCTTCTCTCAAGTTGTCCAGTCTTTCCTTTGAACAGAAACAATAATACGCCTTACCCTTTTCAATTAGTTCATCTACATATTTTCTATAAATATCCAGTCTTTCCGATTGAATGTACGGTCCGAAATCACCTTTTTGTACGATTTCTCCATTTTCTACAAATACACCTTCACCGTGTGCAATGCCCGCCCAATTTAATGAATCAATTAAATTCTCAATGGCACCTTCCACAAATCTGGTTCTGTCGGTATCTTCTATTCTAAGTATGAACTTCCCGCCATTTTTACGAGCGAATAAATAATTATAAAGGGCGGTTCTAAGCCCACCTATGTGCAAAAATCCCGTCGGACTGGGAGCAAATCTAACTCTTACTTCTTCCATTGTTCCTCCTAAATTATATCGATGCATTTTTGATTAATTTTCTTTATGTATAAATTCTATACTTTTATTTGCATTCTTTCAACTAAGTATTAAATCTAAAAGAAATTTGCAACTAAAAAGCTCCCTTAAAAGGGAGCTTAATAAGTATTTAAATTAAAATATAAGATGAAGTATGGGTACTGCAATTACAATTGTCAATATTACTCTTTCAATCCAAATTATTATATAATCTGACATCTTCAAAGGAATCTTAGTTCCCATCATACATGGTATAGATGCTGAGAAGAAAAGTATTTCAGATACTGATGCTATTGCAATCAAGAATTTTGTAATTATATCGGCATCAGGTACAAGCAGTGCCGGCAAGAACATTTCAGCTATACTAAGAGCCATTGCCTTTGCTGCAAGCAACGCTTCAGGCACTCCTGTAATCATAGTGAAAGGATAGAATATATATCCTATGATGTCAAATACCGGAGTATGATTTGCTATTACTATTCCCAGTGTACCTATAGCCATAAGAGAAGGTCCTATAGCCAGAGCCAAATTAATTCCGTTTATGAAGTTTTCTTTTATGGACTGAGCCACTGTGGGAGCCTTTTTAAATGCCCTCATTCCTTCTTCAACTGCGGTGTTGAATCTGTTGCCCGTTACTACTTCTTCAGGACTTCCTTGTTGACCTTCATAATAAGTATCAGGTTTTTTAGACAGGGGATAAATTCTCGCTGTAATAGCTGTTACTAAGAATGTAATCACTAAAGTCAACCAAAAATACAAAAGCCATTGATCCATTATGTCAAGAGTTCTCGCAACTACTATCATAAATGTAGCAGATACTGTTGAGAATCCCGTCGCTATGATTGCAGCTTCTTTGCCGGTATACTTACCGTCTTGATATACCTTGTCTGTGATTAAAAGTGCCAGCGAATAAGATCCTACGAAGCTTGCTACAGCATCTATTGCCGATCTGCCCGGTGTCTTCCAAAGGGGTTTCATTACAGGTTGCATGAATACACCTACAAACTCCATAAGTCCGAAATTTACCAAGAATGCCAAGAATACCGAACCTATGGGCACTACTGTGGTAACTGTGACTACTATGCTGTTGTAAATAAAAGGGATAACATCCTTAGCCATTAAAAATTCCGGACCTTTGTTTAAAATTGCCATAATTACAAAGGGTATACCTAATAAATTTATAAGAGAAAATATAGTATCAGTAGTGGTCTTGTTCCAGGTCTTTCTTATAAAGGGAAGTACCGCTCCTATTACTACTATAGTTCCCGCATATATCGGTCCGTAGTTAGGGATCTTCTTGACCAAAGTCACAATATGGTCTATGGGTATAGACGACTTTTCTCCCACGCTTATGGGTATGAAAAACATAAAAATACCGAATGCTGCAAAGAGTACAAATTTTGTGATATCACTTGATGAGTAATTAACTTTTTCTTTATTCATAATTTTACCTCCTTATTAATATCTATTATATCCGTATTAATCTAATCAACGTCTAAATGAAATCGTTTGCAAAGTTTTGTCATCAATTTAAATTGATAAAACCACCCTTGATTTTTCAACCTTTTGTTTTTTGAAGAATTTACAATATATAATTTTAAAACAGATTTATTTGATGCTAATCAGACGGTGTTTTACTCTTAATTATCACGAAAAACATACAAATAATTAAGAATTATAAATTACTATAATGTATAAAGTGGAATGGCAACTCTTTTTTAGACAGTTTTATACCGAACAGAAATAACTATGC
>CAYFRD010000009.1:41038-47103 GCA_964345555.1 uncultured Peptoniphilus sp. | reverse complement strand
ACATCTACCCATCATACAGGAAACGTAAGTAATATAGCTATTAATTTCTATGGGGAAAGCTCCACTTAATTTATAAATTAATTATGGTTATATTATGTTTTTTTGTAGGTTCTTTAACAGCAGGATTTTTATTTCACAAAAAAATATGCAAAACAAAGGACCATATGCTGCAAGTCTAATCTTCATAGGAGTTATGCTAATAATATTTGAAATAGTTAATTATGCTTATGGCTCTATGTATTTTTTGACGTTTTTTGTAGGACTGCAAAATGGAATACATATTAAATACAAAGGCATTACCGTCCGTACAAGCCATATAACGGGATATCTTACAGATGGAGGGTTTAGCTTAGGCATGTTTTTAAAAGGAGATGTAAAAGCTATAAAAAAGACAATATTTTTTTCTATATCTATGATAGTTTTTATAATAGGGGGAATATCAAGTTATTTGATCATAGAAATTTTTAAAAAACCCTTAATTATATATGGTATTTTATATATATTTAGCGGTGTATACTATACAGCAGCCATAGATTGAAAATTTTTGCTATTTATATAGAATTTTTTATATGATCATGAAATTTTAATATTTTGATGGGGTTTAGAGCATATTCTATAAAAGTAGGTAATAAATAAAAGACAAAAATTAATTAGTCTTTCACATTTGTAAATATTTATAGTATAATATAATTTACTTGATGGAGGATTATTTAATGGAAGCTATGTCTAAAGGCAAAAAAAGCAATAATGATGAATATTGTTTTAAGGATATAAGGAAATTTTTGATCGAAAGATTTCTTTATGACAATGATACAGAGTCACTAAATATTCTTTTAAATATATACGAAATAGAAGATAAGGTTGAAAATATTAATCCTGCATACATATCTTTGAAGCATTTAAAAAAAGATATTCTGAAGTTTTTAAGGGATAAGGAAGGCAAGGAATTAATTTCCTATAATCTATCTGAATTGATATATTCCGATATAAACAGATTTGAATTTTTTTTATATTTAGAGGGATATAAGGCGGGCGTAAATTCCTTAAAATCAGTTAACAGATTAGAAATCTTAACCTTTAAATATATGAGTTTGGAAGAGTTATATATACGAAAAAAGCTTTTTAATTATGAGATAAAAAATAATGAAATTTTAAATTTAAAGCAGAGAATAATCAATGATTTAAGAAAAGACAACAAAGTTAGGTCTTATATCTATGATTCTGTGTTTAAATTCAATATTAAGTTTCTAAAGAGAAAGATATTTAAATTAAATGATTATTTGGATAAACAGCTTATTTTAAATTTTGATATCAAGGATGATGACGAAAATCAGGAAAAGTTTAAAGAGGTAAATTCTTACTTGACTAAGAAAGAACTGCTGGGTCTTAATATGAAAATTGTAAAGTTTTTATATAGGGATGCCATGAGAGTTTTTGAAAATGCCTTTTGGAACGGTGTAAATGATAAAGTAATGAAGAGGTATAAATAAAAACTAAGAAAAATTTTTCTTAGTTTTTTTACGATTATGATAATTTTAGGAATTGACCCGGGACTTGCTACTGTAGGTTATGGGATTATAGAAATAAAGGGAAATAAATACAGCGCTTTGGATTATGGGATAATAAAAACTCAGCCTGATATGAATTTTCCTGATAGATTGTTAAAAATACACAGAGATCTGGACGAATTAATAAATAAATATTCTCCTGACGACATAGCCTTTGAAGAATTGTTTTTCAATAAGAATGTTAAGACGGCACTGAGCGTTGCGCATGCGAGAGGAGTTCTAATACTTACTTCAAAAATGTACAATGAGGAACTATATGAATACACTCCGCTTCAAATTAAACAAGCTGTTGTTGGATATGGAAGGGCAGAAAAACACCAAGTTCAAGAAATGGTAAAAATAATATTGAACTTGCAAGAGATACCCAAGCCTGATGATGCGGCAGATGCTTTGGCGGTGGCGATTATTCACGGGATGTGTTTAAAAAACAAAGATTTGTATAGGATGAAGTGAAATGATAGATTTTTTAAAAGGCACAATTTCTAAGGTAAGTTTAAAATATATTATTTTAGAATGTGGCAATATAGGCTATCTTGTAAATATGTCAGAAAATCAAACAAGGGAATTGATGACTGGCGAAGAGATTAAAATCTATACTAGACTTATACTGCGAGAAGATTCAGCTACACTTTATGGATTTTTAGATGAAGAGTACAGGGAGTTATTTGATTTATTGACAACGGTCAGCTCAATCGGACCTAAGGTGGGTATAGGTGTGCTTTCAGCTTTGCACCTAAATGAAATAGTCGGTTCAATAAGAAAATCGGATATAGATGTTTTAACCAGAGCTCCGGGCATAGGGAAAAAAACAGCACAGAGGATCATACTTGAATTAAAGGATAAGATATCAGATTTTACATTTGAGGATAGGGAAGAAAGCATTGAAGATACACTATCTGATAAGGGATTGAAGGAGCCGGCTATTGAAGCGTTGATATCTTTGGGGTACAATGAGTTTGAAGCGAGAAAAGCACTTTCAAATGTCGATGAAAATTTAGAAATTTCAAAAATGATAAAACAGGCACTTAAAAATTTGGGGAGGTAGAGTCAATTGGAAGATAATAGAATAGTCGAGCCTAACTTCACCCCCTCAGACAATGGAATAGAGAACAATTTAAGGCCCAGATGGTTAAATGAATATATTGGACAGCAAAAAGCTGTTGAGAAATTGAAAATATTTATTGAGGCTGCAAAGAAAAGAAATGAACCTCTTGACCATGTTCTTTTAAGCGGACCGCCGGGGTTGGGCAAGACCACGTTGAGCTATATAATAGCCAATGAAATGGGAGTGAACATAAAGGTGACGAGTGGACCTGCCATTGAAAGAGCGGGGGATCTTGCGAGCATTCTTTCAAATTTAAATGAAAACGATGTGTTATTTATCGACGAAATCCACAGAATTCACAAATCTGTAGAAGAAATACTCTATCCTGCTATGGAGGATTATTCTTTGGACATAATAATAGGCAAAGGACCCTCAGCCAGATCTATAAGACTCGATCTTGAAAAATTTACACTTATAGGAGCAACTACCAGAGCGGGACAGCTGACTTCTCCCTTGAGAGATAGGTTCGGCGTATTGCTTAATTTGGAATTATATGATGAAGTTTCCCTTGAAGAGATAATAAAGAGGTCATCTTATATTTTAGGGATTAAAATTGAAGAAAACGGTGCAAAGGAAATTGCTAAAAGATCAAGGGGAACGCCTAGAATAGCAAACAGAATTTTAAAAAGAGTTAGGGATTTTGCAGAAGTCAAAGAGGAAGGAATAATAACCGGAGAAGTTGCAACAAAGGGTCTTAATTTGCTGGGAATAGACGAATACGGTTTGGACAGTTTAGATAGAAGAATACTACTCACTATGATCAATAACTTTTCAGGAAGACCTGTTGGCGTAGATGCTATAGCCGCATCTGTAGGAGAGGAAAAAATAACTATCGAAGATGTTTACGAACCTTATTTAATGCAAATCGGATTTATAAATAGAACACCGAGGGGTAGAGTTGCAAGCAAGGCGGCTTATGACCATTTTGGAATAGATTATAATGAACAGGAGAGTTTTCTATGAAAAAATTATTTTTAATGGTTTTGTTATTTGTAGTTGTAATATTTCCTAGTGAAAGTTTTGCAGAGGATAATTATTTCAAAGTCAAAATAGGGAAAGCTTTGAGTGATGGTGAAAGCATTACTGTTACGTCGGAATCTCCCGTATATATAGTAGATTCAAGTTTAAATAATGTTTTAGATTTGAATACTGAAAAAGTAGTGGTGACTTATTCCGGTGGCAAGGTTATTTTAAAAGATGGAGATAGACAATTTTCTTCAGATTTTTCTGCAAAGGGGGCTCTGTTTTTAGCGAGCGATAAAGTGTTGAAAATAAAAAATGCCTATAGAGGTTGCATTACTTTTATAGAAAACAAAGGTAAATTGGATATAATCAATTACATTGAACTTGAAGATTACCTGAAGGGTGTAGTTCCAAAGGAAATATCACCGTCATCTCATGAAGAGGCGCTGAAAGCACAAGCTATAGTTGCAAGGTCTTTTGCACTTTCAAATAAAAATAAATACATAAAACAAGGCTATAACTTAAATGATACGACAGCTTGTCAAGTATACGGCGGACAAAGTGCCGAAAAGGAAAAATCAAGTAAAGCTGTAATGGATACAGCAGGCATAGTTGCTATGTACGACGGAAAGATTGCAAATACCATCTATGGTGCTTCATCGGGCGGATTTATATCAGATGCTTCCGAAGTTTGGGGCGGTGAGCCTATTGCTTACATGGTTGCAAAGGAAGATCCCTATTCTCCTATATATGAGTGGGAACATGAAATCACAAAGGATTCAATGACTTCTTTGATGAAAAAATCCGAATATTTATCAGGAGAATTACTATCCATTAATATCGTAGAGTACGATAGTTCGGGAAGGGCAAAAAATATTGAAATTGTAGGAACAGAAGGCACAAAAGCCATTACAGGATCAAAATTCAGAGCTCTATTGGGAAATACAAAGGTAAAAAGTACTCTTTTTGAAATTCAATTGATGGAAGAATCTTATATTATAAAAGGTAAAGGATACGGTCATGGAGTAGGGCTTAGCCAAATGGGAGCAATGGAAATGGCAAAGAACAACTTCAGCTATGAAGAAATTTTAAATTTTTATTTCCCGAATATTACACTTAAAAAATAAATGAAAGGACTATATGAAAACAGAAGAGTTTAATTACTATCTCCCCGAAGATTTAATCGCACAACATCCGTTAGATAATAGAGCCCAATCGAGACTTCTGATTTTGGGAAGAAAAGACGGTTCAATTGAGCATAAACATTTTTATGATATTGTTGATTATCTGCAAAAGGGAGATGTTTTGGTTTTAAATGACACCAAGGTCATTCCTGCGAGAATTTTCGGACACAGGGAGAATAAAGAGGAAAATATAGAAATACTTCTATTAAAACAAAAAGAAGATGATATATGGGAATGTTTGACTAAGCCGGGCAAAAAGACAAAGGTCGGTAGTGAAGTTATTATTTCCGACAAATTAAAGGCGGAAGTAGTTTCGGTTTCCGAAGATGGAAGCAGATTTATAAAATTTCATTACGATGGAATTTTCAATGAAATTTTAGATGAATTGGGAGAAATGCCCTTACCGCCATATATAAAGGCCAAACTTGAAGACAAAGACAGATACCAGACTGTATATTCAAAGAAGCAAGGCTCTGCAGCAGCACCTACGGCAGGACTTCATTTTACTGAAAAACTTCTTGAAGAGATAAAAGACATGGGTGTAGAAATTGCATATCTAACCTTGCATATAGGGCTTGGTACTTTTAGACCGGTAAAGGTGGAAGATGTTGAAAATCACCATATGCATTCAGAATACTACACAGTCAGTAAAGAAACAGTTGACACAGTCAACAAAGCCAAGTCTGAAGGTAGAAGAGTAATTGCCGTGGGCACAACATCGGTCAGAACGCTTGAATCAATAGCGGACTACAGAGGTTTTATCAGCGAAAAATCAGGATGGACCGACATATTTATTTATCCGGGATATAATTTCAAATGCGTTGACGGACTTATTACCAACTTTCACTTGCCGGAATCTACATTGTTTATGCTTGTGAGCGCCTTTGCAACAAAGGAAATAATATTTAGAGCATATGAAGAAGCCATTAGAGAAAAGTACAGATTTTTCAGTTTTGGCGATGCTATGTTCATACAATAGGTGATGCTATGTTTAAGTTTGAATTAATAAAAGAATCCAAAGACTGCAAGGCCAGATTGGGTAAAATAACAACGGACCACGGAGAAATAGAAACGCCGATATTCATGCCTGTAGGAACAAGAGCAACGGTGAAAACCATGACTCCCGAAGAATTAAAGTCCTTAAATGTACAAATAATTTTATCCAACACATATCATCTTTTTTTGAAACCGGGAACGGATATCATCAAAAAAGCAGGCGGATTGCATAAATTTATGAATTGGGAC
>CAYFRD010000009.1:0-41028 GCA_964345555.1 uncultured Peptoniphilus sp. | reverse complement strand
CAGACCTATACTAACAGATAGCGGAGGATTTCAGGTATTCAGTTTAGCGGATTCAAGGAAAATTTCAGAAGAAGGAGTGGAATTCAGATCGCATATAGATGGATCAAAACAGTTTTTATCGCCTGAAATATCTGTTGATATACAAAATATTCTCGGTTCAGATATTATTATGTGTTTCGATGAATGCGCACCCTATCCGGCAACTTATGAATATATTGAAAATTCCATGAACAGGACTACGAGATGGGCGAAAAGATGTAAAGAACATCACAAAAATACGGACAGTCAAGCTCTTTTCGGAATTATTCAAGGCGGTATGTATAAAGATTTAAGAAAAATTTCTGCAGAAGCTCTTGTGGAACTGGATTTTCTCGGATATGCGATTGGTGGACTAAGCGTAGGCGAACCATTGGAGTTGATGAATGAAATGCTTGATTTCACTGTAGATTATCTGCCTGCGGACAAACCGAGATATTTAATGGGCGTGGGAACCCCCGACTATCTATTTGAAGCGGTGGAACGAGGTATAGATATGGCAGACTGCGTCTTACCTACGAGAATTGCAAGAAATGGAACTGTAATGACAAGCAATGGAAAGCTTGTGATAAAAAATGCCAAGTACAAAGAAGATTTTACAAAACTCGATCCGGAATGTGACTGTTATACTTGCAGGAATTATACAAGAGCTTATATAAGGCACTTATTCAATGTGGATGAAATATTGGCATTAAGGCTTGCAACAATACACAATCTTCACTTTTTGATAAATTTAATGAAAAATATCAGAGAAGCCATTAAAAATGATTGCTTTATTGAATTTAAAGATGACTTTTATAATAAATACGGTTATAATTAATATTAAGAAGATTTGGAGGGAATGCTAATGGGAGATATGAATCAACTTTTAGGAGCTTTTGGACCTTTTGTTTTGATGATGGTCGCTTTCTATTTTTTGTTTATAAGACCTCAAAAAAAGAGAGAAAAGCAAATTAAAGATATGAGAGAAAACCTTAAAGTCGGAGATGAAATTATTACAATCGGCGGAATTAAGGGTACAATCGTTCTGATAAAAGAAGATTATTTAATCTTAGAAACTTCTGGCAATAAATCCAGAATTGACCTCATGAAATGGGGAGTTAATTCTGTAGTTGTAGATAAAGAAGATTTAAAATCATAATGTGGAGGTACATATGAAACTTATTAAAACACTTACCAGCAAAAGACTGAAAGATACCTTTGCTAAGGGCGGATGCGGCGAATGTCAAACATCCTGCCAATCAGCTTGTAAAACTAGCTGTACTGTAGGCAATCAAAAATGTGAAAATACTGATAAATAAAGGGTTGGTTGATACCAGCCTTTTATTTATTGCAAAATAACAAGATTTCCGTACCGACTGGATGCGAAGCATCGTGGAATAAGGAGTCTTATTGTTTAATAAACGGGAGAGATGTATGTGAATATTCACAAATTTAATTTAAATGACAAATACATTGTTCTTGATGTTCCAAGTGCATCGGTGCATGTTGTCGATGAAATAGTTTATGACTTGGTGGACGATTTTGAAACACAGACCAAAGATGAACTTATAAATAAATATAAAGATAAATACGATAAATCTACTATAGTAGAAGCTATAAGCGAAATTAGCGAGCTTAAAGAAAAAGAAATGCTCTTTACAGAAGATCAAAGGCTCATAAAGTCAAGTTACAACAGCGACAATATTATAAAAGCTATGTGTCTACATGTGGCACATGATTGTAATTTGAGCTGCAGATATTGCTTTGCTTCTCAAGGAAACTTCAAGGGACAGAGAATGCTCATGGACGAAGAAACGGGCAAAAGATCTCTGAATTTTTTAATTGAAAATTCCGGCAACAGAAGAAATCTCGAGGTGGATTTTTTCGGAGGAGAGCCTTTGATGAACTTTGAAGTAGTGAAAAAACTTGTGAAATACGGAAGAGAAGTTGAAAAAAAACACAATAAGCATTTCAGATTTACCATAACTACCAACGGAATGCTTTTAGACGATGATAAAATAGATTTTATAAATGAAAATATGGACAATGTGGTTTTATCCCTTGACGGAAGAAGAGACATAAATGACCACATGAGGCCCACCATAAACGGAAAGGGATCCTATGATGTAATTGTGCCAAAATTTAAAAAATTGGTAGAAAGAAGAGGAAAAAAAGACTACTATATCAGAGGGACATTTACCAATGAAAACTTAGACTTTTCAGAAGACTTAAAAACTTTTTATGAAGAGGGATTTAAAAAGACGTCCATTGAACCTGTTGTTACAGATGAAAAAGAACCCTATGCCATAAAAGCGGAACATCTTTCTAAGATTTTAGAAGAGTATGAAAAGTTAAGTAAGGACTATATTGAAATCAGAAAAAAAGATGGAGATTTTCTATTCTTCCACTTTATGATTGACTTGACACAAGGACCTTGTGCGGTAAAAAGAACGGTTGGTTGCGGAGCAGGTTCAGAATATGTGGCAATTACACCGGAAGGCGATATATATCCCTGCCATCAATTTGTCGGAGAAGTAGATTTTAAACTGGGGAATATTCGTGAAGGAATAAAAAATACTGAACTTAGGGATAACTTTAAATGCACGAATATCTTCACCAAGGACAAATGTACACAGTGTTGGGCAAGATATTATTGCAGTGGAGGATGTCATGCAAATGCCTACTATTCAAACAACGATATAAACGAACCCTTTGAACTCGGATGCGAAATGGAGAAAAAAAGAATAGAGTGTGCAATATCCATAGTTGCTAATGAAAGCTGATATTAACAGATATATTTAAATTTATTAAAACAGACTGAAATTATATTTTAGTCTGTTTTTTAGTGCAAATACTAGGACAAGAACTATGATACTTAATAATTTTCTAGTCAGAAGAAATTTTAATTATAGAGCACTGAATTTTAAATATGCTATTCCTGTTTATGCATGAAAATGAGTAAAAGTACATATTTTCTATATTTCTAGTGGAACTGTTAATATTCTATTTAGTGAACTTTTGTGATATACTTAATTTTAACTTAATTTAAGCGGTGATATGATGGAAAAGTGGATTCTTAAACAGAATACTGAAAATAAAATAAACTATACTGAATTAGAGTTAAGCGAATATGTCTATCGAATTTTATCAAATAGAAATATAGATACAGAGGAAAAAATAAAGAAATTTCTAAATCCTAAGATAGAAGATATGAATACACCGCTGTTTCTTCCTGATATTATAAAGGCATCAAATCTTATAATAAATAAAATAAATAAAAAAGAAAAAATAAGAATAATAGGCGATTATGATGTTGATGGCGTTATGAGCACTTATATTCTCTACAAAGGGATATCCATGTTGGGCGGAATAGTCGATTACAAAATACCCTCCAGAGTCGAGGACGGGTATGGAATAAACAATTCTATGATTGACAATGCTGTAGCTGACAGCATTGATTTAATAATAACTTGTGATAATGGCATAGCTGCCATTGACGAAATTGAATATGCTAAGAGTAAGGGCATTGTTGTCGTTATAACGGATCACCACGAGCCGCCTATTGTTGATGGCGTGGAAGTCTTGCCCGATTGCCCTTATATTGTAGACCCTAAAAGGAGCACTTCGAAGTATCCCTTTGTAGATATTTGCGGAGCAGTGGTCGCCTTTAAATTAATAGAATATCTCTTTAAAATAAATTCAATGGAAGAAAACAAATTATATGATGAATTCTTGGAATTTGCCGCTATGGCAACCATTTGCGATGTTATGCCCATAGTTGATGAAAACAGGATAATAGTTCACTATGGACTAAAAAAACTCAATAGAACATCAAATGTCGGCATGAGAGCTCTTATGGAAGCAAGTGATATTATAGATACAGAAATTCAGGTTTACCATGTAGGTTTTATCATAGGACCTACTATTAATTCCAGCGGTAGATTAAAAACAGCTGATTTAGCATTAAAGCTACTTCTTGAAGAGGATTATGAACGTGCCCTGAAGATGGCAAAAGGTTTAAGAGAATTGAATTCAGAGCGACAGAAGTTGACAGATGAAGGATTTAGTTCCATAGATAACAAGATAAATCAGTACAATATGGAGGAAAAATTTCCTGTATTTGTTCTTAGAGATGAAAAAATAGATGAATCAATAGTTGGTATTGTTGCGGGTAGAATTAAAGAAAAATACAATCATCCGACCATAGTTTTGACAAAGTCGAAGGGACTTTTAAAGGGTTCCGGAAGAAGTATTGAAGGGTACAATATGTTTGAGAAAATTTCGGAACTAAAGTACTTGCTTGATAGATTCGGAGGGCATGCTATGGCATGTGGATTGAGCTTAAAAGAGGAAAATTACAAGGAATTCGTTATAAATATAAACAATTTTTCAGAGATAAAAAGAACGGATTTGATGAAAAGAGTTTATATAGATTTAAATTTAAGGCTTTCGCAGATAGATAATTACTTGTTGCTGGATATAGATAAACTCAAGCCCTTTGGAAATGGAAACCCAAAACCGGTTTTTGCCACTAAAAATTTAAAGATTGCAGATTTTAAAGTTTTCGGCAAAGAAAAAAACGTTATAAAAATGCTTTTGGACGATGGTACAGCAAGATTGCCTGCGATATTTTTTGAAAAAATAGAAGTATTTTATGATAATATATCTATGTTTTTAGAAAAAAAGAGCTTGGATAATTTAATAGATTATGGAAATGCAGATTTTAATTTGGATATTGTTTACATGCCTGTTATAAATGAATATAAGGGCAATAGAACAATCCAATTAAACATTTCTAATTATAGAATAAGTGGTGTTAATTATGATAGAAGAACTAATTAAGAAAATAAAGACATACAATCCCGAACTTGATGAAGAGATGCTGAGAAAGGCATATAATCTCGCAAATGAACATCATAAGGAACAAAAGAGAAATTCGGGAGAGGATTATATTATTCACCCGTTAAATGTTGCTATGATACTTGCAGATATGAATATGGACACCCCTACGATAATAGCGGGACTTCTTCATGACACCATTGAAGATACGGATGTAACCTATGACGACATAAAAACCATGTTCAGAGAAGAAATAGCCGATCTGGTTGATGGAGTTACCAAACTTAAAAAATTAAGTTACAAGACCAAACAGGAAAAACAAGCGGAAAATATTCGTAAAATGGTTCTTGCAATGGCAAAGGATATAAGGGTGATCATAGTCAAATTAGCCGACAGACTTCACAACATGAGAACTCTTGAATATATGACAGATGCCAAAAAGAAAGAGAAGGCACTTGAAACATTGGAAATATACGCGCCAATTGCCGATAGACTCGGTATGAGCAGAATTAAGTGGGAGTTGGAAGATTCTTCTCTTAGATACTTGGACCCGGAAAATTACTACCAATTGATGGACATGGTAAATAAGAGAAGAAATGAGCGAGAAGACTTAATCAACAGCATAATTGATACTTTGAAGGAAAATCTCGACAATGTAAATATCGAGTCTGATATACATGGGAGACCTAAAAATTTCTATTCTATTTATAAAAAAATGAAGATTAAGGGCAAGGCCTTTGATGAAATATATGATTTGTCAGCAATTCGTGTATTAGTTGAAGATATAAAGGATTGCTACGGTACTCTCGGTGTGGTCCACACTCTTTGGAAGCCCATACCCGGCAGATTCAAAGATTATATCGCCATGCCCAAACCCAATAATTACCAATCACTGCACACGACTGTAATAGATGATAACGGTGAGACATTTGAAGTTCAAATCAGGACATACAAGATGCATCAAACAGCTGAATACGGTATCGCCGCTCACTGGAAGTACAAATCAGGAGCGACTAAATCGACATCCTTTGATGAAAATCTCACTTGGTTGAGACAACTTTTAGAGTGGCAAAAGGATTTGAACGATCCCAATGACTTTATTGAAACTTTAAAAATCGACTTTTTTGCCGATGAAGTATTCGTGTTTACTCCCAACGGAGATGTAATAAATTTACCTGAAGGGTCTACGCCGATAGATTTTGCATACAGAATTCACTCGGCAATAGGAAATACTTGTACCGGAGCAAAAATAAACGGCAGAATAGTGCCGTTGGATTATGTACTCAAAAGCGGAGATATAATCGAGATTATCACTAACTCAAATTCAGGGCCTTCAAAAGATTGGCTTAAAATCGTAAAAAGCAATCAGGCTAAAAAGAAGATTCAACAATATTTCAAGGTAAAAGACAGAGATAAAAACATCGAAAGAGGTAGGGACAGCCTTGAGCGCGAAGCTAAAAAACTAGGTTACAAAGTAAATGATATTTTAAAAGAGGAATGGCTTGAAGATATTATAGGTAAGCTAAGCATTTCTTCCCTGGATGATTTGTATGCAGGAATAGGATTCGGAAGCATAACTATAAATCAAGTATTTTCTAAATTGACAGATATTTTTAAAAAGGTGAACAAAACAGGTGTACCGATTATCAATCCGGTGCAGCACAAACCGAGAAAAGTTTCGCAAGACGGTATTATATTAAAGGACATCGATAATGTAAAGGTTAGATTTGCCAAGTGCTGCAACCCTGTACCTGGAGATGATGTGGTGGGATACATCACCATCGGAAGAGGTGTTTCAGTTCATAGAGCCGATTGTACAAACATCAAGAACATGATAAATTCCGACAAAATAGTGGATGTCTACTGGGATACGGAAGAGGGTGCAAGTTACAGTACAGAGATTGAAGTAAGAGCTTTCGACAAGAAAAATGTAATTTCCGATGTGGCAAGTAAGATAAACGACATGAATCTGTATATGCATTCTCTTAATGCGAGGGTCGACAAGGACAAGGATCTGTACTTGGATATAGTTGTCGATATAAAGAGTAAAGAAGACTTAAACAAAATACTTGGGAAAATAAAGAAAATAACTAATGTAATAGACGCATACAGAGTTAAAGGGTAGGAGATAATTTGAGAGCTGTAGTACAAAGAGTAAAAAAAGCTGATGTAGTTGTAGAGGGTAATGAGATTGCAAGTATAGAGAAAGGTTTGTTGGTGCTTCTCGGGATAGAAAAGGAAGACGAACAGAGGGATCTGGAATATATTTACAACAAGATAAAAAAACTTAGAATTTTTGATGATGAAGACGGAGTTATGAATAAAAGTCTGATAGATTATGATTTAGAGCTGCTTTTAGTTTCTCAGTTCACACTTTACGGAGATGCAAGAAAGGGAAACAGACCAAGTTATGTAAGAGCTGCCGGATTTGATGAAGGGATCAAATTGTATGAAGAGTATATTTCCATGGCAAAGAAAGAAGGCATAAAAATCAAAGTAGGAGAGTATGGAGCCGATATGAAAGTAGGCTTGATAAATGATGGCCCTGTGACTATTTTATTGGATAGTAGAAAGGAGTTTTAAATGAATTTCAATGTTATAAGACTTGTGTTGGGAGATTATCAAACTAATTGCTATATTGTATTTGATGAAACCGATAGAGCCGTTATAATAGACCCCGGATATCAACCTGAAGACATTATTAACGCAATAAAGGAGAAAGGTCTTATTATCGATAAAATAATAATAACTCATGCTCACCCTGACCACTTCGGAGCAGTGAAAAAGCTTTGCGACTATTTCGGTGTAAAATCTTATATAAGTGAAATAGACAATCCTATGCTGATCAGGAGATCTGCACAAACAGGACGTGAAATAAGTGCTGATGTATTGGTGAAGAACGGAGATAGTATATTCTTGGGAGAAAAAGAATTGAAAGTTCTCATCACACCGGGGCATACTCCGGGAGGTATGTGTCTCCTTTTGGACGATGTTTTATTCAGCGGAGATACGTTATTTAAAGGCTCCATAGGTAGAACGGATTTTGAAGGTGGAGATTACGACCAAATAATGAAATCACTTAACTATTTAATGACTCTTCCTGAAAACACCCTGGTATTGCCGGGACATGGACCGGAGACTACTATCAAAATCGAAAGGCAAAGCAATCCTTTTATAAATAATATTTTCAAATAAAATGATAAAAGTATATTGCGACAATGATGTTGTAGTTCATAAAATATTTGAATATCTAACTATGAGTTTTCCTACACTTTTTAAGGAAAGCTCTCTTTATGTGAAAATAGAACTGACTAAAAACATTATTCAATTTAGATCTGATGTAATTAATAGACAATTTAATTTTAAAAAAGGTGAAGATACTTTAGTTAATGCGATAAAAAGAGCAATTCATGACAATCTAATAGACTATATAGAAAATGATGATTGGGGAATTCTGACGGGCATGAGACCAACTAAGCTTTTCAGAAAATTTCTGTGCAAAAATGATGATGAAACCTCAAAAAGCATACTTAAGACCAAGTACTTGGTAAGAGAAGAAAAAGCCGAACTTCTAAGAAACATTGTGGAAAAAGAATTGACTGTGTTGGATAAAATAAATGCAAAAGACTCCTACAGCCTATATATAAATATTCCATTCTGTAAAAGCATATGTAGTTATTGTTCTTTTAACAGTATGCTATATTCAAAAGAAAAAGCCGCAATCTATGTAGATAAACTTACAGAAGAGATTTCAAGAGAGATTCCATATTTGAAAGGTGCGCCTACATCTATCTATATTGGCGGCGGGACTCCTACGTCATTATCGATAAATCAAATCTATAAGTTGCTCAAGACTATAAAGGATAATTTCAAAGAACCCCTTGAATATACAGTTGAATGTGGTAGAACAGATACTTTGGACGAAGAAAAGTTGAATTTGCTCAAGGATTTCGGAGTTGACAGAATAAGCTTAAATCCACAGAGTTCCAAGGAAAGCATTTCAAAAATCATAAACAGACCTATGAATTTAAGAGATTTTGAAAAGAAATATGCGCTGGCGAGAAAACTTGGATTTGACTTGATAAATATGGATTTAATACTTGGGTTGCCCACAGAAACTTCTGAAGACATGATTAGAAGCATTAAGTATGTTTCAGATTTGGGGCCTGAAAATATAACCATACACAACCTATCTTTGAAGAAAGGCTCAAAACTTTTTGAAAAAAATTATCACTTTGAAAGTTCGATAGATGATGTGATAGACTTTTCTAAAAAATACTTGCATAAAAAATCTTACAATCCCTACTATATGTACAGACAAAAGAAAATAATAGGAAACGGAGAAAATATAGGATATTCATTGCCGGGAAAGGAATGCATTTACAATATATTGATCATAGAAGAAGTGCAGGACATAATAGCTTTCGGAATGGGTTCTTCCTCTAAGTTTATAAGAGAAGACGGAAAGGTCAACCAAATTTTGAATTTTAAAAATTTAAGGGATTATTTAAACAGGAATGATGAAGTTTTCAATAAAAAGTTGAAGTATTATACAAATGGGAGTTGAAAAATGTTACTTTGTGATTTATTAAAAAATGTTGAAACGATGAGTTTTAAAGGAACAGTGGCAGATAATTTTGATATTGAATCAATTTGTCATAATAGCAAGGCTGCATCTGAAAATTCTTTATTTGTTGCTATAAAAGGTTATATAACTGATGGACATAAATATATAGCCGATGCTCGCAAAAGGGGAGCTGTAATAGCTGTTGTGGAAGAGTTCAGTGATGTTTGTATCCCACAAATAAAAGTTGCAAACTCAAGGATTGCCTTAGCGGATATTTCCAAAAACTTTTACGGAGATTCTTCAAAAAAGTTGAATGTAACTGGCATCACTGCTACAAATGGAAAAACTACCACAAGTTTTATGGTGGATAAAATTTACAAAGATGCAGGATATAAGACCGGTATTATCGGTACTGTATTTACAAAGTATGCTGACGTCATGACCCCATCCATACTAACTACTCCCGAGTCCATAGAACTGCAAGAAACATTTAAAGATATGTCGGACAAGGGAATAGATAGGGTTACAATGGAAGTTTCTTCCTCTGCACAGGAACTGTACCGAGTGAGAAATATCGATTTTGATATAATCAGCTTCAATAATTTCAGCAGAGAGCATATTGAACAACACGGCAGTTTTGAAAAATACTATGAATATAAGTCCAGACTTGTAAAATATGCTAAAAAAGATGCGATTGCTGTTTTAAATATGGATTTTCAGCATATAGCAAAACTGGCAAATCAAACTCAAGCACGAGTTCTCAAATATTCCCTTCAAAATGGCAATTATGATTTTTCAATAAGTGAGCTGGATTTATCAACAGGGTTCGGGAAATATAAATTTAATATTTTAAACGATATTGAATTACCCGGTAAGAAAATAAAAGCCCAAAGTTTCAATATAGAGTTGAATGTAGCGGGATATTCATCTGTTATGAACTCTGTTGCGGCTATTATAATCGCTCTTGCGAACGGAATAGGAGCAGATATAATAGCGAAATCCCTTAGTGCCTTTGAAGGTGTGGAGAGAAGATTTGAAATGATTTATGACGCTCAATTTAAAATAATTGATGATCATTATGCAAATGTCAGAAATATAGATGTAACGCTCCAAACTCTTTCACAAATGGAATACGAAAATTTAAATATGCTCTATGCTATCAGAGGAAGCAGGGGAGCCAGTCTAAACAGAGAATGTGCTGAAGCCACCGCCAAATGGCTGAAAGAGCTCAAACCCAAGCATTTTTATGCTACGCTTAGCAGAGATGCCGTTGATGAAAAAGACGTGGTTAAGGATGAAGAGTTGACTGCCTTCAAAGAGGTTATGGAAGATAAGGGCATAGAATGCAAAATATTTGAAACTCTGGAAGAAGCAATTAATGAAATAATCGACGGAGCACAAAGTAATGACGTTGTTCTTTTAGCAGGCTGTCAAGGCATGGACAAGGGTGCAAAATATGTATATGATCACATGACTAGCAAAAACATGATTCAAGACGAGGGAAAATTATATTCAAAAGTATCTGAAAGAACCTGTTAAGTTGACAGTTTGAGGGCTCATGATTATAATAAATTTAGTTATTTAAAAGTTTTAAAAAAATTAATATAAGAGGATTACCCAAAAGGGTGGTGCCGCGAGAATAACTCGTCCCATTTTGGACGAGTTTTTTTAGGAGGATTTATGCTAGACAATATAAAGGGTTTAAAAAGATCTCATTATTGCGGAGATTTGGAAGAAAAAAATATCGGTGAAGAAGTTACGGTGATGGGTTGGGTTGCCAAGGAAAGAAATTTAGGTTCTATTATATTTTTAGATCTTAGAGATAGAGCAGGAATTGTTCAAGTGGTATTTGACGATACTGTAGATGAAGATTTATTTACAAAGGCGAGCACACTCAGGTCTGAATTTGTAATTGCCGTCGTAGGAACAGTCAGAATGAGATCTTCCATAAATGAAAACATTAAAACAGGCCATATAGAAATATTGGCGAGAGAACTCAGAATATTGAATAAATCAGAAGTTCCGCCTATTTATATCAAAGACGATGACAATGTATCTGAAGCCATGAGACTTAAATACAGATATTTGGACTTGAGAAAACCGTCAATGCAAAATAATCTTATGATGAGATCTAAATTTTATAAAGTTACTAGGGACTTTTTTCACGAAGAGGGATTTGTGGAAGTGGAAACACCCATGCTTTCAAAACCCACTCCTGAAGGAGCAAGGGACTACTTGGTTCCCAGCAGAATAAATGCCGGCAAGTTTTATGCACTACCTCAATCTCCGCAACTTATGAAGCAATTGTTGATGGTATCGGGGTTAGACAAATACATTCAAATAACAAAGTGTTTTCGAGATGAAGATTTAAGAGCTAACAGACAACCGGAATTCACGCAAATAGACCTTGAGATGTCCTTTGTAGATATAGACGATGTACTTGCCGTCAACGAAAGATTTATAAAAAAAGCGTTCAAGGATATGTTAAATATAGATGTTCAAATACCGTTTAACAGAATGAATTACGGTGAAGCTATGGACAGATTCGGAGTTGACAAGCCGGATTTGAGGTTCGGACTTGAACTGGTAAATGTTTCAGACTGTGTGGAAGAATGTGGATTCAAGGTATTTGAATCGGCTACTGAAAAGGGCAAAAGTGTCAGAGCCATCAATGCCAAAGGAGCTGCAGACAAGATATCTAGAAAGGAAATCGGCAAACTTGAAGATTTTATCAAAGATTTTGGAGCAAAGGGTCTTGCATGGATTAAGTTTAACAATGGAGAAATTTCCTCGCCTATAGCAAAGTTTTTAAGTGCTGAAACTATTGATAAAATAAAAGAAAAAATGGAAGTGGAAGATGGAGATTTATTGTTCTTCGTTGCAGATAAAAACAGTGTAGTATTTGACAGCTTAGGAAATTTAAGAAATAAATTGGCAAGAGATTTAAATCTGATAAATAATGACGATTATAAGATAACTTGGATCACTGAATTTCCTTTATTTGAATACAGTGAAGAAGAACATAGATTTGTAGCTAAACATCATCCCTTTACATCTCCTATGGATGAAGACTTGCATTTATTCGGAGCGAATATGGAAGATATGAGAGCTAAAGCCTATGACTTGGTAATAAACGGCGATGAAATGGGTGGCGGATCCATAAGAATAAATAATCCGGAAGTACAAAACAAGATGTTTGAAGCTTTAGGATTTGAAGATGAAGAAATTCAAGAAAAATTCGGATTTTTAATTGAAGCTTTTAAATATGGAGCACCTCCACATGGAGGAATCGCCTACGGTCTGGATAGATTGATGATGCTTTTTACAGATTCAAGCAATATAAGAGATGTAATAGCTTTTCCAAAGACTCAATCGGCGACAGATCTATTGACCGAAGCTCCTGCAGAATTAAGCGAAGAAGGATTAAAAGAGGTTCATATTAAAGTTATAGAATAGTCAGGTGGATTTATGCAAAGAGAAGGAATAGTTTTAAAAGTTGTTGAAAATAATGTAGAAATAACAACGGTAAGATCTTCTGCATGTGGAGAAAGCTGTGAAACATGTTCTGCTAAGTGTGCAGAATCAAAACCGATGACTCAAATACTTCCCAACACCATAGGTGCAGAAGTGGGGGACAGAGTTATACTTGAAGTCAATAACAAAAATTATTTAAGATATATATTATTGGTATATGCTGTCCCTTTGATGTTTTTTGTAGTGGGAGTATTTTTAAGCAGCCTTGTATTAAAAGAAGATGACAGACAAATATTGTCATTTTTCATAGGGCTGATATCCATGGCCATTTCCTATATTTTGATAAAAAAAATAGACGATAAATATACCGGAATCCACAAAAACATAATCAATTTAAAAAGGTATTAATATGAAAAGAAATTCAAAAGCACTATATGTAATTTGTATTTTAAGTGCTGTGGTTTTGGTTATGACTGTGATTTTTTACGGCTATAGCTACTTACACTTAAATTCATTTGAAGAACAAAGTGATTTAAATATTGAACTCACAAAAAAATTAAATGACTTGGAATCTGAAGAAGAAAATCTTCTTCAAAGCTATGAAGATATTCAAAATAAAATATCTGAGAAACAAGACCACATTTTAAATGCCTATGGATTTGACATAAATACAAGTATGAAGATTTATATCAGTGAACAAATCACCATCCTCAACAGGCAAAATGAAGAAATAGAAAATAAAGTACTTGACTTGATTAAAGCTCACTCAGACTATTATAGAGGTGAGTATTACAATAAAGAGGATTTGGAAAATATTCTATCCAATTACTTTGAACTTAGCGATGAGGACAAGTACAACAGTTTGAATTTAGATTTATATGATGAGTTGGATATAGTGAGTTTTATAGATTATGCGAAATCTGATGGAACAATTAAGTATTTAAGTTCGTTAAATAACTGGAGTTTAAACAATAACTTTTTGTATTTTTTAAGCATACCTTACAGCGTGGAACTCAATGGCATAAGCACGGATCAGGATACGGATATTAATTTCAGTAACTTGAGGGATCAAATTGATTCGCTTCAAAAGATATATAAACTATACGAAGATCTGGGATTGAAGACCGGATCACTGTCCAGTGACAAACTTGAAAAATTTTCAAATAAATGTGATGAGCTGCTCAAGACATATTATGAAAATGAAGGCTCCATTGATGTGTTAAGAAAGATAAGTGATAAGTATGAGCAAATTAAGTAATAAAGTTCTGGTGGGCATATGTGCTTTTTGCATGGTTTTATCTGCTATACTGGGATGGTATTCTCTTAGACAATTTAATAATTCCAACAGGCAAATAAAGGACATCAGGATAAAAAATAATTTACTCAAAAAGAACATAGAGGATAAAGAGACACAGATAGCAGAACTTTCCGAAAAAATATCCGCAAACAATTCAAAGATTTCAGAGTTTGAAAATTTAGAAAAACAGGTGAGGGATTCTAAAGCCGACGTAGAAATAGAAGCAATGTTAAAAACTCTGCAAGGATATCAAATTGCCAATATAGATTTCAATTTAAGGGATGTAATTCCTAAAATTACATCTGAAAAAGAAAATTATTATGAACCCTTGAGATCCCTATACTACAGTGATGAAAAATTAAGCACAGAAGATCAAAGTGTGAATATTTTAATTTCATCCATAGGATTTAATGACAGCTATTTATCGGATATTTCCAATAAAATATCAAAATATAATTTTAATTTATATAAAGACATGGGAATTTTAAAATTCTATGAAAGTAATAATAATTCATACTTGAAATATTTTTTAAATAATTATATAAATGATAAATATGATGAAAATTATTTAAATGCAGAGAAGAAGCAAGAAATTCAGGATATTTTGAGCTTAAAGTCCGATTTTATAAATTATTTTTCGGCTACAGGCTTTATAGGCGATTCGTCTATCGAAAAATTGAAGGAAGAAAAAAATCTTCATTCAGTTAATTTCAATGAAATTTCAGATGAAAATTCTCAGAATATGTTGAAGGACGATTATATTTTTCTGTTGGATACACTATCACAGAATATAAACAGCGTAGATGGTTTTGAAATATTGGAAAAAGATTACAAAAGTGAGCATGGATACGATTTGAAGTTCTTTAAAAAAGGGGATAGGTGCTTTATAATTGAAAAGGTCTCTGATGACCATAGAGAATTGCATTTCTACAATATTTTAGGAAATCCGGTATTTAAAGTAGATTTAGAAAATTTGAATACGGTAAGTTTTTCTCCTGATATGATAGATGAACAATACAATAAATCTAAAGAATTATATGACATGCTTTAGATTTGCACGCGTAGCCTAAAGGAGAAAGCAATGGCTTCCGAAGCCAGAGATTGAGGGTTCGAATCCCTCCGCGTGCTCCATTATATTTTGAACAAAAAAGTTACTATAATTTATAGTAACTTTTTTTATACATTAAATTTAAAATTTACGACATCTCCGTCTTTTATGACGTATTCTTTTCCTTCGGATCTTATCAGACCCTTTTCCCTGGCATTTGCTACAGAACCGCACTGGATCAAGTCTTCGTAGGATATGATATCGGCTTTGATAAATCCTCTTTCAATATCGGAGTGAATTTTGCCTGCAGCTTGAGGAGCCTTGGTTCCCTTTGTGATGGTCCAGGCTCTTGATTCCATTTCTCCTGTAGTGAGGAAACTTATAAGTCCGAGCAGTTTGTAACTGGACTGTATCAATTTATCCAGCCCTGAGTTTTCAAGACCAAGTTCTTCAAGGAATAATTCCATTTCATCTTCTGGAAGAGATTGTATTTGGGATTCAATTTCTGCACTTATGACGACCATTTCATCGCCTTGCGATTTTGAAAATTCGTTAACTTTTTTAACGTAATCATTGTCGCTGTAATCGGAAACTTCATCTTCCGAAATATTTGCAACGTATATAACCGGTTTGGAACTTAGAAGAGCATAGTTTTTTATGAGTTTTTCTTCTTCATCGCTCAACTGTACGTTTCTTGCAGGTTCGTTCTTTTCAAGTGTGGCAAGTACTTTTTGCAGCAATTCAAGTTCGGGTTTTAATTTTTTATCAGATTTAGCTTGTTTTTCCACCTTTGAAATTCTTTTTTCAACTTGTTCCATATCGGAAAAAACAAGTTCCAAATTTATATTTTCAATATCCCTTATTGGATCGACACTGCCGTCTACGTGAATGATATTTTCATCGTCAAAGCATCTGACCACATGCACAATGGCATCAACTTCTCTTATATTTGACAAGAATTGATTTCCAAGTCCTTCGCCCTTGCTTGCACCTTTCACAAGACCTGCTATGTCGTAGAATTCAATAGTAGCATTTACTATTCTTCCACTGTTGCTCAACACGCTTAGTTTGTCCAGCCTTTCGTCCGGAACCTTTACCATTCCGATGTTGGGGTCTATTGTGGCAAAGGGATAGTTTGCAGCTTCAGCTCCTGCCTTTGTAAGGGCATTAAAAAGCGTGGATTTTCCTACATTGGGAAGACCGATTATTCCAAGTTTCATTTGTATCGCCTCTTTTCATTAACAACTAATAATTATACCATATATAGAATTATTAAACTTAAATCATTTTTTTAACATCAACTATTTTATCAAATTCTTCAGAATCCACAAGTTTTAATCTAATTGCAGCTTCTTTCAGAGATATGTTTTCTTTGTATGCCAAGATTGAAATTTTAGATGCATTTTCATATCCTATGACGGGACTTAAAGCTGTCACAAGCATTAGAGAATTTTGCAGATGATTTTCAATAATTTCTCTATTGGGCTCTATGCCTGCAAGACAATTATTATCAAAGGATTTTATTGAATCTGCAAGCAGTTCCACGGATTGCAAAAAATTATTTATAATCAAGGGCATAAAAACGTTCAACTCAAAATTTCCGTTTGCGGCGGCTATGGATATGGCGGTGTCGTTTCCCATAACTTGAACACATGCCATTGTAAGAGCTTCTGCTTGTGTTGGATTTATCTTTCCCGGCATTATTGATGAACCCGGCTCATTAGATGGAATTTTAATTTCTCCCAATCCACATCTCGGACCGCTGGAGAGCAGCTTAATATCCGTGCCGATCTTAAATAAGTTACAAGCCAAAGACTTTAAGGCGCCATGAACATATGACAACTGATCCTTGGAAGTGAGGGAATGAAATTTGTTTTTTGAAGAATAAAAATCAAATCCGGTCTTCGACTTTAGGATTTCGCATACTTCATCCCCGAATCCGGGACTTGAATTGATGCCTGTACCCACAGCGGTTCCTCCTATGGCAAGCGACAACAGACCTTTCATAGATTCTTTGACCATATTTAAATTAATGCTTATCATTTCTTTATACCCACTTAATTCTTGAGAAAATTTAACGGGAGTGGCATCTTGTAGATGAGTTCTTCCGATTTTAATCACATCATCATATTTTTCTTCCAAGATTTCAAAGGTTTTGATTATATCTTTCATTGCTGGAATTAATTCGGCAGATATCTTCATAATTGCGGCAATGTGCATTGCACTGGGGAATACATCATTTGAACTTTGAGACATATTTACATCGTCATTGGGGTGTACTATTTTTTTTAAGAGAATTTCGTTGGCTCTGTTTGATATTACTTCGTTTACATTCATATTGCTTTGAGTTCCCGAGCCTGTTTGGAAGACCTTTAAAGGAAAGTTGGAGTTTAATTTGTTGTCGATTATTTCAGCAGAAGCTTGTAAAATTGCATTCTTTTTTTCCTCACTTAAATCTCCCTTGTGGAAATTAGCCACGGCACAAGCTCCCTTTATTAAGGCGATAGCTTTTATCAATTCAAGGGGCATAATGTCTTTTCCAATTTTAAAGTTATTTAAAGATCTTTGAGTCTGCGCTCCCCAATATACATTCTTGGGGACTTCAATAAAACCCATAGAATCTTTTTCTATTTTATATTCCATAATTCGGTCCTTTCTAAATATATTTAAGTAGTTATAAAAATTATAATATAATGTATTTAGAAAATTCTATCATATAGTAAAATTAAAAAAAATATGATAAACTATAGATTACGCTAATATGATATTTTAATGGTTTTTTATATAATTTTTAACAAAGAGGTGGAATTAATGAGCGCAATAGTCATAAATAATTTGACTAAAAGAATTGGCAGGAATAAAGTTTTCTCTAATTTAAATCTTGAAGTGATGGAAGGAGAAATTTTTGCCCTACTGGGATTGGAAAAATCCGGAAAAACTACACTTGCAAAAATTCTTTTTAATTATCATAAACCCTCAAGAGGAAAGGCATACATATACGACATGGATTGTTCGAAAGAGTCAAAGACCATAAAGGAATCCGTATCCTATGTACCTCAAAGTCTATTGTATCAAGATAATTTGAAGGCAGGCACTATTTTTAGAAATACTCTTTCATTTCACAATTTAAAAAATACTGAAGAGATCGCCAATTTAACCGGATATTTTAATTTTAATCCAAGACTTAAATTTGCAGATATGACCGATAGTGAAAAGAGAATAATGTCAATAATAAATGCACTTATCATCAGACCAAGGCTTATTATACTTGATGAAGCTACTAAGGAGCTTGATTTAGAACAAAAAGAAAAACTCTTTACATACTTGAAAGAGTTGAGGAAAAACGAAGGATTATCAGTTCTGTTCCTTACCGACTCACTTGTTGAAGCGCAAAGATACTGTGACAGAGCGGCATATTTGTACGATGGAGAAATAAAAGAAGTGGAATACTTGAAAGATAAGGTTTCAAACGATAAGATCATAAAAATCTATGGACCTTTCCAAAATTCAAATGCTTTTATCGACATCGGTGCAAGAATGATAAAAAATGACCCCTTTGAAAAGATTTTTTATTATGACAAGGATATGGTTATATTGTCGAGAGTAATAGCAAATGCGGAATTGACAAGCTATTCCATTGAAGATTCCTCGCTGTCCGATAGGATTACAGCTTATTTTAACAAAAATTTGGATTATACTGATTATTCTGAAAAAACAGGAAAAGTTGAGCAGGAAGATTTAGAAGTTGAAAAGGAAGAAACCGTCGTTGTAAATTCAAATGAAGACTTGTCGGAAAATGTCAATGAAAATACCGTTGTATTCCAAGAAAAAAGTATTGATAATACTCAAGTAGTTTATTCTGATGAATCTGAAAGCACAGGTTCTCAAACTCAACCGTCAAGTGAAGAAATTGCATATGACGTAGAAGAAGATTTGACCGAAGGATCTTATATAGACAATGTACAAAAAGACAAGGGGGAAAATTGATCATGGTATTCACTAGGGAATTCAACCACAATTTTGGTAAAATGATAGCTTGGTTTCTTGTGCTTGTAATACTGACAGGACTTCTGATGGCACTGTATCCCATGATGCTTGATGAAAACATGAAATCGCTGTTTGATAGCTTTGTAGGACAATTAAGCCCGAGTCTACAAAAGGTTTTAGGTTTTGACAGAAAGGTGGATTATGCGAATATAAGCGAATATATAGCTTTTGTTTATCAGTATATAGTTGTCCTCACCTGCATATTTGCAATGCAATTGGGCGCAAACTCTCTTTCCAGAGATTTAGACGACGGTTCAATTCAATACGTTTATTCAAATCCTATTGAGAGATCGGAGATCATTACTCAAAAATTTCTTTCAAATATAATAACTTATGTAATATTTCTATTGCTGCTGGCAGTTGTGACATTTTTTATAACCGTACTTCCACCACTTACTGAAGGATTGGTAAATAACGTGTTGATTGTGGATTTAGGCAAAATCTTTTTGGGATTGTTGTTGTCGGGTTTGGTGTTCATGTCCGTGGGTATGTTTTTCAGCTCTCTTTCAAAATCGACAAACTTCACAGACGGAACAAGCGTCTTGTTTGTAATATTCATAGTTATATTTATAATATTCGGCAAAATATATGGCGGAACGATTTTAAACGTTGTAAATACATTGCCTTTGGAAGTATTTAACCCAATCGAGTTCTTGGCCGGAAATATCGACATAGTAAAAATAGGAATTAATTTCTTAGTTTTTATTATTTTGATACTTCTAACATACTTGATTTACAATTCTAAAGATTTAGATTATTAAACCTGTCTATAGACAGGTTTTTTATATAAAAACATCTTGCTTGAAATACTACAGTATGTTATACTGATTTGCGGTAATAAATATAATACTACACACATCCTTCGATGTTACGGGAGTTGCAATTGTCCCCGTTGCAAATGAAGAGGGTGGAGGAAAAAACGGAGGTGAATGTTTTGTCAGTTATATCAATGAAGTCTCTATTAGAGGCAGGTGTTCACTTTGGACATCAAACAAGAAGATGGAATCCTAAAATGGCTAGATATATATTTACTCAAAGAAATGGAATATATATAATCGATCTTCAAAAAACTGTCAAAAAAATTAATGAAGCTTACGAATTCGTAAGAGAAGTTGCTGCAGAAAATGGTGTAATTCTTTTTGTAGGCACAAAAAAACAGGCGCAAGATGCAATTGAAAAAGAAGCTAAAAGATGTGAAATGCCCTTTATAAACCAAAGATGGTTGGGAGGTCTTTTAACTAACTTCAATACTATCAAGGGAAGAATTGACAGATTACATGAAATCGGTCAAATGGAAGAAGACGGTATCCTTGATAGATTGCCGAAAAAGGAAGTTATCAAAATCAAACACGAAGAGGAAAAGCTTGAAAAATTCCTTGGCGGTATCAAAAACATGAAGGGAATGCCGGATGCTATTTTCGTTGTAGATCCTAAAAAAGAAAAGATTGCTGTTAAAGAAGCACAAATTTTAGGAATACCTGTAATCGGAATTATCGATACAAATTGCGATCCTGACGAAATTGATTATCCAATACCCGGAAATGACGATGCAATCAGAGCTGTAAAATTAATAACAGAAACAATTGCAAATGCAGTATTGGAAGGAAAGCAAGGCACTCAAACTGAAGATTATGAAGAAGACGAAAAACATGAAGATATTGAAGTCACAGAAGAAATGTCTGAAGAATCTTTAGAAGATGTTGAAGAAGATAAAGAAGATCTTCAAGAAGACACACCGGCTATAGATAAAGAAGAAGAGTAAGATTTCATGAGAGTTCTAAAGCTATGCCTTTAAAACTCTCTTTTTTTAAGGAGGAAATTAAAATGGAAATAACAGCTGCAATGATCAAAGAACTTAGAGAAAAAACATCTGCCGGAATGATGGATTGTAAAAAAGCCCTGGTTGAAAGCAATGGCGACATAGATAAGGCAGTGGATATTTTAAGAGAAAAAGGACTTGCATCAATTGCTAAAAAATCATCAAGAATAGCATCTGAAGGCGTAGTTGAAGCATATATTCACGGCGGAAGAATCGGAGTAATAGTTGAAGTTAATACTGAAACGGATTTCGTTGCAAAGAATGAAGAATTTAAAGTATTCGTTAAAGATGTAGCAATGCAAATAGCTGCACTTTCTCCCAAGTATGTAACTCGTGAAGAAGTTCCTGAAGAAGAAAAAGAACACGAAAGAGAAATATTGAGAGAACAAGCTCTAAATGAAGGAAAGCCGGAAAAAATTGTTGAAAAAATGATTGAAGGCAGAATGGAAAAATTCTATGAAGAAATAGTTCTATTAGATCAAAAATTTATCAAGGATTCTGACTTGAAAGTTCAAGATGTGTTGAACAATATAGCTTCAAAAATCGGAGAAAACATCAAAATCAGAAGATTTACAAGATATGAAGTAGGAGAAGGTCTGGAAAAGAGAGAGGAAAATTTTGCAGAAGAAGTAGCTAAACAAATGGAACAAAAATAAAAGGTGATAATATGAATCCAAAATACGATAGGATCGTATTAAAGCTAAGCGGTGAAGCTATGGCAGGCAACAAAGAATCCGGGATAGATATGAACCGAGTAAAATCAATTGCGCAAGACATAAAAAAAATCAACGAAATGGGCGTGGAAACGAGCATTGTAGTCGGGGGAGGAAACTTCTGGAGAGGAAGAGATTCGGTGAATATGGATAGAGCCACATCTGATTACATGGGAATGCTCGGTACTGTTATGAATGCCCTTGCGCTTCAAGATTCTCTAGAAAATATTGACGTGGTAACCCGTGTCCAAACTGCCATTGAAATGAAAGAAGTAGCTGAACCGTATATCCGCAGAAGAGCTATAAGGCATCTTGAAAAACACAGAGTGGTGATATTTTCAGGCGGGATAGGCAATCCCTACTTTTCCACAGATACCACTGCAGCACTAAGAGCGGCGGAGATTTCTGCAGATGTGATTTTAGTTGCAAAAAAAGGTGTGGACGGAATATATGATTCCGACCCTAAATACAATAGCAATGCAAAAAAATACAATGAACTCTCTTATCTTGAAATTATAAATCAAGAATTGAAGATTATGGATGCGACCGCCATATCCCTTTGCATGGACAATCAAATACCCATTGTAGTATTTGGAATAGATGAACCGGGTGCGATGTTAGATGTTGTACACGGCAAAGATATAGGTACAAAGGTAAAATAAGGAGGATATTTATGATATCTGATATAAAAAAAGATGTTGAAAACAGAATGAGTAAAACTATTTCAGTTTACAAAGAAGATCTTCAAAGTATTAGAGCGGGAAGAGCCAATCCATCACTGCTGGACAGAATAAAAGTGGATTACTACGGACAACAAACACCAATAAATCAAACCGCATCAGTCAGTGCTCCGGAACCGAGACTTATAGAAATAAAACCGTGGGATGCAAGTCTTTTGTCTGAAATTGAAAAGGCGATTCAAAAATCGGACTTAGGAATCAACCCATCAAATGACGGAAAAATAATCAGACTTGTGATACCGCAGCTTACAGAAGAAAGACGTGCAGAACTCACCAAAGTCGTAAAAAAGAACGGAGAAAATGCCAAAGTCGCTCTTAGAAATATCAGAAGAGAAGCCATTGATGAAATCAAGAAACTTGAAAAAGCAAAGGAAATATCTGAAGACGACAGAAAAAACGCAGAAAACGACATACAAAAAATAACTGACAAGCATATAGAAATGGTGGATCAAGTAACTAAAAATAAAGAAGAAGAATTAATGGAAATTTAAATTGAGGCCTCAGGCCTCTTTTTAATATCACTAGGAGATTTATGAATTTAGTAGATAATATAGATAAGAACAATATTCCGAAACATATAGGGATAATAATGGACGGAAATGGAAGATGGGCACAGAAAAGAAGTCTTCCCAGAACCTTTGGACATAGAGAAGGAACAAAAAGGGTAATAGACATAGTGGAAGCATCATATAAATTGGGAATAAAATCATTATCTCTATATGCCTTTTCTACTGAAAATTGGAAAAGACCTCAAGAAGAAATATCCAAGATGATGGAATTGCTAGTGTACTACATCAAAACACAACTCGCCAAAATTCAAAAAAATAATGTGAAAATCAATATATTGGGAGATATTACTCCTTTTCCGGATTTTGTAAAAAAAGAAATTTCTGTTGCATTGTCAACTACCCAAGACAATGATAAAATGATACTTAATATTGGTTTAAATTATGGTGGCAGAAGCGAAATAATCAGAGCTGTAAAGAGTATTTATAAAGAAATATCAAAGGGTAATTTAAACATTGAAGCTCTTGATGAAGAAATTTTTAAAAATTATCTTTACACTGAAGGACAGCCGGAACTGGACCTGTTGATCAGACCAAGTGGAGAGATGAGGCTTAGCAATTTTATGCTTTATCAATCGGCTTATACGGAATTTTATTTTTCGAATATTCTTTGGCCTGACTTTACGGAAGATGAGCTGTACAAAGCCATAATTGATTACCAAAATAGAGATAGAAGGTTTGGTGGATTGAATGTCTGATTTTAACAAACGCCTGATGACAGGAGTTGTCGGAATCCTTTTGCTTTCCTCTGTAATATATCTTGGAGGATATTTTTTTAAGATTTTCATATCATTACTTTCCTTAGTTGCATCCTACGAATTATACAATGCTTTGAAAAAAATAAAAATAAAAATAAATTTAAAGGTTATATTCATTGGGATAGTTCTTCTTCTAATAGAGGAATTTATCGTATTTCCCAGTTATTTTATCATAATAGCTGTTTTGTTTTTATCATTAATAGAGCTGCTCTTTGGAGAAAAATACAGTCTAAGTGATGTTGCATATACGTTATTTATATTTATCTATGCTCCTTACTTGCTGAACCAGGTGACGGAACTGGACAGGACATTTGTAGTTTTGGTGTTCATTATTTCTTTTTCAACAGATTCTTTTGCCTATTTAATAGGTTCTAAATTTGGAAGACACAAGCTCATTGAAAGCGTGAGTCCTAAAAAATCCGTTGAAGGAGCAATCGGAGGAGTGTTGGGTTGTTTGATACTCACACTGCTCTACCTATATGCAATTAAAGTTAGCGTGGATATACCGGTGATGATCTTCATTATTTTTGCATCAATTTTAGGGCAGTTGGGAGATTTGTTCGCATCTAAGATCAAGAGAGTCTCCGGCATTAAAGACTACAGTGAAATTTTGCCCGGTCACGGCGGAGTCATGGATAGATTTGATTCTGTAATAGGCATCATTCCCATCGTTTATAGTCTTTATTATTTTTATATAATATAAGGAGAAATTATGTATACGATACTAGGTTCAATATTTGTCTTTATGCTTGTAATTCTATTGCATGAACTTGGACATTTTGGAGTTGCAAAATTAGTTGGAATAAAAGTAAATGAGTTTTCCATAGGAATGGGACCGAAACTAATTCAAAAAGAGTTGGGAGAAACAAAGTATTCTTTAAGGCTTCTTCCTATAGGAGGATTTGTAGCCATGGAAGGTGAAGAAGAAGAGTCCAGCGACCCCAGAAGCTTCGGAAATGTATCTGTGCCTAAAAGAATGGCAGTGGTAGTCGCCGGTGTAGTGATGAACTTAATCTTAGCTATAGTCACGTTTATGATACTTGCTGCAATGATAGGGGTACCGTCAAATGAAAATGTAGTTGGAAGTGTCAAGGCGAATTCTCCGGCAGTAGAGGCAGATATCAGATCAGGAGATAAAATAGTTGAAATTGAAGGCGAACCCACAAATTCATGGGCTGAAATAGTGGAAACAATTTCAGGCAAAGAAGCAGGTAAACAAATCAGCGTAACTATAGAAAGAAATTCGGAAAAACTGATCAAACAAGTAATCCCCGTAAGTTATGAAGGAAAATCGGTTATAGGAATAGGATTTTCTAAAAACATCTTATCTATAATAAAATACGGTTTCACGAAAACCTTTGATGTAATAGCGGAAGTTTTTATGGTTTTAAAAGGCTTATTTGCAGGAGGGATTGACGTGTCCATGCTTGCAGGACCTGTGGGATTAATTTCGGCAATAGGTCAAGCTACGTCTGCAGGCATTACGAATTTATTGTTTTTACTCGGTTTGATAAGTGCGAATTTGGCAGTTGTAAATATATTGCCCATACCAGCACTTGATGGAGGAAAACTTGTATTTTTAATATTTGAAGGAATTACAGGTAAAAAAATTAACGAAAGAATTGAAAATGCTTTGAGCCTTGCAGGATTTGTATTTTTGTTCGGTCTTATGCTATATGTTACGGTTTTTGGTGATTTAATAAGATTAGATATTTTAGGGTGATTTTATGAATAGAAAACTCACAAGAGAGATATCCGTAGGCAATGTGAAAATCGGAAATAACTCCAGAGTGACAGTTCAGTCGATGACAACTACGCTCACAAAGGATGTAAATTCCACTATAAATCAAATATTGGAACTTGAAGAGGCGGGCTGCGATCTGATCAGATTTGCTGTAAATGATTTTGACGATGTCCAAGCTATATCTAAAATAAAGGAAAAGATACACATACCAACTATAGCTGATATTCAATATGACTATAAACTTGCCGTTGAATCGGTAAAAAATGGGATTGATTGTGTTAGAATAAATCCGGGTAACATAGGCTCTAAAGTAAAGATCAAGGAAGTTGTAAATGCTTGCAAATCAAGAAGTATTCCCATAAGAGTAGGGGTTAATTCCGGCTCTATACATAAGAATTTGCTTGAAAAATATCATGGAGTAAACGAAAATTCCATAGTGCAAAGCGCATTTGAAGAACTGGAAGTTTTAGAATCATTAAATTTTTATGATATTAAAGTTTCCCTAAAGGCAAGCAATGTCAATCTGTCAATTGATTCCTACAGAAAATTTTCAAATTTTTCAGATTATCCATTACATCTCGGAATTACTGAGGCGGGACCCGGAATTAATGCGATTATAAAATCTTCCGTGGGCATTGGAACTTTGCTTGCCGAAGGGATTGGAGATACCATCAGAGTTTCTCTAACCGACAATCCTGTGGAAGAGGTAAAAGTAGGAAAATCAATTTTAAAGTCATTGGGACTGTTAAAAAGCGGAGTTGAGATAATATCCTGTCCGACTTGTGCAAGAACGACAATTGACTTGATAAATATATCTAGAGAAGTGGAAAATAAATTATCTACTTTAGATAAAAATATCACTGTTGCATTGATGGGATGTCCTGTGAACGGACCGGGAGAAGCACGTGAAGCAGACATAGGAATAACAGCTTCCAAAGGTGTAGGAATAATTTTTAAAAAGGGACAAATAGTTAAGAAAGTCTCAGAAGATGAACTGTTGACAGAACTGTATAAAGAGATAGAACAACTATAGGTGATGATTTGATAAGTTTAAATGATATTTTAAATAAATTAAAAATTGAATATAAAGATTATTACGAAGATATTCAAATAGATAAAATATCTTTAGATGCAGAAAATATGAATTTGTTTTTTTATTTTTCTTTGAGCCGAAACATAGAAAAAAGTGAATTGAAAATTTTAGAAAATGAAATTTCTTTGAGACTCAAAAGTTTTAGAATTTTTTTTAATTATGAAATTATCAACTCAGAAAAAGATATAAGCGTAAAAAAACTGGCTGAAGATCTGATTATTAGAAATAATCCTTCTTCAAGCGCTTTTATCGATCAGATAGAAATAGAAGATGAAAGTGAAAAAAAAGAACTGACAATAGTATTTCCAAATGATACTTTATACAATAACGCTTTAAATGGTGGATTAATGGAGAATTTATCTGCCTCTTTAGAGAAGAATGAATATAAAGTATTTTTTAAGTTGTCCAAAAATTTTTGTGAATTGGAAGAATGCGATGTAGATGATTATATCAAGAATCTTGGGGAAGAAGAAAATGATATCGTAAAGAACATAAATTTAAAGACAAAATCCGAAGTCAATAAAAGTAAAAACAATTCAAGCAAAGATTTTAAATATGGTAAAAATTCCGTACTTCAAAAAACTGATTTAAAAAATATAGATTCGAATTCCGGAAAGGTTACTATAGAAGTGGATGTATTTAAAATGGATATCAGAGATTTGAAAAACGAAAAGACTCTCATATCCCTAAGTGTCACAGACGGTACATCGTCTATTATCGCCAAGGTGTTTTTGAAAAAAGACAAGGCTGAAGAGTTTATTACAAATGTCAAAGAAGGCGGACACTACGTGATTACCGGAGATGTGCAATATGATAATTTTATAAAAGATGATTCAATAATGATTAAGTATCTTGAGCCTGTAAGTAAACTCACAAGAGAAGATAATTCAGAAGAAAAAAGAGTAGAGTTGAGTCTGCATACAAAAATGTCCGCAATGAACGGAGTCAGCTCCTTTGAAAGCTTCGTAAAACGAGCAAAACATTGGGGGATGAATTCTATTGCTATAACAGATGTTGCAGATGTTCAAGGGTTTCCCGAAGCCATGGAAGCATCAGAAAAGCATAACATAAAAATAATATATGGACTTGACGGCAACTTCGTAGATGATGAAGAGGAAATTTTAAAAATAAGAAAAGAAACCTTTGATTCTTATGTAGTATTTGATATTGAAACAACCGGATTTTCTCCAAGAACTGACAAGATTACCGAAATCGGTGCAGTAAAGATAAAGGATGGAAAAATAATAGATAAGTTTTCAAAACTAATCAATCCTCAAAAAGTAATTCCCAAAAGAGTAGAAGAGTTGACTGGGCTTAGCAATGTACTGCTGGAAAATGAACCGACCATAGATGAAGTAATCGGTGACTTTTATGAATTCTGCAAAAATAGCATATTAGTTGCTCACAATGCAAAATTCGACATTTCCTTTATCAGACGTGAATTTGAAAATCACGAGCTCAAATTTGATTTTTCAGTTTTGGATACACTTCAGTTGGCAAGGGCTGTGGTTAAAGACGCCAAAAGATTTAACCTGTCAACACTTTCAAAAAAACTTGGCGTTTCCCTTGTAGGTGCACACAGGGCCGTAAATGATGCGCAAGCTACCTCTGAAGTTTTTATTAAACTTTTGGATATAGCTAAAAATGATCATGAAATTGAAGATATTTTAGAAATAAATAAATTAGTAAATAAAATAGACAGCTCACTTTTATTTGAATCTCCTGTGAGTATTTTGGTAAAAACGCAAGAGGGAATGAAAAACCTTTATAAATTGGTGAGCAAATCTCATATGAGTTATTTCAACAGAGTAGCAAAAATTCCAAGAACTCTTTTAAATCAATATAGGAAAGGATTGTTAATAGGGAGTGGAAATTCCTCATCCATTTTATTTAAAGCAATATATGACAACGAAAGCGAAAGTACAATCAAAAAAATAGCCTCCTACTATGACTACTTGGAAATTCAACCTATAGACAACAATTTAAGTTTTATTGCAAAGGATTTGGTAAAGGATAAAAATGAGTTGCAAAGTATCAATAAAAAAATTTATGAAATAGGGCAAGAGCTTAATATCCCGGTAGTTGCCACAGGTGATGTTTTTTATTTAGATGAACAAGATGATTTATTGAGACGAATTGTATTAAGCGGACAAAGGGTCAAGACTGTAGAAAATTGGAATCAACCACAATCCCTTTATTTTAAAAATTCAGATGAATTTTTAAGAGAATTCAATTACTTGGGAGAAAAGGCAGCATATGAAGTTGTGATTAAAAATACAAATGCGATTTCAAATTCCATTGAACATTTAAAACCGATCCCGGACGGAAAATTTCCCCCTGTAATTGAAGGTGCTGATGAAGATTTGAGAAAAATGTGCTATGAAAAAGCACACGAGATATACGGAGACAAACTACCGGATATAGTTGAAAAAAGATTGGAAAAGGAATTAAAATCCATAATTTCAAACGGATACTCCGTTCTGTATATAATAGCTCAAAAACTGGTCAATAAATCGAATGCAGACGGGTACTATGTAGGTTCGAGAGGATCTGTAGGATCTTCCTTTGTGGCTACAATGAGCTCCATCACGGAAGTAAATCCATTGCCGCCTCACTACATTTGTAAAAATTGCAAACACTCCGAGTTTGTTGGAGATGGAGAATACGGTTCCGGTGTGGATTTGCCCGATAAAAAATGTCCTGTTTGCGGCTCCGATCTGCATAAAGACGGACATGACATACCCTTTGAAGTTTTCCTGGGATTTAAAGGAGATAAAGAGCCCGATATAGACCTGAATTTTGCCGGAGAGTATCAAGCTAGAGCTCATAAATACACGGAAGAGCTCTTTGGCAAAGGATATGTTTTTAGAGCGGGGACCATAGGAACTATAGCCGAAAAAACCGCCTATGGTTATGTGAAATCATACTTTGAAGATTCGCCCGTAAAGGATGTGGAGATCGAAAGACTTGCAAAGAATATTGAAGGAGTAAAGAGAACCTCGGGACAACATCCGGGTGGTGTAATGATTTGTCCCAAGAGCAATGATATATTTGACTTTACTCCCATCCAATATCCGGCAGATGATGAAAGTTCAGGAGTTATTACCACTCATTTTGATTATAACTTCATACATGGCAAAATACTTAAGTTGGACATCCTAGGACATGACGGGCCTACAATAATAAAAATGCTGGAAGATTTCACAGGGATAGATTCAAGTAGCTTAAGTCTTAATGATGAAGAAACTCTTTCTTTATTTTCAAGCAGCGATGCACTGAAGTTAAATGAAGATATATTTCAGACATCGACAGGTACATTGGGGATTCCAGAATTCGGAACTAATTTTGTAAAACAAATGCTCATAGAAACAAAGCCTAAAAACTTTTCGGAACTCGTCAGAATATCAGGACTTTCTCACGGAACCGATGTTTGGACCAATAATGCGCAGGACTTGGTAAAAGAAGGAAGAGCACAATTGTCAGATGTAATCTGTACAAGAGAGGATATAATGCTTTATCTCATAAGAGCCGGTGCAGAAAACAAAATGGCATTTGATACCATGGAAAGAGTCAGAAAAGGTAAAGGGTTGACAGACGATCAAATGGAAGTAATGAGCCAACTTGATTTACCGGAGTGGTACATAGGATCCTGTGAAAAAATAAAATATATGTTTCCCAAAGCACATGCTGTAGCTTATGTAACATTATCCTTTAGAATAGCCTACTTTAAACTGAATTATCCCCTTGCATTTTATGCAACATACTTCTCCATAAAACTTCAAGACTTTGACGGAGAACTTATAATCAAAGGAGAAGAAGCGGTTAAATCTAAGTTAGAAGAATTAAAAAATTCAGAAACAAAATTAACCGCAAAGGAAAAAAATCAACAAACATTGCTTGAAGTGGTTTTAGAAATGTTTGCCAGAGGATTTGAATTTGAGAATATAGACCTATATAAGTCAAAGAGCGATAAATTTTCAATTAAAGACGGAAAAATCCTTTTTCCGCTCAGGGCCTATGTGGGAATAGGAGATCAAGTAGCATGCAATATCGAAGAAGCTTCAAAGAGTACGGAATATTTATCCATAGAAGATTTTGTCAACAAAACCAAAGCGACTAAATCCGTTGTGGAAATTTTAAAGAAAAGCAATGTTTTAAAAAACTTGCCGGACACAAATCAGTTGAGTTTATTCAATTTAATTTAAATACAAAACAGATTGTAATTTTTACTTGACATATTTTACAAACTATAATATACTATTCGAGTAATTAAGCAGAAGTCCGCTTCTCACCTTATTCTTAAGTTATAAGGTTGTTTTAGAATAGTTGTTTATGATATTCTTGCGGACTTTTGTCCGCTTTTTTTTATTTTAATGGAGGTGCTTAGAGATTAAAGAGCTTCAAATCAATGAAGAAATAAGAGACAAAGAAGTAAGACTTATTGACAATGATGGAAATCAAGTGGGTGTAGTTTCAAGAAATAGAGCTCTTGAATTAGCTGCACAGAGTAATTTAGATCTTGTAATGATCGCGCCTAATTCGAAACCCCCGGTTTGTCGTATTATGGACTATGGCAAGTACAGATATGAATTAATGAAAAAGGAACGAGAAGCAAGAAAGAAACAAAAAATCATCAATATCAAGGAGTTGAGGTTGACTCCGAGTATTGAAGAACATGACCTTAACACCAAGGCAAACAGAGCAAAGACCTTTTTGGACAATGGAGACAGAGTCAAGGTATCTGTGCGCTTCAGAGGAAGAGAAACGGGCCATACTGATATGGGGAAAGAAGTGCTTGATAGATTCATTGAGTTGATTTCTGAGCATGGAGTGGTAGATAAAAAACCGAAGATGGAAGGTAGAAGCATGGTTATGTTTTTATCGCCAAGTACGGATAAATAGGAGGATAACTATGGGTAAAATGAAAACTCACAGAGCGTCAGCTAAGAGATTTAAAAGAACCGGATCCGGTAAAATTAAAAGATTTTTTGCTTTTAAAGGACATTTAACCGGTAAAAAAACATCTAAGAGAAAAAGAAGATTAAGAAAATCCGGTATAGTTAGCGCCGGAGATGTTAAAAGAATTAACAATATGATTCCTTAATGGGAGGGAAATAAATGGCAAGAATAAAAAGAGCTGTAAACGCTAAGAAAAAACATAAAAAAATATTAAAACAAGCCAAAGGATATTTTGGTGCTAAGTCAAAACTGTTCAGACCTGCTAATCAAGCAGTGATGAAATCTCTTAACTATGCTTATATAGGCAGAAAACAAAGAAAGAGAGACTTCAGAAAGCTATGGATCACAAGAATCAACGCTGCAGCTAGAATTAACGGCATGAGCTATTCTAAATTTATAAACGGCTTGAAGAAAGCGGATATAAACATAAACAGAAAGATGTTATCAGAAATGGCGATCAATGATCCCAATGGATTTAAAGAGTTGGTTGAGGTAGCAAAGGCTCAATAAAGTCAAATAAAGGTAAAGTGTTAATTTGAAAAATTTAATTGAATCCAAGTTTTTCAGAACCTTAAAAAAACCTCCCTTGATTCTATGTATGTCCTTTTTAGCGGTGATATTGGCAGGAGCGATGCTTTTAAATTTGCCTATCGCTTCAAAGAACAATGAATCCATAGGATTTATAAATGCTTTATTCACTTCAACATCGGCTACTTGTGTAACGGGTTTGATAGTTGTAAATACGGCGGAGTTTTTCAGCACTTTTGGAAAAATTGTAATATTGACTTTGATCCAAATAGGCGGATTGGGAACCATGGTTTTGTTTTCAATGCTTTTAGTGATAACGGGCAAAAAAATAGGACTGAAGGACAGGATTCTGATAAGAGAACAATTAAATATCGATTCTCTTTCGGGAATAGTGAAATTTAGTAAGTACATTATAGAAATAAGTATACTGATTGAATTTATCGGAGCTTTACTTCTGGCAACAGTATTCATTCAGGATTTCGGATTGTAAAAGGGAATATGGTACAGTGTGTTTCATTCCATATCCGCTTTTTGCAATGCGGGATTTGATATACTGGGAAATTCAATAGTGCCCTATAAAACTGATTGGATAATAAATTTAACTATTATGTCTTTGATAATACTTGGGGGTTTGGGCTTTGGAGTGTATATGGACATATATAAAAATAGAAAATTTTCTAAGTTAAGCACACATTCCAAGATGGTTTTAACAATAAGTGGAATTCTGTTAATTGTAGGAACATTGTTCTTTTTGACCATTGAATATAAAAACAGCTACACAATTGCTGATTTCAGTTTAAAGGATAAATTATTGATATCGGCATTTCAATCCACAATCTCCAGGACTGCAGGATTTAATTCCGTAGATATAGCAAAAACTTTCGATTCCACAGCTTTTGTAATGATAATTCTAATGTTTATAGGAGGTTCTCCTGCTTCTACTGCCGGCGGACTCAAAACGACCACTTTTGGGGTGTTGTTATTTACAACTCTATCGGTAATCAGAGGGGAAAGAGATGTTGTTTTCATGAAGAGGAGAATATCGCTTTCTACTGTACTGAAGGCGTTGGCAATATGTATTATTTGTCTGACTGTGGTCATGTTTGTAGCTCTTTTGCTATCTATAATTGAGGCAGACAAATTCAGATTTATAGATATATTGTTTGAAACTGTATCAGCGTTTGGAACAGTTGGGGTGACAAGAGGTATTACTCCGCTGTTGGGAGATACCTCAAAGATGATTTTATCTGTAGCCATGTTTTTAGGTAGAGTGGGTCCCACTACTCTTGCAATAGGTTTTCTAGGAAAAAATTATTCGGAGGGACTCAGATATGCAAGAGGAAGTATAATAGTCGGTTAGGGAGGTAATATGGAGTCATTTGTTGTATTTGGGTGTGGTAGGTTCGGTTCAACTATAGCCACTACACTTACAGAATTGGGAAATGAAGTCCTGGCAATTGATGTGAATATGGAAAAAGTTGAAGATGTTGCAGACAGTGTAACTACTGCTGTTCAATGTGACATTCTCGATGAGAATGAGACAAAAAAACTGGGTCTTACAAATATGGACAAGGCCATAGTTGCCATAGGCTCCAATATCGAAGCGGCAATAATGGCAGTCCTTATATGCAAAGAGGCTAATATTTCATATATCATAGCTAAGGCAAGCAGCAAGAGAATAGGAGATATTCTTACTAAAATCGGAGCGGATAAAATAATCTATCCGGAAAGAGATACCGCCTTTAAACTTGCTCACAAATTGACATCTAACAGTATTTTGGACTATATACAACTCTCTTCTGAGTATTCCGTTGCAGAGATAAACGCATTGGATAATTGGCTCGGCAAAACAATTGAAGAACTTGATTTCAGAAATATCTATGATGTAACTATATTGGGTATTGAAAGAAAAGGAAACATAGAAATAACACCTAATGCCGGAACAAAACTCGTAGAAGAAGATGTGCTTATAGTCTTAGGCAGAAACAGTGCAGTAAATAAACTGGGTAAAATTTAACAGTTGTGAGTTTATTTTTGACATGATGGGTAAAAATCTATTGAGGTGATCTGAATGATAACAATGGAAAAAATAGATTATGTAATGGATATAACAGGTGCTCCTTATGAAGTTGTAAGAGCGGCACTATTAGATGCAGATGGAGATGTTGACAAAGCTATAAACTTAATCAGAAATTCAGTTGATACTTTATTGGGAAAAGAAGAAAGCAAAAAAGACTTTAATTTTGATGATATAGAAAAAGCTATAAGAGATCTTTGGGAACAAGGTCTTGCCAGCAGATTGGTTGTAGAAAAAAGAGGAGAAGTTATTTTGTCATTGTCATTGGCGGTTTCAGCCTTCGGGGCAGTTCTTGCACCCCTTGCAGCTTTAGTAGGAGTGGGAGCGGGACTTCTTAATGACTATGATTTTAAACTTCTGACTAAAGATAAACAAGAAATAGATTTAAAAGAGTATATAAAAGAAAATATTAAAAAAACACGATAAATATAAATTTGTCGGTTATGAGGAGTTGTTGATTAATCATGAAGAAGGGTATTCATCCGGAATATAAAGAAGCTACAGTAGAATGTGCATGTGGAAACACCTTTAAAACAGGTTCTGTAAAAGAACACCTAAAAGTTGAAGTTTGTTCAGAATGTCATCCATTTTTCACAGGTAAGCAAAAGTTTACTGACCATGGCGGACGTATTGAGAAATTCAATAAGAAGTATCAAAGAAATAAGTAATGGTTAGCATGGGCTAACCATTTTTCTTTAAGGAGCATTATGGAAAAAAGCATAAAAAAAGAAAAATTTAAAACGACTATTGGAGGACAGGCTTTAATTGAAGGCGTGATGATGAAAGGTCCTTCCAAAATAGCGATTGCAGTTAGAAAGCCCAATAAAGAAATAGAATTAAAAGTAGAAAAGTTAAAAGACTTATCCGATAAATACAGTGTTTTAAAACTTCCCATAATAAGAGGAGCATTTAAACTGATCGATGCAATGGTGACAGGGGTAAATGCTTTGACCTATTCAGCCTCATTTTGGGACGATGAAGAAGAAAATAAAAGTGAAGATTCCTTTTTTAATAAAATGTTTGGAGAAAACAGCGAAAAAGTTTCAATGGCACTTACAGTTGTATTTTCCTTTGTAATTGCTGCTTTGTTTTTTATGATTTTACCAAGTATAACAGCCGGTTTTTTAAAGAATATTGTCAAATCGACCATACTTTTAAACCTAATAGAAGGGTTGATAAGATTAGTTGTATTTGGAATATATTTATACTATGTTTCAAAGCTTGAAGATATTAGAAGGGTATTTGAATATCACGGTTCCGAGCATAAATCCATATCCTGCTATGAAGCTGGAGAGGAATTAACAGTTGAAAATGTAAGAAAGTATCCAATAGTTCACCCGAGATGCGGAACCAGTTTTTTGTTTATGGTGATGATGATCAGTATTGTTGTGTTGTCATTTTTCGGATGGCCGGATCCTTTAATGAGAATAGTGACAAGAATAGTTGCACTACCTGTTATCGCAGGAATTTCTTATGAAGTAAACAGAATTATCGGCAAAAGCGATACTAAACTCTGCAAGATATTGGCAAAGCCCGGCATGAAGATACAATCTTTGGCAACGGTTAGAGAGCCCGACGACAGTATGATAGAAGTTGCCATCACAAGTCTTAAGGCTGTTATTCCTGATGAAGGAGAAACGGATTTATGGACATAAATCAGGCGTTAAAAGAGGGTTTGAGTTACCTGGATAATTCACAATATTCTAATCCTTTTTATGAAACAAGGCTTATTCTTTCTACCATATTAAACAAAGATATGTCTTTTATTCTCGCCCATGGAGATGAACCTCTAAAGACAGAAGAATCAGATATATATTTTCAAATTTTAAGTAGAAGGAAATCTGGAGAACCTCTCGCATATATCTTCGGAGAAACTGAATTCTACGGATATAAATTTTATGTGGATGATGGTGTTCTTATTCCCAGAAAGGATACGGAAATAAGCGTGGAGGTTTTGGAAGACATAATAAAAAGCAGCCTTGCAAAAAACTTTTTAGAAATTGGAGCGGGAACGGGAATTGTAAGTATATCCTTAGCGATGAATTTTGAAAATCTGTCAGTGGATGCTGTGGATATATCTGATAAAGCCATAAAAAATACAAAGAAAAATATCCAATACCATAGATTGAATAATGTAAAAGTATTTAAGAGTGATTTATTTGATGAAGTAAAAGAAAGATATGATATCATTTATTCGAATCCTCCCTATATAAAAAGTAGTGAACTGAGCAATCTTCAAAGAGAATTGAATTTTGAGCCTAAAACAGCCCTTGATGGAGGAGCTGACGGATTATTTTTTTACAAGGAAATTATATCAAGATGCGATGAATTTTTAAAGGAAAAGGGACACTTGGTGTTTGAAATAGGATATGATCAAAAAAAAGATCTATATAATTTGCTGGATAAGTACAATAAATTTTGTATCAAAGATTTATCGGGGAACGATAGAGTTATAGTTGCAAGTAAAGGAGAGCTTAATGTACCAAAATTTGGAAATATTTGAAAAAAGATATCAAGAACTTGAGAAAGATCTTGTGGATATGAATGTAATAAATGATTCTAAATTGTATCAAAAAACCGCAATTGAACATGCGGAAATTGAACCTGTAGTAGTGAAATACAGAGAATTAAAAAAAACTAAAGAGTCAATTGAGGAAAACAAAGCTCTACTTGAAGATAAACTGGATGAAGAATTCAAAGAGCTTGTAAAAGAAGAATTAAAATCTGCAGAAAACAAACTCGCTAATTTGGAAGAGGATATTAAAGTGCTTTTAATTCCTAAGGATCCCAATGATAATAAAAACGTAATCTTGGAGATAAGAGCAGGGGCAGGCGGAGATGAGGCGGCGCTTTTTGCAGGAGTATTATTTCGTCAATATATAAGATATGCAGAAAGAAATAACTGGAAAGTTGATATCATGAATACAAATGAAATAGGAATCGGCGGATATAAAGAAGTCATTTGTATGATAATCGGCAAAGGAGCCTATTCAAGACTTAAATATGAATCTGGAGTTCACAGAGTACAAAGAGTGCCGGAAACGGAAAGTTCAGGCAGAATTCACACATCAACCACAACGGTTGCTGTACTTCCTGAAGCTGAAGATGTAGAGATCGACATTGATCAAAGCGATATTAAATTTGATGTATTCAGATCTTCGGGAAATGGAGGGCAATCGGTAAACACTACCGACTCGGCTGTGCGATTGACTCATATACCAACAGGAATAGTGATTTCCTGTCAAGATGAAAAATCTCAATTAAAAAATAAAGAAAAAGCAATGAAGATTTTAAGAACAAAACTTTATGACTTAAAACTTCAAGAACAAAATAATAAATTATCCATGGAAAAAAGATCTCAAATCGGTACCGGAGACAGATCTGAGCGAATCAGAACCTACAATTATCCACAGGGAAGAGTGACAGACCACAGGATAAACTTGACGTTGCACAAAATAGATTCTGTAGTAGATGGAGATCTGGATGAGATAATTGATGCCTTAATAGCAGATGATCAAGCAAAAAAACTTGAAAATATAGATAATGAATAAATAGGGTTGTTGATTTATAAAATTATTTAACTTATAATATATATTGTAAAAGTACAGTTATTTATTAAGGAGGAAATATTATGAATCAAATGACAAGTGATAATTTAAGATCAGCTTTCGGTGGCGAATCTCAAGCACACATGAGATATCTGATCTGGGGAGAAGAAGCGAAAAAAGGCGGATTTGAAAATGTTGCAAGACTATACAAGGCTACATCTGATGCAGAAAGAGTTCACGCAACACTACATTTCAGAGCTTTAAAAGATGTAAAGGGAGATTTCCCGGTAGTTTCCATGGCAGGCTTCGGAATCGGAACTGCTTCTGAAAATCTTGAAGCTGCAAAGAACGGAGAAATTTTTGAAAGTACTCAAATGTATCCGGCTTATATAGCTGTAGCAGAAATGCAAAATGAAAAAGAAGCTATCAGAGCGATGAGATTTGCTACACAAGCAGAAGAAGTTCACGCAAAAAAATATCAAGAAGCTAAAGATGCAGTAGATGCAGGCAAAGATTTAGATGCTGAAGATATCTTAATGTGCCCGGTATGCGGATATATAACATTTGACAAATCTGAAGAAGCTTGCCCTATATGCGGATGTAAATCAAATATGTTTGTTGCTTATTAATTAAAATGGAGCTGAAATTTCAGCTCCGTTTTTTATGCGAACTAATTGATTAAGTAAATCAATATAAATCTTGACTTTAGTGCAAAAAATTGTTAATATGAAAATGTGATTTTAGCGAATGACAAGATTGTATTTCAAGGAGGAAGATATGAAAGTAGCTATAATTATGGGAAGCATTAGTGACAAAAAAATAAGCGATGATATAGTTTCGGTTTTTGAAAAGTTTGGAGTGGAATATGAAGTAGAGGTTATCTCGGCTCATAGAACTCCGCAAAGAGCTTTTGAATTTTCGATAACTGCAAAGGATAACGGCTTTGGAGTAATAATATCAATAGCTGGTAAAGCAGCTCATTTAGGAGGAGTACTTGCTGCCAATACAACATTGCCGGTTATTGGAGTACCGGTTAAATCATCGACGCTTGACGGTTTAGATGCATTATTGTCAACTGTTCAAATGCCATCGGGAGTTCCTGTTGCAACAGTTGCAATTGACGGTGGAAAGAATGCGGCACTTTTAGCTATTCAAATTTTGTCATTATCTGATGAAAACCTTGTCAGGAAATTAAACATATATAAAAAAGAACTCGAAGATGACGTAAAAAAAATGAATGAAAATTTGTAGTGGAGGTTGTATTAATGATTTATAATTCTAAAACCAAAAGTGAGCAAACAGATAGTCTTTTTGAAGCAATTTTAACACTTGAGAACACCGAAGAGTGTTATAGATTTTTCGAAGATATTTGTACAGTAAAAGAAATTCAAGCAATTTCGCAAAGATTACAAGTTGTTAAACTGTTAATCAAAAACAAGACATATCATGAAATAGAATCGGAAACAGGAGCAAGCACCGCTACAATTTCCAGAATCAACAGATCATTGAATTATGGTGCCGATGGTTACAAACTTGTACTTAAAAAATTAGGATTTTTTGACGAAGAAGAAAATAAATAATCGAAAATCATTTGATTAAATTAAACCCTGCACTTGATGCAGGGCTAAATTTTTGGGTAATATTATAGGTAAATTGATGTTAATTTTTAATTATAATGATATTTATGCGTAAAGCAAATATAATTTATGGAGGTACTATGAATTTGGATAATTTAGAATATAAACAAAAATCGATTTGGCAACAAATTGACAACGATGAAAACAAAGCTATATTTGAATATTCTGAAAGATACAAGAATTTTTTGGATAATTCAAAGACGGAGAGAGAAGCATGCAAATTTATTATTGAAAAGGCTAAAGAACACGGATTTATAGATTTAAAAGATGCTGTCAAATCAAAGCTCAAAAAAGGCGATAAAATATTTTTAAATAACAAAAATAAATCTGTAGTTCTGTTTGTAATGGGAAATGATATAAAAGAGGGAATGAAGATTGTAGGCTCTCACATAGACGCCCCCAGACTTGATTTAAAACAAAATCCGCTATACGAGGATTCTGAACTGGCTCTTTTCAAAACTCATTATTACGGCGGAATAAAAAAATATCAATGGACAACTATTCCTTTGGCAATTCACGGAATAGTTATAAATAAAAATGGTGAAACAATTGACATATGTATAGGTGAAAGGGAAGAGGACCCTGTATTTTATATCAACGATCTATTGCCCCATTTAAGTGCAAAACAAAATGAAAAAAAACTAAAAGATGCCATCGAAGGCGAGGATTTAAATGTAGTAGTAGGGCATTCTTCTTATAATTGTGATGAAGAGAGTCCTATTAAAAAATTGATACTAAAACATTTAAATAAAGAATATGGGATGATTGAAGAGGATTTTTTGGTGTCGGAATTGGAAATTGTACCTGGATCCAAAGCACGAGATGTGGGATTTGACAGAGCATTGATCGCAGCTCATGGGCATGATGACAGAGTTTGCTCCTATGCTAATCTGGAAGCTGTTTTAAACATTGAAAACCCTGAAATTACAGCTGTAGGTTTGTTCGTGGATAAAGAAGAAATCGGATCCGTAGGAAATACCTCTATGTCTGCAAAGTTTTTTGAAAATGCTGTTGCAGAGTTGATATTTGCATCAGGAGAATACAACGAGATTCATGTAAAAAGAGCAATGGCAAATTCAAAAGTACTTTCAGCTGATGTAACCGCAGCAATAGATCCTAATTTCAAAGAGGTAATGGACCCCAAGAACGGAGCTAAAATAGGATACGGAATCGCTATGTCCAAGTACACCGGTTCAAGGGGAAAAAGCGGTTCAAATGATGCAAATGCGGAATATTTGGCTGAGATAAGAAAAATTCTTGATAATAATAAAGTAATTTGGCAAACCGGAGAGTTGGGAAAAGTGGATCAAGGTGGCGGTGGAACTATCGCTTATATACTTGCCGAATACGGTGCTGAAGTTGTGGATTTCGGCACTGCTATGCTGTCAATGCACGCTCCTGTTGAACTTGTTTCCAAAGCTGATGCCTACATGACATGTAAAGCCTATAAAGCTTTTTTAAATAATTGAAAAATAAAATTGCCTTAGAATTATTTTAAGGCAATTTTTTATATACAAACACTTAAAACTAACCGCAGTATTCATTATCTGTAAGGG
>CAYFRD010000008.1:42168-48298 GCA_964345555.1 uncultured Peptoniphilus sp. | reverse complement strand
TATAAGCATCTTTTAATAAATATAATCCATCGCAATATCCATTAATTTCAATAGGTTGATCAACTTTTACCTTTCTTACACCGGCTATCGTTGAGTAGAAATATTCAATTAATTTTCCGTAGATTGTATGATAAGTCGGTGTAGCAGATTTAGTTAAATTCCAATAAAAATACCTGGAACTTTCACTCGTTTTATTAAATGCAGTCCATGGACCTAAATTTTTCAATTTACTATCATCTTTTTTAAATACGTCATCATATTCGTTAATAATATATGTTTTAGAACCGTCTTCTATGCTTACTTGATTTTTTAAGTATTTGTTCAATTCTTCTTCCGTCAATGGAATTTGAACTCCGTTTTCTACCAAAATAGCCTTTGTATCGTTTTCAAATTTCATAGATTCAACAGTTTCTGCATTGACCTGACCCTTGTAAGTAAATATTAGGATTAGCAATAGGCTAAATATTAGTTTCTTCATAAAATCCTCCTATTTAAATAATTTTAAAATCCATAGTCATATACTCATAATTATAATATGTACATTGGAATCTCCTCCTTGAAAAAAGTATATCTTTTACTTTTTTTAGAAGCAATATAAGTTGTGTATAAAATTTAATATTGCTTTTTAATTTTTTATATACCCTTTTTAATATTTTGGCAAATATTTTATAATTTGTTAAATTATTTTGCGAAATTCTACAATTTCCCCGTAGGGACGGATGCCTTCATCCGCCCGTTGTGTTTCGGGACGATGTGGTCATCGTCCCCTACATTTTCATACTAAACACTAATTAATATTGCAAAGGAAACTAATCTCTATGAGTATGACTAATCAGAAGTAGTTCAATGCTATGAATTAAATCAGGTGTTAGTATTAGTGTTTTGTGTTTTCATATTTTTATTATATTCAGCACATTTTGTCAGTGATTAGTATCACATTTGAATTCATTTGTACTAAATATTATTTATAACTGAACTTGCTTATATCAATTTTCTAAATATATTTACAACTTTTAGCACAAAAAAGACGTCTCTACGACGTCTTTTCTCATCTGTGTTCTATTCTGTTTCTATGCTTGATATTTCATCTGTTTCATTAATTTCAGATTGAGGTAATTCAATAGCATCTTCCGATGAACTTTTCACTTCAATAGCTTCCACAAGTTCATCGTTTTTATTCAAAAGATCCATGAATTCTTCTCCTGTGATGGTTTCCTTTTTCAGAAGAAAAGCCGATATTTCATGAAGAGCGTTTATGTTCCCCTTCAAGATATTTATAGCTTTTTCATGGGCTTTTTCGATAATTTTCTTTACTTCCGCATCTATTTTAGATTCAGTTTCCGGTGAACAGCTAAGGGAGCTGTCACCACCCAAGTACTTGTTTGTTTGGGTCTCAAGCGCTACAAATCCGAACTCGTCTGTCATACCGAATCTTGTGACCATTGCTTTAGCTATCTTAGTTGCTTGTTCAATGTCATTTGATGCCCCTGACGTCCTCTTATTGAAAATCAGTTCTTCGGCAGATCTTCCGCCTGTGAGCGTCACGATTTTATTGAAGAGATCTTCTCTCGACATTAGGAATTTTTCTTCTTCATCCACTTGCATTGTATATCCCAAAGCACCTGATGTCCTGGGTACAATGGTTATCTTGTGCACAGGCGCCGAATCAGTCTGTTTGGCAGCCACAAGAGCATGTCCTACCTCATGATAGGCTATTATTTCCTTTTCCTTGGGAGAAATAACTGCATTCTTTCTTTCGTATCCTGCAAGAACTACTTCCACGGATTCTTCTATATCTCTTTGAGACATTTTATCTCTGCCTTCTCTTACGGCTCTAAGTGCCGCCTCATTTACCATGTTGGCAAGATCCGCTCCCGATGCTCCGGCTGTTGCCTTCGCTATTTGTTCGTAGTCTATACCTGCATCTTTTTTTATTTTTTCGGCGTGAACTTTAAGTATTGCAGTTCTGCCTGCCAAGTCCGGCAGTTCAACGGGAACTCTTCTGTCAAATCTTCCCGGTCTTAAAAGTGCCGGGTCAAGGGTTTCAGGTCTGTTGGTTGCAGCCAGTATTACAACTCCCAACTTCCCTTCAAATCCGTCCATCTCCGATAACAATTGGTTAAGAGTCTGTTCTCTTTCGTCATTTCCTCCTATACCTGCTCCGTCACGTTTTTTACCTATGGTATCTATTTCGTCGATGAATACTATACAGGGTGCTTTTTCCTGAGCTTGCTTAAACAAATCTCTCACCTTAGCAGCTCCAAGTCCTACAAACATTTCCACGAATTCAGAACCCGATATTGAAAAGAAAGGTACATTTGCCTCTCCCGCAACGGCCTTGGCAAGCAAGGTCTTACCTGTTCCGGGCGGTCCAACGAGCAGTGCTCCCTTGGGAAGTTTTGCTCCTATGTTTGTATATTTCTTTGGGTTGTGCAAAAAGTCCACAATTTCTGTCAATGCTTCCTTGGCTTCATCCTGCCCTGCCACATTTTCAAAGGTTATCCCATCTGTAGACTGAACGTAGATCTTGGCATTGCTCTTGCCGAAACTCATGGGTCCTACCCCGTCACCGCCAAATCGCTTCATGACTATTTTGGAGAAGATCCACCATACCACTACCAACATCAACACCGTGGAACCGAAAGATATGAGCATTCCCACAAAGGGATTTAATTCCGGCGGATACTCTCTGTCAAATTGAATGTCTTTTTCATGGAGAAAATTCGGCAGGTTGGGATCGTTAAAGTTGGATGTCTTGTATTTTTTTATATCCTTTCCCTCTCCAACTTCAAAGAGTATTTCCTTTTCAAGTACATGGACCTTTGACATATTTCCCTTGTCCGCGAAATCCAAAAATGTGCTGTAATCTACAACTTCCACATCGGTGGGGTTGATGATCTTTTGTCTTGTCAAATATGGTACTGAAAACATCAGGATTATCGCCAATATATAATATATTATCATCGGATTGTTGTTAAAATTTCCGGAACCTTTTTTATTATCCCTTTTTTCATTTTCTTTTTTATCTTCGTCAAAAAACAATTAAACACTTCCCTTCACAATAAAATAAATTTCAGCATACATGTATAAAATGTATTTTTTATAAAAAGTATGCTATTTAAATATAATTACCCTTTTCCATACATTTATCTACATCAAAAACAAAGTAAACTCGATTTACAGGTTTACTTAAAACTCTCTCCTATTTTTCATAGCTGTAGTTATAGTCAGCTCATCATAGTATTCCAAATCTCCCCCCACAGGAAGTCCGTATCCGATTCTGGTTACTTTTATGGGGATTTTTTCCAGTTGCCTTGATAAAAACAGTGCCGTGGTTTCTCCATCAACAGTGGGATTTGTAGCAATTATAACTTCTTTTACGTCCTTATCCCTCAGCCTTGTAAGTAATTGCAACACAGTTAAATTTTCTACTGTTATGCCTCTCGATGGAGAAAGTGTCCCGTGCAGAACATGGTAAAGACCGTTGTAGCAATTCGCCCTCTCCATCGCTTCTACATCCTTAGGATATTCAACTATACATATTGTGGAACGATCTCTCTTTTCATCGCTGCAGATGGCGCAGGGATCGGAATCGGTAAAATTGGCACAAATGCTGCACTGCTTTATATTTGCTTTCGCATCTACTATAGATTGGGACAGTTCTTTAACTTCCTCCATATCCAAGTCTATGATGTGGTATGCAAGTCGTTGTGCTGTCTTGGAACCTATGCCGGGCAATTTTGAAAGTTGCCTGATCAGTTTTTCTATAGATCCTGCTCTGTTCATCATGGTTACAGTCCTGGAATGTTAAGTCCGCCCGTCAGTTTACTCATTTCGCTGTTCATTTTTTGTTCTGCAGTTCTCAAAGCTTCGTTCACAGCTGCCACTACTAAATCCTGCAACATTTCCACATCATCAGGATCAACTACATCCTTGTCTATCTCTATTCTGATCAATTCCTTATTTCCGTTTACTACAGCCTTTACAGCTCCTCCGCCGGCATTTGCTTCAACTTCCTGTTGTTTTAAATTCTCCTGCATGTCTTCCATTTGCTTTTGCAGTTTTTGAACTTGCTTCATCATATTGTTCATATTTCCATTTTTCGGAAATCCTTGAAATCCTCTTGCCATACTTCCTCCTAAATTCTATTTATATTATCTTTTCCAAATAGTTCTTCCAATTTTTCAATTGCAGATTCCTTTTCTCTGTCGTCGTCCAAGACAAACCTCAGCTTAATATCTCTATTGTAGTAATTATTTAAAAAATCTTCAATAAATGCCACATTGTCATCATCGGAAATAGCCTTGTATTTAAAGGTGTCGGACTTATCAAATTCAATTACGAGAGTTTGATTGTTATAGTCCTTCACTCGCCCGGAACTGAGTAGAATGGGCACATTTATGCGACCTCTTTTTCTGATTTCTATCAATATGTTGTTCCAGTCGGATTTTATTTTATCTAAATTCAATTCATCTTCTATTATATCATCTTTAGCAACTCCGGAGTATTCCTTTGCCTGTTCTTCTATTGCGGGCTTTTTTTGAACAATTCCATCTGTGGAAATTACTTCACTCATTTCCGCAGATTTTTCTGTGCTTACAATTTTTTCAACGTGAGCGGATACGGTATTTTTTTGTTTTTCAACATTTTTCAAGATTTCTTCTCGGTTGAAATCCTCTCTATAGATGAAGTTTTCTAGATTTTCAATTCGCTTTTTCAAATTATCCTCATAGACATCGGTGATCTTGATGATGCTCATCTCCAATACCACTCTTTTGTCTTGAGCATACTTCACATTGACTAAACACTCATTTAAGGTCTTGATAATGTAAATAATGTCGTCTATGTCCGTTTTTTGTGAAAGTTCTGCGTACTCGTTGAAGTTGTTGGTCAAAACCATGTCGCCCTGATCTTTTACCATCTTTAGCACCATTAGGTCTCTAAATCTCGATACCAAGTCCGTTATCAATGTGCTTATGTCCTTGCCTTCTTTATATACTTCATTGAGGTTTTCCATGGACTTCATTAAATCCCTGTCTAAGAGCGACTTCACCAAGTCCAGTATTATTTTGTCGGAGGATATCCCCAGCACTTCAATTGCAGAATCGTAGTCAATTATATCTTCGTCGAGAGAAAAAAGCTGATCTAAAATAGAAAGGGCATCTCTCATGGCTCCATCTGAACTGTTTGCAATCAGCTTGTAGACTTCATCAGTGCATTTCTTGCCTTCAAGCTGTGTTATTCGCTTCAAATTTTCTATGATTACCCTCTTGTCAATTCTCTTAAAATTGAACTTTTGCGCTCTAGATAGAATTGTAGATGGGATTTTTTCAAGTTCTGTAGTCGCAAGGATGAATATCAGATGAGAGGGCGGTTCTTCCAAAATTTTTAAAAGTGCGTTGAAAGCCCCCTTCGATAACATGTGAACTTCGTCTATTATATATACCTTGTATTTTAAACTTTGAGGCGGATAAACTACCTTTTCCTTCAGCTCCCTTATGTCATCCACCCCGTTGTTTGAAGCTGCATCCATTTCAATTACATCTATGGCTCTGTCTTCGGCTATGGCACGACAATTTTCACATTCATTGCAAGGATCGCCGTCCTTGGGATTTAAACAGTTGACCGCCTTGGCGAAAATTTTGGCAGCAGAAGTCTTGCCGGTGCCCCTGGTACCTGAAAATATATAGGCATGGGATATCTCGGACTTTGATATTTGATTTTTAAGTGACTTCGTTATGCTGTCTTGGCCTACCAACTCTTCAAAGGTCTTGGATCTGTATTTTCTGTAAAGTGCTTGATACATTTTTTCACCTCATATATATTATAGCATCTCGTATTTAAATTAATAAGTCTTTAAAGCTTCAAAAATTTTTAACCTTTTGTACACATATCTTTCACAAAAAAGTTTTATATTATACCTATGTAAATAATAGTTTACAAATTATTGTTAACTTTATGGAGGTTTTAATATGAATTTAAAAAAATTATTAAGTGCTGCAACTATCGGAACTCTTATGTTCGGTTTAGTAGCATGTGGTGGAAACAAGCCTGCTGAAGAAGAAGCTCCTGCTGAAAACAATACTGCAGTAGAAGAACCTGCAAACACTGAAGCTCCTGCTGAAGAAGC
>CAYFRD010000008.1:16588-42068 GCA_964345555.1 uncultured Peptoniphilus sp. | reverse complement strand
GAAGCTCCTGCTGAAGAAGCAACTGAAGAAGCTCCTGCTGAAGAAGAAGTTACAGAAGAAAAGGCTCAATAATTTAAGATATTCTCAAGTGAAAGGAAGCAAATGCTTCCTTTTTTAATATTGCTCTTTAATTTTATAGAGCATATATATTTTTTATGCTATAATTTATACAACTAAGGTAAATACACTGAATTAAGAAGGTGAACAAAATGTTTTGTCCCAATTGCGGCAACAAGGTTTCAGCAGATGATAACTATTGCAAAGTCTGCGGAAAAAATCTTAAAAACGTAAAAATAATCATAACCAAAGAAGACAGCAAACCCGCTGAAACCAAGAAAAGTTTTGATCAATCCACCAGAATTTTTAAGCCGATTAAAAATTTAAACGGTATAGACAACACCAATGACTTAAAGGACATAATCAATGAGGTTGACAAAAAAATTTCACAAAACATCAGCGAATACAAAACAAATTTAAATAAACCGGAAAATATGCAAGGTCCTGAAAAATCCTTTAATAAGGACATCCAAGATCTTTCAAAAATCAAATCGACAACAAACACAATCCCGACAAAACCCATATCAGAGGAAGCCTTTCCCCTGGAAGGAAACAACGATAAAGCACGAGTCGAACCAAGCAAAATCAAGGAAAGAAAATCCCTCAAGGAAATTTGGCAAGACTTTATCAACGAAGATGATGACCAATATTCAATATTCGGCAATTTTGACAAAGAAAGTTCAGCCAAAAAGAAAAAAGACGTGAAAATCGCAACTACTACTTCCACGCCCACAACCATGGAAAACACCATGGACATTCCTCTGAAGGATATTGAAGAAGCACTATCTTCCTCCAAATCCGAAAAATCTGCAACAAAATCCTCGCCTTTAAAGGATACAGTTGAAGTGACTGATGAAGCAACTGAAGATTTGAATACTAACATAATATTTGACGAAAACAACAGAAATTTCCACATTTCCGGTAGAGAAAGCAAAAATTATGTGGAGAAAAAATATTCAAAATCTTACAACTACAAGGATTTTACAGACTTAGTCAACTCACAATTAAATAAACAAGATACAGATGAGCCTGTCTCTGAGAAAAAATCCGATTTCAAACTCTCCTTGAAAGAGAAATTCAGAAATTTTAAAAACTCTATGACTTTAAAAAAACTGGAATTTGAAAAAAATCAAGAGGAAATTAAGCATGAAGTCAAGGAAGTGAAGGATAAAAAATCGAATAAAAAACCGATTGAAGAAATTAAAGCAACTGAAACTTTCGAAAAAAAAGAAGAACCTGTTGAACAGACAGTTACCATAAATATAAAGGATGAAAATTCCAAGGAAAGAACAAAGACTCCCGAAGAAAAGATTTCTCCAAATAAAGCTCAGTCAAAGTCTTTATTTGACGGAATTTTCTCATCTATGAACGGCATATATGTAAATTTGGAATCAGTTCTTGACTCTAAACTGAATATTTCCGTATTCCTGCTTGGAGCTGTGGCAACTGTTGCCCCTGTATTCATTGCAGCAAGGGAATTGACCGGTGCTCTGATATTTCTTTGCATAATCAAGCTTGCACTTAAAATCCTGCAGTATTTTATGGCTCTGAAAGTCACAACGGACAAAGCTTGGATAGAAACGGAAAGAAAGGAAATATTCTCACTGTCCTTATTTAACTTTATGGTCTGCGAATTATTTCTTCTCATCGCCTTTGTATTTTCACCGTGGCAGGGATTCTTCAACTTCAGTTTAATAAGTGCACTGACTCCGCTGCCCATAGCAATAATATTGGTGTGTCTGCTCTCAATAGCAATAGCCGTATCCCTATACTGGTCACAACTTAAAGACGAAAGAAAATTGGACTTCATAGCTTGGTACATCATAACATTTTTAATAGTTGAATTTATTTCTAAAATTTTTTTCATAATATCAAATTTAGTAATAACACAATAAACAAAGCTTCGGCTTTGTTTTTTTGTTTTCAATACAGCATAATAAAGGTGTTAAATGGGTATAACTCTATAGATTACGCAAAGACTGGAGGCTTTATATATGATAAAAAAAGCAAGGGAACAAATAATAAACTACTTTAAAAATGGAGAAACCTCAATTGATAAATTCAACATAGGCGCTGAATTTGAACATTTTGTAATATATAACGATACTTTGAAGACCGTATCCTACTACGGAGAGGGCGGCGTAGGAGAAAGCATTGCACAGATATGTGAAATGTTTAGAGGTAAACCCTTAATGGACGACGAATATATCTTGGGTTTTTCAACAGATGATTTTTCCGTATCCACAGAACCGGGTTCACAATTTGAACTTAGCATAAGCCCGCAAAAAACTATAACAGATCTTGAAAAAATCTATCTCACATTTATGAATGCGGTTCTGCCCATATTTGAAAAGAAAAATCAGAGCCTTATATGTCTGGGATATCATCCGCGTACAAAAATCGACGAAATAAAAATTCTGCCGAAAAAAAGATACGGATATATGTATGAACACTTCAAATCAAAGGGCAAAATGGCACACAACATGATGAAAGGCAGTGCATCCATACAGGTAGCAATAGATTATATCGATGAAGCAGATTTTAAAGACAAGTATTTTCTTGGATCAGCAATATCACCGATACTCTATACTCTCTTTGAAAACTCTCCTATATTCGAATCTGAATTGTATGAAAAACACAATTTAAGACAAAAAATTTGGGAAAACACGGATTCCGACAGATCAGGTGTGCTGAAAATCGCTTTTGATGAAGATCTGTCCTACGGAAAATACGCGGACTTCATTCTCAACACCACTCCCATATTTTTGGAAAAAGACGGAATTTTAAAAAGTGCGGAAAATAAAAAACTGTCGGAAATCTTCACGGACGAAGACGGCGAAGACTTGATTTTTCACGCACTTTCAATAGTATTCCCCGACCTTAGATTAAAAAGCTATCTAGAGTTCAGAATGTTCGATTCAGTTAAGTACGATCTCAACTTTTCTGCAGTGGCACTGATAAAGGGATTGTTCTACAGTGAAGAAAACATTTCAAAACTAAAAGAAACTTTCGGAAAAGCAAATTACGACACGGTCACTAAAGCAAAAGAAGAAAGTGAAGAAAAGGGACTTGAAACATTCTATATGGGCAAAACTTTCCTAGACCACGCAAGAGATTTTATTGAAATGGCAAAAAATTCTCTTGACGAAAGAGAAGTTAAATATCTCGTCCCCTTAGAAAATTTAATCAATCAATCTCTCACTCCCAATGATAAATTTTTCAAAGAATTGAAAAATAACTCACCGGAAGAATTACTAAGAAAAAACATTGTTGAGGTGAAACATGTATAACGACAAGTACGTTGAAGATTTTTACGAAATAATTAAAGAAGATCCAGCAAAATATCATACAGACTATTTAACAATCAGAGACAAAATAAAAAAAGACTTCAAAGACAATGACGGAAAAATAATGAACAATCTCTACCAAGGATATTTTTACTCAAAAAAAGAACTGGAAAATTATTCAAAAATCGCAAAAACCTTGATGAACATCACTAAAAAAGTAGTAAACAACTACATCAAAGATGAAGAGTACAGAAAACTCTTCGGATTTTCTAAAAAACTGGAGGAATTGATACTTCACGACCCCAGTTATGATATTCCCGTTCCCCTGTGCAGATACGACATGTTCTATGACAGCGAAGAAGAATTTATGTTTTTGGAATTCAATACCGACGGTACTGCAGCTATGAACGAAGACAAAATTATTGGAGAAAACCTTATTGACTCCAAGGCGATGCAGGAATTTAACAAAAAGCACAATACGAGAACAATTGACCTCTTCACTCCCTGGGTTGAAAAATCAACTTCAATTTATGAATCCAAACACAACAGAAAACCCAATATCGCAATTGTGGATTTTCTTGAGCTGGCAACTAAAGCGGATTTTAAAATATTCAAAGATTATTATAATGCTGCAGGATACAACTGCGAAATATGTGATATAAGAGATTTGACCTACGAAGATGGCAACTTGATGTGCAAAGGCTACAAAATCGACTTGGTATATAGGAGATTTGTAGCCATGGAATTCATGAAGCATTACGAAGAACTGACTGATTTCATCAAAGCCTATTTAGATGATGCCTTTATGATGCTCGGCTCTTTCAGAACTCATATAATGCACGAGAAAAAAACCTTTAAAGTTCTTCACGACGAGAAAACCTTTGAAATATTAAATCCCGAAGAAGTGGAATTTATTAAGAATCACATACCTTTCACTGCTATGTTGGATCAAGAAGTCGCCGATAAGATCAAAAACAACAAAGACGAATATATAATCAAGCCCATTGACGGCTATATGTCCACAGGTGTTGCTCCCGGACAAAAATATAACCAAGAAGAATGGAACAAAATAGTAGATGAAGCCTTGAATAAAGAATATATCTACCAAAAATTCTATAATTCCAAGCCTCTTTCCTTTGTAGAATTTGACGGAAATGGAAATGCCGAACTGGCAAATTACGGAGCGGTCATTGGGCTTTATATCTTTAAAGAAGAATTCACCGGCCTATATGTCAGGATAGGAAAACAATCAGTAATAGGCGGATTTCAAAGCACTTACTTCGTAGCACCTAATATGTATATAGAATGAATTTTATAATTTCCTGTAATATTAGCATTTATTAGGACAATAAAAGAATCCTACCTTATATTGGTTTGATGAGTACCTTGGGAATCCTTGTTGTTTTACAATTTAAACACTCTCAAGATAATATATTCTGCTTGAGAGTATTCAAAAAATTTTTAATTTTTCAAAGGTGATCTGATGAATTTTATTACAACTGAATTAAGTAGGTACTTAAGCAGAGAACTGGTGGTACTTATAATTGCAATGATGCCCTTTGTTGAATTAAAGCTGGCACTTCCAGTGGGACTTTCCCTCGGCATGGAAGTGCCTGAATCATTTATTTATTCATACTTGGGTTCATTGATTCCAATGCCCTTTATAATATTCTTTATAAGAAATATATTCATATTTTTAAAAAGCAGGAGATTTTTAAAAAGCACTATCAATAAACTTATTCAAAAATCCCATTTAAAATACGAAAATCTAATTAAATACAAAAAATTCGGACTTTTTTTATTTGTGGCGATTCCCTTACCCGGTACGGGCGTTTGGTCAGCATCTCTCATTGCAAATGTGGTGAATCTCGATAAAATATCGTCTTTGATCGTCATAGCGTCAGGTAATTTAATTGCAGGAATAATAATATTATTTTTAAGCGGACTGATAATTCTTTAGATAATTTAGTCCGTTTAAATATTTTTATCCTACTAAGTAGCTCCATATGGGCAGTGTGACCATAGACGCCAGTGTTGTCATGATTATGCACCTGGTGGCAAAAATAAAATCACTGTTGTATTTTTCAGCAAACATTGCTGCTGTAGCTCCTGTTGGCATCGCCGTCATAAGTACACCTGTCCCCAAGGATACATCCCTTAGTCCCAATACCAAAGCGATTGCAAATGACGCAGCAGGCAATAATATCAGTCGAAACAGACTGAATGCCGCCGTATCCTTATCTAATACCGTAGACAGTTGAATATCTGCTAAAATCGTGCCTACTATGAGCATACTCAAAGCAGTATTGCAATTTGATATATATCGTACGGTATTTAAAATTACAGTAGACAATTGAATTTGACTCAACATGAAGAACACTCCCAAATATATGGAAACCAGGCAGGGATGTGTCAGCACGTTTTTTAAAATCATCCTTTTGTTCATCTTGCTGTCTGATACAAAGTATGCAACTCCCACAGAATATATTACTATCCTCATGGGAATTAAAAAAATTGATGCATAAAGCACTCCTATCTGTCCGTATATGCCCTCTGCAATGGGATTTCCGAAAAAACTGTTGGGCACTATAGTGCAATACTTCATAACTTTTCTTCTCTCTTCAGGATATCCGTTAAATAAAAACCTGTTTAGATTAAGGCATATTGCCTGTATTATAATGGACAATACCAATATCAATGCACTGGCACGAAAAATATTCCAATTGAACTCAATTAAGAAGGATTTGAAAATATTGCACGGAATTACCACATTTATACACAAATCTATGAGAGTTCGCTTTCCATTATCGTCAATTAAATCTATTTTTTTCGACAATGCACCAACGAGCATTATGGCAAAAAGTGTTCCCTGCAGACTGAATAAATCCAATAGGCTCACAAAATCCCCCCTTTGAAATTCTCTTATCAATTGACAAATAAAAATATAGGCAAATAATTCTTTTAATTTTTCCTAAAGACGTTTCTTTATATTAATTCTATAATTCAGTAAAGAGAAAATCAAGAATAAAGTAAAAGTGCATCTGTATCTACTTTTTTAACTACAAAACAGCAAACCTATTTGATTTGCTGTTTGTTGAATTATTGTTTAATTTGATGTATTTATATATCAACTATATTTACTGAATATCCTATGCTCTCTATAAATCTGAACAAGTCGGGTGTCTTTACAAAAATAGTTTTTTCATTGGTGTTGGGATGAAAGCTCATTCTGTCTTCATTGACAATTTCCCTGTCAAAATATACTTTAATATCTTTATCAACATTGTTAAGTAATCCGAAGGGAGATACTACTCCTGGAGGCAACATCATTTTTTCATATAAGCTGTCCTCAGATGCCATTTTAATTTGTTTTTCTTCGACAATATCCTTGAATTTATCCATATCCAATCTCTTGGCATCATCCATTATCATCAAGTAGAAATTTCTCTTTTTTCTATTTGTGAGAAACATGGTTTTAGTTCTCACACCTTCTATACCCTCTATGAATTTATCTGCTTGCTCAGTTGTCAAAGCCGGTTCATGTTCTACAAGTTGATAAGTTATATCCAGCTTTTTTAATTTCTCTTCTACTTTCTTAAACAAATTCATTCGTACCTCCTAAAATGTACATATTATCCAAGAATTTGATAACAGTATACTATATTCAATTTACTTTTAATAGACTACATCTTAAAACTATGTTTCTTTTGTTCATTTCCCTTACTGTAATAAAGTTGAAATCCGCAGAATATTATCAAAAGCATATAAAAACTCCAAGTCTGCAGTTATGCATCTTGGAGTTTTCTTTAATTATTATTTTATTTGCTTTGTGCCTTTTGCTTTAATTCTTCATTCTTTTTCATGGAATCCAATATTGCATCGGTTAATGAATCCATGTCGCTCTTGTTTGCGCTGTTAAGTGCTGAGTTTACAGTTACTCTATCGTTTAGCACATCGCAAAGTTTAAGTTGTTCATCGACAAATTCTTCAATTTTGTCACCAACTGTACAAGCCCATGAACCATTTTCGATTATTGCTATTGTTCTGTTTTGCAAGTTAAGTGCAGCCATATCCATGATGAAGTTCTTCATTACAGGATATATGTCCAAGTTGTATGTCACAGATGCAAGCACTATGTGTGAATATTTGAAAGAATCGGATATCAACTCTGATAGATGTGTGTTGGAAACATCGTGAACCACCACATTTGTCATGCCTTTGTCACAGAGGTTGGATGCTAAAGCTTGAGCAGCATGTTCCGTATTCCCGTACATGGATGCGTAAGCGATCATAACTCCTGTTTCCTCCGGTTCATATCTTGACCACTTGTCATACTTGTCTATAAAGTATCCGAAGTTATTTCTCCAAACGGGTCCGTGTAGCGGACAGATATACTTGATGTCAAGTGTACCTGCTTTTTTAAGGACATCTTGCACGAAGGGACCATATTTCCCAACTATGTTGGTATAGTATCTTCTAGCGTCGTCAAGCCAATCTCTGTCGAAGTTAACTTCGTCATTGAAAAGTTTTCCGTCTAATGCTCCGAAGCTTCCGAAAGCATCTGCTGCAAATAATACTCCGTCTGTCACATCAAAGCTCATAAGCACTTCAGGCCAGTGAACCATGGGTGCTTCAACAAAGGCGTTGGTGTGCTTACCGAAACTGAAAGTGTCGCCTTCTTTTACTATTATTTGTTCGTGTTCATCTACCTTTGAAAAGCCCAGTTGTCTCATTATTTCAAAGCCTTGTTCACTTGAAATAATTTTTACTTCGGGATATCTCATGCAAATTTCTTCAATTGAACCGCCATGGTCAGGTTCCATGTGATGAATTACCAAGTAGTCCAGTTTTCTACCTTGCAATACGTCTTCTACGTTTCTCACCAATTGGTTAGCTGAACCCCAATCAACACAGTCGAAGAGTGCTGTTTTTTCATCTAACAACAGGTATGAATTATATGATACTCCTCTAGGAATCGGAAATATATTTTCAAATAAATTAAGTCTGTGGTCATTTGCACCAACCCAGTAGAGGTCTTGAGTTACTTTTCTAACTGTATACATAGTCTGCCTCCTTATTTTCTATCAGCAGGGAAATCTGCTTTTACAAAATTTTGTTTTTCTTCCAAACATTCTGGACAAGTCCAGTCGTCAGGCAATTTTTCAAATGTTGTGCCTGCATCTATTTCTCCCTCAGGATCTCCGTAATTCGGATCGTATTCATATCCGCAGCCCGGACATACATATACTCCGTAAGTGGGTGCTAATTTTCTCGGTTTGGATCTTCTTACTTTTTTCATCGGAGGTGCAGGTTTCTTTTCTCCGGTTCCAAGTGCTTCTGTCAAAAGCGGCATTATTTCGTGAATGTCTCCAACTATGCCATAGTCAGCATTCTTAAATATTGGAGCTCCGGGGTTTTTGTTTATTGCAACTATTGTAGATGCATCTTTAATCCCCTTTAAGTGCTGAGATGCTCCGGATATTCCCAGGGCGATGTATAGGTTGCCTTTGAATTTTTGTCCTGACATCCCTACATATCTTTCAAGGGGAAGAAGCTTCATGTTTTCAGCTACAGGTCTTGAACTTCCCAATGCGGCTCCCGCAGCTTGAGCGAGTTTTTCAGCATCTTTCATGAATTTTTCTGAACCTATACCCTTTCCTACAGATACAACTCTTTCAGCATCGGCTATTGGAGTATCTATCGGGATTCCCACTGAAAAATCATAGCCATCTTTTTTAAGATGTTCCACAAGTTCTTTAACAGCATCTTTAGCGGTGTCGGCTTTGATGATGTGTCTTTTTCTAACTCCTGTAATAGGTCCGTCCTTTTTTACGGCAGCTTGAGCCTTGCCTTTCTTCTTTGGAGCTTTCCCTATTATATGTGATGCTATAACTACTCTTTGAATTTCGTTTGTTCCTTCATATATAGTTGTAATCTTGGCATCTCTATAGAATCTTTCAACGTCTATACCTTTGATAAATCCGTTTCCTCCGTGAATTTGAAGAGCGTCATTTACTATTTCAAGAGCGACATCTGATGCGTATTGTTTTGCCATTGCAGATTCCATGCCGTAATTTTCGTGATTTTGTTTCATTTCAGCTGCTGAATATATTAAAAATCTTGCAGCTCTTAATTTTGTAGCCATGTCAGCTAATTTAAAGGATATTATTTGTTGTTGAGCTATAGGTTTGCCGAATTGAACCCTTTCCTTAGCGTATTTAAGAGCGGCTTCGTATGCTCCTTGTGCAATACCCAACGCTTGAGCGGCTATACCTATACGTCCTCCGTCAAGAGTTTGCATTGCAATTCTAAAACCTTGTCCTTCTTGTCCAAGCAAATTTTCCTTAGGAACTTTTACATTGTTAAAATTAAGTTCTGCAGTTGAGGATGATCTGATACCCATTTTGTCGTAGGGATCACTAAAAGTAAATCCTTCGTATCCTTTTTCAACTATGAATGCGGAAATTCCTTTGGTTCCTATACCCGGCGTTGTAACTGCAAATACTACATAGGAGCTTGCCTTAGGAGCATTTGTTATGAATATTTTACCACCGTTTAAAATGTAGTAATCTCCGTCTAATACCGCTGTAGTTTGTGTACCGCCTGCATCACTTCCGGCTTCAGGTTCTGTAAGTCCGAAAGCACCTATGGCCTTACCGCTTGCAAGGGGTTTTAAGTATTTTTCCTTTTGAGCTTCTGTTCCGAAAGCTTCTATGGGATAAGCGCCTAAGGATGTATGAGCTGAAAGTATAACTCCCACTCCGCCATCGACTCTAGACAACTCTTCTACTGCAATCGCATAGGAAATTACATCCTTTCCTGCTCCGCCATACTTAGTGGAATAGGGAATACCCATCCATCCGTTTTCTCCCATTTTCTTTACAATTTCATCAGGGAATCTGTCTTCTTGATCCAATTGAAAAGCTATGGGTTTGATTTCAGCTTCAGCAAATTCCCTCACGGCTTTACGGAGCTCTTCGTGCTCTTTGTTTGTTTTGAATAACATATCTTACCTCCTCAATAATTAAACATTGTCCTCACTCATTACATTTAAAAATAAAAGTGTATTTAATATATGCAAGTTTTCAATGTGTACTAAATCAATGCTATTTATACATATATTATACCTCTTTTATATAAATTTATCTATAGATTTTATAATTTTAATGAAATTTTTAATTAAATTTATTATCATTTCCCCCTTTCGACTTTATATGTCTGATTCTATTTTTGTAAGTATTTAAATAATTCATCTGCAAACAAATATACTCTTTTTATTTATACCCTAACAACAAAAAAGCTAAGTCAAAATTAATCAACTTAGCTTCTTTTATCATTCAACTAAATGACAAGCTACAAAATGCTTGTCACGCACTTCTCTGAATTCGGGTTTTGATTTTCTGCAGATCTCCTGTGCCTTTGAGCATCTGTCCACAAAGGGACATTCATCAGGAGGATCTATGGGACTTGGGACTTCACCTTGGAGAATTATTCTGTGTTTTTCCCTTTGAACTTTGGGATCGGCGATGGGTATTGCCGATAAAAGCGCTATGGTGTAAGGGTGAAGCGGATTTGAATAAAGTTCGTCCGATGTTGCAACTTCCATCATATTGCCCAGGTACATTACTCCTACTCTGTCTGAAATGTATTTTACCATAGAAAGATCATGTGCAATAAATAAATAGGTCAAATCCATTTTCTTTTGCAACTCTATCAAAATATTTATTACCTGTGCTTGAATGGACACGTCAAGGGCAGATATTGGTTCGTCACATACTATGAACTTAGGTTTTAATGCCAAAGCTCTTGCAACTCCCACACGTTGTCTTTGTCCGCCTGAAAATTCATGAGGGAATCTGGAGGCATGTTCTTCAGATAGTCCTACCAAGCTTAAAAGTTCAAGAACTCTTTGTTTTCTGTCCTTTGCATTGTCATATACTTTGTATATTTCCAAGGGTTCCGCTACTATTTCTTCAATAGTCATACGTGGATCTAATGATGCGTAGGGGTCTTGAAATATAAATTGAAAATCTCTTCTTCTCTTTCTTAATTCAGCCTTGGGAAGTTTAAATATATCTTCGCCTTCAAAAAACATCTCCCCTGCGGTGGGTTCCAAAAGTCTGGTTATAGTTCTGCCTGTGGTGGACTTTCCGCAGCCGGATTCACCTACAAGGCCGAAGGTTTCTCCGGGATATATGTCAAAGCTTATTCCGTCTACAGCCTTGACCGTACCTTCTTTTACTTTAAAATATTTTTTGATGTTTTTAGCACTTACTAAAGGTTCTTGCACATTTATACCTCCTTCGGATACATGTCATGATACAACCAGCATTTGCAATAGTGCCCTTCTCCATGTTCGGTTACAGGAGGCATATTGTCCTTGCATACCCTCATGGCTTTGTCACATCTGTCGTAGAAGGGACATCCCTTTGGAGGAATATAAAGGTCCGGAGGTGTTCCGTGTATTGCTTGAAGCTTGTCGTTTCTATCCATGTCGAGCCTTGGAAGTGATGCCAGCAACTTGGTGGTATATGGGTGCTTGGTGTTGCAGAATATATCATCTGTCGACCCTTCTTCCAATATTTGTCCCGCATACATTACTTCGACTCTGTTGCTCATGTCGGCGACTACTCCCAAGTCGTGAGTGATCAATATTATGCTCATTCCGAATTCCTTTTGAAGTTTCTTCATAAGATCGAGAATTTGAGCTTGAACTGTCACGTCAAGAGCTGTTGTGGGTTCATCTGCGATCATGAGTTTCGGGTTCATTATCATGGCTATGGCTATCATTACACGTTGACGCATACCACCCGAAAATTCATGAGGATATTGGTTTATTCTCGTTTCAGCCTTGGGTACACTTACCATCTTGAGGATGTTTATGGCTTTTTTCTTAGCCTCTTCCTTGGATATGTTTTCGTGTTTCATCAAGCCTTCTATGATTTGGTCTCCGACTTTCATCGTCGGATTGAGAGATGTCATGGGATCTTGAAATACCATGGATATACTCTTTCCTCTGATTTCTCTCATTTCCTTGTCTGTCTTTTTTACAATGTCTTCTCCTTCAAAAAGTATTGAACCGCCCTTATAAAAAGCTGGAGGATCGGGAAGGAGCTTCATTATTGAGTTGGCAGTTACACTTTTTCCGCAGCCTGATTCACCTACGATTGCCACGGTTTGTGAACGTGGTACGTCGAAAGATATTCCTCTTACTGCTTCAACTTCGCCAAAAAATGTTTTAAAAGAAACTTTTAAATCTCTTACCTCTAAAATGTTGTCCATCATTCGCCTCACTTTCTAAGCCTTGGGTCAAGGGCATCTCTAAGTCCGTCTCCAAGTACGTTGAAACCGAACATTATCAAAGATATCATAAGAGCCGGCATCAATATTTGATATCCCATTCCTATTGCCAATACTTCTATTCCGCTGCTGGACAAGTTGCCCAAGGAAGGTAGCGGATCTTGCAATCCCAAGGACACGAAAGAAAGTGTAGCTTCCGAAAATATGGCCCTTGGAATGATTAAGGTCAAGTTTACAAGTATAGGACCCAGTGTATTGGGAATTATATGTTTGAATAAAGCCCAACTGCTGGTTGAACCCATGGATTTTGCAGCCATTACGTATTCTGAATTTTGCAGGGAGAGGACTTGACCTCTTACAAGTATTGCTGTGGGTATCCAACCTGAAAGCGTAAGGGCAAGTATTATTACACCAAGGGATGTTCCTGATCCCTTTTCAGATAAAACTACAGAAAGCAAAATTACTATGAGCAAGTAAGGAATTGCATAGATGATTTCAGCAATACGCATCATCACAGTATCTATCTTTCCCTTATTCATTCCGGCTATTCCGCCATATAACACGCCCAGTGTAATGTTGATAAATGCTGCCAAGAACCCTATTAAAAGTGAGTATCTGGCACCATAAGTAACTCTTGTGAACAGATCCCTGCCCAGAGAATCAGTTCCAAACCAATGCTCTGAAGAAGGTCTTTGGTTTGTTCCCAACATATCCATTTTGTCATAAGCATATCCGCTTATCATAGGCCCGATTATAGCGAAGATGACCATGAATATTATAATGAACAGTCCTGCCATTGCAAGTTTATTTTTCTTTAATCTTCTCCATACATCTTCCCAGTAATTAATCGTGGGTCGTTTAATTTTTTCGTCGTTCATTTCACTCCTCACGACGGGAGCGAACATATCAGGAGTGGGTTTGAAATCAGTATAGTTTTTATCCATTAGCTTTCTCCTCCTGACAATTTTATTCTCGGATCTATAAATACATAAGCCACATCAACTATCAATAGCATAATTACAAGCACAAGTCCGTAAAATACCGTTGTGCCCATTATCAGCGTATAATCTCTGTCAGTGATGCTCTTTATGAAAAATCTTCCCAGTCCGGGAATTCCGAATATCTTTTCAACTACAAAGGAACCTACTAAAAGGTCTGTAGATATTGTTCCCAAAGATGAAATGACGGGAAGTATGGAGTTTCTTATTGCGTGCTTCATTATAACGGCCATCTTTGAAATACCTTTGCTGGTAGCTGTTTTTATATAGTCCTGATTCAGTACTTCAAGCATTGAAGAACGCATAAGCCTTGCGATTTGAGCAGTGGGCATCATACAAAGAGCTATCGAGGGAAGTATTGTGTGTTGCCATGTTCCCCAACCGCTTATGGGAATTGATGTGTTCTTTGCAATAAATTGAATCAACAAGGTACCCATTATAAAGGACGGTACTGAAATCCCTATTAAGGCAAAAATCTGAGCCAGGTAATCAGGCGCTTTGTTTTGATATATTGCAGCTAATGAGCCTAAGGTTACACCTATTATTATTGCATATAAAAGCGCTTGTATGCCCAGTCTTACCGATACAGGAAAACCTCTTGCGATCATTTGATTTACTGTTTCTGTTTTTGACTTCATACTTTCTCCGAAGTCAAGTTTTATTATATTTTTTAAATAAATAACATATTGTTCAGATGTTGATTTGTCCAATCCGTATTTTGCTCTCAAGTTTTGATAGACAGTTTCAGGGATTTTTCCCTCCTGTTGTAAAGGATTACCCGGCACTGCATGCATCAAAAAGAAAGTCAATGTTATTATAAAGAATATTGTAAGTACTGACATACCCAGTCTTTTAGCTATAAACTTTAACATAATTTTTCCTTTCTATCATTAAAGTAAAGAAACCCCTTAAAATGGGGCTTCTTTATACTTTAAGTTTATTCTACAATCTCAGCATATGTTAATACCGGATATTGAAGTATTGGTTTGTAGATTCCCTTAACATTTTGTTTTACGAAATATGGTTGTGTGTAGAAATATACAGGAATAATAGGCATATCTTCCATTAGTATTTTTTCCGCTTCCTTCATAGCATCCATACGAACCTTTTGGTCCGGACTTTCTATGGCAGTATTAATCAATTCATCATATTTTGGATTAGTATATCCCGAGTCGTTAAATGATCCGCCTGTTACAAACAAGTCAAGCATTGTCATAGGATCTGAATAGTCTCCTACCCATCCTCCACGGCTTATGTCGAAGTCATGCGCCTTTTCACGAGCAAGTTTTACGTTGAAGTCGACATTTTCCAGTTGAATTTCGATTCCCAGCGCTTCTTTCCACATTTGTTGAACCGCTTGAGCATTCTTCTTGTGAGCTTCATCTGTATTGTAAAGAAGTACTTTACCGTTAAGAGCATCAAGAGTTAAGCCTGTTTCTTCAAGTCCTTTATCAAGTAATTTCTTTGCTTCTTCGGGATTATATTCGATTAAAACTCCGTTTGTTTCTCTGAAGTCCGCTCCCGTGTCGTCCATTAATCCATAAGGAACCATACCTTTTGCAGGAATTTGTCCGCCCTTTGTGATATTTGTTACAAGACCTTCTCTGTCAATAGACATTGATAGTGCTTTTCTGATATTTACATTTGTGAAAGGATTATCCCCTGATTCTGTTTGAATATTATTTAGGTTATAGTAGTAAGTTCCCACTTGTTTTCCTATAATAAGTTCAGGATCTTCATTTGAGAATTTTTGAGCAACTACTTCTTGTGGAGGTTCTACTTCCATCCAGTATTTTCCACCGTCGTAGTTTTGATAAGCTGTATTGGAATCTTCCAGGATATCCCAAGTAATTCCCGCAAGCTTAACCTTGTCAGCATTGAACCAGTTGTCGTTTTTAACTATTTCAATTAAGCTGTCATGTTCCCATGTTTTTAGGTTAAATGCACCGTTTGAAACGTGTGTTTCCGCATTCTTAGCCCAGTCGGGATTTTCAGAAACTATTTTTTCATTTACAGGGTACAGTGTATAGAATGCTGTTAAATCTGTAAAATAAGGAGTCGGGTTCGCAAGTGTTACTTCAAGAGTTTTTTCGTCAACCGCCTTTACTCCAACTTTATCTCTTGCTTCAGCAAGCCATTTTTCATAAACCATTTGCGCTACTTCTTCTTCCGATTTGCCTGATATATCCAAGCCTTGAGTGTCGGCATCGGTATAAGTAACTTCGTGGTCTACTTCTTCTGTGTCATTTCCGTCATCGTCCTTTACGTAATATACGCCCGGTTTTTCAACTGCATTAAACTCCTTGCCTCCTGCAAGATAGTACAATTGATATGCATATACAGATGCTGTTTGAGGATCAAGAACTCTCTTCCAAGAAAATTCAAAATCATTTGCAGTTACAGGATCTCCATTGGACCATTTCATTCCGTCTCTAATTGTGAATGTATAATTTAGTCCGTCTTCAGAAACGACAGGTAGATCTGCCATCCCGGGAACTATTTCTCCACTTTCATCATAAGCTAATAAACCTGTAAATAAATGGTTTAAAATCCAAGATTCGTGTGTACCTTGAGCCAAAGCCGGGTCTAATGTACCTGGTTCGGATCTGTTTGCAGTATAAAGAATATCCCCTTCTGCTCCAGCTGTTCCTGTTGACTCTTCCGATCCGCCGTTATTAGCAGCAGAATTATTGCCTCCGCCTCCGCATGCAGTTAGCACTAAAGCCAATAATGCCAACAATGCGGTAAGACTTTTAAATTTCTTAATCATAGTATTCCTCCTATATTACGATCTTTATAAATTTTATCATATTCTTTACTATCTTGCAATAATTTATAGAAGCTTAATTTTAATAATTATGTAACAATCAACCTTTAAATTTATATAAAAGCCCTAATAAAAGCCTTTTTTCAAATCAAAAATAATGTTTTATTTCTTATAAACCCAATATATTTTATGTTATTTTTATTTATTATGTTATACTCTATTGATTTTGTTTTTATTAGTTGTGATTTTTTTACTATTATGAATTTATTTCAAAAACAAAAATTCTATGCCTTAATTGTAAAAATTTGTTTTTCATTATGTGAGATTTTTGTAAATTAACAGCCTCATTCTCTCACGATTATATACATAATTCCGATACTGTAAACTTTGTTTTTACAATAAAAAACCTACAAAGATTTTAATTTTATCTTTAGTTGGTTTTTAACTTTTTATAATCGCATATTGGTAGATATCTGTTGCTTTTTCTTGGAAAATAGAAGCAATCCTATTATTCAACCTTGGCTATTTCAAATATAAGTTCCGATGCATCTATTATGTCCTGAATTTTTATATATTCATCCACAGAATGAACCGCACTCATGCCGACGCCTAAATTCACCGCCGGGATACCGTTTAAATTGTAATTGCTCGTATCGCTTCCACCGCCGGAGGTCTTTGGATTGAATTCAAATCCCAATTTGTCGCAGGCTTTTTTCACAACTTGAATAACTTCTGAGTCTGCATTTAATTTAAATGCTTTATAAGCTTCAATCACTTCTATTTCGGCTTCTAACCCGTATTTCGCCTGAGCTTCTCTCACGCACTGTACCAAGTGATCTGTCTGTACTTTAAGTTTTTCATCACTCAATGATCTCGCTTCGGCTTTAATTTCAACCCTGTCCGTAACTACATTAGTCGCTCCTCCACCTCCGATATAACCGATATTGGCAGTTGTTTCTTCATCTACCCTCAATAGTTTCATTTTTGAAATTGCTTCTGCTGCAATTTTTATTGCGCTTATGCCATCCTCAGGAGCAACGCCCGCATGAGAGGTTTTACCCTTAAACACTACATTTATCTTATTTTGTGCCGGACCTTGCACTATTACTGTGCCAACCGGACCACCTGAATCCAATACTATTGCAAAATCAGGATCTATCATGGAATAATCTAAATGCTTTGAACCCATAAGTCCCTTTTCTTCGGAAATTGTAAAGGTAAATTGTAAATTATGATGTTTCACGCCTTCTTCTTTCAATCTCACGATCATCTCAACTATGGCAGCAATTCCGGCCTTGTCATCAGATGCCAGTATCGTATCTGATTGGGATCTTATTACTCCATCTTTTATTATAGGTTTAATACCTCTACCTGGAGATACTGTGTCCATATGAGAGGAAAACAATATAGTTTTATCGGTGTTTCCCTTTAATTTTGCAATCAAATTTCCGGAATTGGAACCTACCTTTTCGCCTGCGTCGTCTTCATACACTTCTAAACCCAGATCCGACAAATCTTTTTTTAAAACTTCTTTAAACTCGTATTCATCATAAGTTGGACTGTCAATTTGTATATATCGTAAAAATCTTTCAATAACTCTTTGCATACTAACCTCAAATATACAATGGAGCTCCCGGTCCTACGGGGAATCCAAGCAACATCCATATTATGATCATTACAGACCAAGATGCGAGGAATGCCAAGGAATATGGAAGCATTGTGGAAATCAAAGTGCCGAGTCCGGAATCTTTTTCATATTTTTGCGTAAATACAACTATCATCGCAAAATAAGTCATAAGCGGCGTAATTATATTTGTACTTGAATCTCCTACCCTGTATGCAACTTGTGTAAGTGCCGGATGGGTGTCCATCTGAACCATCATGGGAATAAATATCGGTGCTATTATCGCCCATTTTGCAGAAGCTGAACCCATAAACAGATTTATAAAGGCACTCAAAAATATAAATAGCACAACCAGAGGAATACCTTTAAGCCCTATGCTCTTCAAAAATTCTGCACCCTTGTAAGAAATTATAACACCAACATTTGTCTCTGCGAAAAGCTTAACAAATTGAGCTGCAAAGAATGCCAACACCAAGTATCCCGCCATACCTTTCATAGAAGCTGTCATAGCTGAAATTACATCCTTTGAACTTTTAATGGTTCCGACGGTTTTACCATAAGCAATTCCGGGAATCATAAATAGCAGCATTATTGCCGGGATCAGACCGTGCCCCAAGAAATATTTAAGCGTCAATGCATCATTCATTGTAGGGTCCGGTTCCCTTAAAATTGCATTTTTGGGGAACATCAAAAATGCCATAATCGCCACATAAACAAGCAAGGAGATAAGAGCATTTCTAAGAGCTCTGTTTTCCACATCACCCAAGGCTTTATCTTCATGTTTATATTCACCTGTATAAGGTCCAAGGTTCGGTTCTACAATTTTTTCGGTAACAAGACTACCTACCAATGTAAGCAAAAATGTAGAAGCTGCTAAGAAATACCAGTTGCAAGTTGGATCCAATTGCATGGGAATATTTGTAGCAGTTAACGCTTCATTGGTTATACCTGTCAAGAGCGGATCCGTAGTACCGATTAATAAGTTTGCACTGAAACCACCTGATACTCCTGCAAAAGCTGCGGCAAGTCCTGCAATGGGATGTCTTTTTGCACCGGCAAAAATCATCGCACCTAAGGGAATTACCACTACATAACCTGCATCAGATGCAATGTTACTCATAATACCTGCGAATACTACAGTTGCTGTCAAAAGAGTCTTGGGAGCTCCTGTCAATAATTTTGTGAGAGCAGAATCAAAAAGTCCTGCCGCTTCAGCGACTCCTACTCCAAGCATTGCCACAAGCACTGTTCCCAAAGGAGCAAAACCTGTGAAATTGGATACGGCAGAATTAAGTATGTATCTGATACCTTCAGCATTAAATAGTGATACTGCACCTACTTGAACTTGTTCGGCTTTTTTTGCGTCATAATAATCAATAGTCATTCCGGTTCTGGAAATCAAATCCGCTGCGATCAGCAAGATAATTATCATTATTACAAATATTATTGCCGGATGCGGTAGAGCATTTCCTATCCTCTCCACACCTTTCAAAAAACCGCCTACATCATTTTTGTCTTTTTGCTTTTTCATCTTTCACCTCTTGTATATATTTTATGCAATATAAGCGTTACATTATATGATAACGATTACAACTCCCTTTTACATTTTTAAATATTTATAAATTTCTATACTCTTTCCACAACCTAATAAATTAGGTAATTACGCTTAATTTATTATTAAATTAATATAAATTTTTTCCAATGATATTTGTCGCTTTATTTTGATAACGTATTCTCTTGGTTGTTTGATTTTGCTATAATTCGTTCGCTCGGTATATGTTCTTTTTATTTTTTAGATAACTTTTAACTCATCGTACCCAAATAAAAAAGTCCTGTAAAATTTAAACCTTACAAGACTTTTTGTATATTTGATTATGCTTTTCTTCCGCAACAATTTTTGTATTTTTTACCGCTGCCACATGGACAGGGATCATTTCTTCCGATTTTTTTAGTTTTTCTTACAAAGGGTTTTTTCTTTCCATCGTCCGGATTTACCGTTTCAATTTCTTTTGCAACTCTTATTCTTTGCATTTTTTCAGGATTTACTACGTGGAACAGCATCTTGACCGTGTCTTCTTTGATGTATTCATTCATTTCTTCAAACATATCGAAGCCTTCTTGAGCATAGGCTCTAACAGGATCAGTCTGACCTACAGCTCTAAGTCCTATTCCCTTTCTCAATTGATCCATTGCATCGATATGATCCATCCATTTTTGATCCACCACTTGAAGAAGAACTATTCGTTCTACCTCTCTGAACTTTTCGCTTCCAAACTCTTCTTCCTTTACAGCATATCTTTCAAGAGCTCTTTCTTTTATAGCGGTCTCTATCTCTTCCGGCGAAGTTAAAGATTCATCTATGAAACCCGAATCTATGTCAAAGATGTTTTGAACCGCAGTTTTAAGACCCTCGTAATCTATGAATTTATTGCCTTCATGATCGACCTTGTTGTAAAATTCGACATTTTTATCGATTACATCTTCAGCCATAGCAAGTATGTCTTCCTTTAGGTCTTCCCCTTCAAGAACTCTTCTTCTTTCTCTGTAAATAACTTCTCTTTGTTTATTCATTACATCGTCGTATTGTAATACGTGCTTACGTATGGAGAAGTTGTTTCCTTCAACTTTTCTTTGTGCAGATTCAATTAATTTGGTCAGTATACCTGCTTCTATAGGTTCGTTGTCGGGTGTGTCTATTCTCTCCATGGTTTCCTTGAACCTGTCTCCTGCAAAAAGTCTTATTAGATCGTCATCGCCTGAAATGTAAAATCTTGTGGAACCGGGGTCGCCCTGTCTACCTGAACGACCTCTCAATTGGTTGTCAATTCTTCTGGATTCATGTCTTTCGGTACCTATTATATGCAGTCCTCCCGCTTCGATAACCTCTTTAGATTCCTTATCCGTTTCAATTTTAAATTTATCTACAAGTTCTTGATATCTCTTTCTTGCATCAATGACTTCCGGATCGTCAGTTTCATTATATGAGTCAATTTGACTCAAAACTTCTTCGCTAAGACCCGATTTTTTAAGTTCTGCAGTTGCCATGTAACCGGGATTTCCTCCCAATACAATGTCCGTACCACGACCTGCCATGTTTGTAGCTATTGTCACAGCTCCGAACCTGCCCGCTTGTGCTACTATTTCCGATTCTTGAGCGTGTTTCTTTGCGTTTAGCACGTTGTGCCTGATACCTGTCTTCTTCAATAGTTTTGAAAGTTCTTCTGATTTTTCAATGGAAATTGTACCTACAAGAACCGGTTGCCCCTTTTCATGAGAATTTTTAATATCTTCGATGACAGCGTTGAATTTCGCCGCTTCGTTTTTATAAATAGAGTCATTATTGTCTTGCCTTACTACAGGTTTGTTGGTGGGGATCTCGACGACGTCTATGTTGTATATATCTCTGAATTCCTCTTCTTCTGTCATAGCGGTACCCGTCATACCGGCGAGTTTTTTATACATTCTGAAATAATTTTGGAATGTAATTGTAGCGAGTGTCTTGGATTCAGCTTTGACTTCCAGACCTTCTTTGGCTTCTATGGCTTGGTGAAGTCCTTCGGAATATCTTCTTCCGTACATAAGTCTGCCTGTGAATTCATCTACGATTATTATCTCGCCGTCGTTTACAACGTAATCTATATCCCTTTTCATGTTGCCCTTTGCCTTTAGAGCCTGGTTGATATGGTGGGCAAGTTCCATATTCCCAATGTCAGAAAGATTTTCTATATTGAAATATCTTTCAGCTTTTTCAATTCCCAAGTCCGTCAGGACTGAAGATTTTTGTTTTTCATTAACTATGAAATCTACAGTTTCCTTTTCAAATTCCCTATTGAATCTTTCAAGATTGGATTCATCCTCCGTCTTTATTCTGAAACTTAGTGTATCGACAAAACTTTTGGCTCTGACATATAAATCCGTGGACTCATCTCCCTGTCCCGAAATTATCAAAGGAGTTCTCGCCTCATCTATTAAAATGGAGTCAACCTCGTCAACTATACAATAGTTGAGCGGTCTTTGCACCATTTCTTTCTTGTAGATAACCATGTTATCACGCAAGTAGTCAAAACCGAATTCGTTGTTAGTCCCGTAGGTTATATCGCTGCTGTAAGCTACCTTTCTCTCATCGGGCTTCATATCGTGAATTATGCAGCCGACAGTCAATCCCAAAAACTCGTATACCTTTCCCATCCAGTCCTTATCACGCTCTGCCAAGTAGTCGTTAACCGTTACAACATGGACGCCTTCTCCGCTAATTGCATTTAAATAAGCCGGCAAAGTCGCAACAAGAGTTTTTCCTTCTCCGGTTTTCATTTCGGCAATTCTACCTTGATGCAGAATAATGCCGCCTATAATTTGAACTTTAAAGTGCTTCATTCCAAGCACTCTCCAAGAAGCTTCTCTAACTACGGCAAAAGCTTCCGGAAGCAAATCATCCAAGGATTCTCCCGCCTGATATCTATTTTTAAATTCCTGTGTCTTAGCCTTTAATTCTTCATCGCTTAAAGTTTGCATTTTTTCATCAAGAGCAAGTACCTGCTCTACAAGTGGTGTAATTTTTTTTATTTCTCTATCGCTATAAGATCCGAAAATTTTATCAAATAATCCCATCTTACACATCCTTCCTTATCCTAAATACATATTTTATCATTAATGACTGATACATTCAATTTTATTGAAGATAAAATCTTTTACACATAAAAAATCTCGGACCTTTAACCGAGATTCGATAAATATAACAAAACCGCCAATTCAAGCGATAATTAAACTTGCTCATTCAAATCAAAAAATTGGATATTCCTATGTACTGTACCACTGCAGCCGCCAAGACAAATATATGCCACACAAAATGATTATACAACGGTATCTTCCTCTTATAAAAATAAGTTCCCGCAGTGTATAATATTCCTCCAATTAAGATAAAAGCCATAAAAGCCACGCCCGTATTGAAAATTATGGGCTTGATTAAAAATATCGCCATCCACCCCATAACTATATACAAAAAAACCGATATCTTTATGTACTTGTCATACTTATTATAAGTAATTAGTTTAAAAAGCGTACCTAAAAGTGCCGAAGCCCATATAACAGTTAAAAACAACACCCTCGTCCTGCCCTCTAAAATAGAAATCACAATTGGAGTGTAGGATCCCGCAATAAATAAAAATATACTGGAATGATCGAAAACTCTCAATATTTTCTTTGCCTTGGGAACTTGTATCGCATGATACAAAGTACTGGACAAAAACATCAATATAAAACACAAACCATAAATTATAAAACCCGCAAATAAATAATTTGAAATCCTTCCGTCGAATTTAAATATCATCATAATCAAAAAAATTATGCCCAAAATCACACCTATACCGTGACTAGTGGAGTTGAGAATTTCATATATAACTTTTTTATTTTTTTCAGACATAGCACATACCTTTCTATATATTTAGTTTTAATAACTACATATATAGTACCACATCTTATCTTTGCTGAGTAAAAAATATGATAATTTCCCGTAAAATTTTACTATATCCCTGTTTTAATCTGTTTTCCTTTGACTTTTCCCAAAAATAATGTTATACTTTGCAAGTAAGTTTATTACGGTGGTTACCGAACGGTAGTTTTTATCTGATGCCTATATGATCGATAAAGAGCCTGTAAAAATACCTGATGTGGAATTTCTAAGAGGCTAAAAAGACATGGAGAAGCTCAGAGTTTTTACAAGAAAAAATCAATAAACAATAAAAGCATCAACACCATCATAAGATTGCAAATCAAAGGGACTGATAACCGAAAAGCAATCTTTTTTTGGTTCTCAGCCCTAATTTAAAATTGGGGTGTAATTAATGCTTGAAAAGATCTTTAGCAATCTAACCATTTCAAAAAACAGTTTCTATCGAATTGTCGCCGGATGTATGATTATGGCATTTACAGTCGTAAACATACATATGCAGGCAGATATCACCGAAGGAGGAATTTTAGGACTAACTTTATTCTTATATAAAATGTTCAATCTGGATCCCTCATACATAAGTCCCGTCTTGGATTTTATGTGTTTTGCGGCAGGCATCTCTCTCTTCGGAAAGAATTTTTTAAAGAAAACAGCCATTGCGTCCGTATCCTTTGCACTTTTCTACAAAATATTTTTATCATTGGGCGCTTTTATTCCAACCCTCTATGATTTCCCCATAATTGCGGCGATTGTAGGCGGAATAGGCATAGGTATTGGCTGCGGATTAGTCGTCACCGAAGGAGGAGCAGCAGGCGGAGATGATGCACTTGCACTTATGCTGTCGCACAAATTCAAGATAAATATCTCTAAAGCATATTTATTTTCAGACGTTGTGATTTTAGCTTTGTCTTTGACCTATATTCCCATAGGCAGAATATTCTTCTCACTGCTTACAACCTTTGTATCATCAATACTCATCGGTCAATTTGAGATAGACTTAAAAGACAATACTCAAAACCAAACAGCTTAAAAATTTTATCACTTAATCTTCGTTTGACTTAAGGGTTTTCTAACATAAAAAAGACGGTTTCCCGCCTTTTTTTATATTGTTCTATTTAAATTAACCTAAAACTATATCTAACACCATCATCATTGAAAATCCCAAACTGAAGGTCAGTATTCCTATACTTGTATGTCCGTCGTGAGATATTTCGGGAATTAGTTCTTCTACTACTACGTATATCATCGCTCCTGCAGCCATAGCTAATAGATAAGGCAGAGATGGAAGTATCATTTCTGCAAGCAGCACTGTGATCACTGCTCCTATGGGCTCTACCACACCGGACAGCACTCCGTACCAAAAGGATTTTACCTTACTTGTTCCCTGGGCTTTTATGGGCAATGATACTATGGCTCCTTCAGGGAAGTTCTGAAGGGCGATTCCAATCGAGAGCGCCAGTGCGCTCATTAGAGATATAGATGTTTCTCCAGAAAGATATCCTGCATATATTATGCCTATTGCCATTCCCTCAGGGATATTATGAAGAGTCACCGCAAGTGTGATCATTGTGGATCTGCTCAAATTGGTTTTTATTCCCTCTTGCTCGTGGCTTTGCTCGTGAAAGTGCGGTATCAAGTGGTCAAGGACAAGAAGAAATAAAACCCCGATCCAAAAACCCACAACTGCAGGTACAAAGGCAAGTTTTCCGAGATACGCAGATTCTTCAAGTGCCGGAATTATCAAGCTGAAAAATGATGCGGCTACCATCACTCCAGAAGCAAAACCGTTAAGCGCCTTTTCTACATTGTCGCTTAGTGCATCCTTTAAAAAGAATACCAGGGCTGCTCCGAGGGATGTGCCTATAAAGGGAATCAATATCCCTATAATTGCATTAAACAAAATAACCTCCTCAATTTTGTTTCTATTATTAATTGAGAATAAATATTCTAAATTAATAATAGAGTTTTCATATTGTTCTTATTTAATTATACCTGATTTAT
>CAYFRD010000008.1:0-16488 GCA_964345555.1 uncultured Peptoniphilus sp. | reverse complement strand
CTGATTTATACAGCTTTTAAATAAATATTCTAATTTCAAGATTTTCTACATACAAAAAGATACACCCTCAAGTGTATCTTTTTGTTTGTTTAATGAATTTTTAATTGTTTTCAGCTGATTCTCCGGACTCCATTATGTCCTTTGCTTCTTCTGAAAGGTCTTTTCCATCTATTCTGTCTTCCGGGGAATTTGAATCATATTTTAATTCTCCATTATATATTCTTTCAAATTCTTCTCTGCCTATGGTTTCTTTTTCAAGTAAGGCATCTGAAACGGCTATGAGTTTATCCATGTTTTCGCTGAGTATTTTCTTGGCTTTTTCATAGGCTTCTTTTAAAAGCTTGGAAATTTCTTCGTCTATTTCTGCAGCTGTCTGTTCAGAATAGTTCTTTGATCTTCCTAAATCTCTGCCTATGAATACTTCTTCGCTTCCACCATAATTTATTGTTCCGATTTTTTCGCTCATTCCATATTCCGTCACCATGGCTCTTGCTATGGCAGTCGCCCTTTCTATGTCATTGTGAGCTCCTGTGGATATGTCGTCAAGAACTAATGATTCTGCAATTCTGCCTCCCAACAGGGATACAAGTTCATTTTGCATTTGACCCTTGGTCATGAAGTTTACATCATCTTCCGGAATATATGCTGTGAATCCTCCTGCCATTCCTCTGGGAATTATAGTTATCATGTGAACAGGATCTGTTCCCGGAAGATTTTTAGATACTACTGCATGCCCTGCTTCGTGCACTGCTGTGAGTTTTCTTTCTTTCTCCGTGACAACCTTGGATTTTTTAGCGGGACCGGCTTGTACTTTAATAGATGCTTCTTCTATATCTTCCATTTCAATTTTATCGCTGTTTCTTCTGGCTGCAAGAAGTGCCGCTTCATTCATCAAATTTTCCAAATCCGCCGGTGTAAATCCCGGGGTTCTCTTCGCTACTACTTTGAAATCAATGTCATCGCCCAGCTTTTTATTTTTTGAATGAACCTTTAGTATTTCCTCTCTGCCTCTTACATCAGGTTTACCTACAAATACAGTCCTGTCAAAACGACCGGGTCTTAATAATGCCGGATCCAGAATATCGGCTCTGTTTGTAGCTGCCATGACTATTACACCTTCGTTGTTACCGAAGCCGTCCATTTCAACTAAAAGTTGGTTGAGAGTTTGTTCTCTTTCATCATGTCCTCCACCCAGTCCTGCTCCACGCTTTCTTCCTACAGCGTCGATTTCATCTATGAATATGATGCAGGGTGCATTTTTCTTGGCTGTTTCAAATAAGTCTCTGACTCTTGATGCTCCTACTCCAACAAACATTTCAACAAAGTCGGAACCAGACATTATAAAAAATGGAACTTTGGCTTCTCCTGCAACAGCCTTTGAAAGATAGGTCTTTCCTGTTCCGGGAGGTCCTACGAGCAATACCCCTTTTGGTATTCTTGCTCCCATGTTTACAAATTTCTTAGGATTTTTCAAAAAATCGACTATTTCCGTCAACTCTTCTTTTTCTTCCATAAGACCTGCAACATCTGCAAAACTCACCAGATTTTTTTCATCCTGTTTTACAACTCTGGCCTTGCTCTTGCCAAAAGAACTCATCTTTGAACCGCCGCCTTGAGATTGATTCATGATATAGTACCAAAATCCCACAAATATTACCAACATGAGTATTGTAGGTATCCACTCCATGTAAATCGGCGTTTCTCGATCGGGTAAACTCTTCACAGTTATATTGTTGTCTTCCATTGCCGGAGATATATATTTATCGTAAATATAAATTCTGGCTTCTTGTGGAATTACCGTGAAATATGTTTTTTCGTCCTTAGTTTCAAATATTATTTCTCTTTCATCATATGTGATTTCAGTAATATTATCTTCATTGATATAATTTATAAATTCGGTAACATCTACCTCCGGTATAGTTTCTGCCGGCGGGCTCAAAAATCTTATGCCCAATATGACAAGAACTATGAGGGAGAGATATAGACTTGCTCCGCTGATTCTCTTATTCAATAAACATCACTCCTCTTATAGATTATAGCATAGACGAGCTGTTTTATGTTTTTTATTTGTATATTTGCTCATCCAGTATCCCTATGTAGGGCAAATTTCTATAGTGTTCATTGTAATCCATTCCGTATCCTATTACGAAATTATCTTCAATTTCAAATCCTACATACTTCACTTTTATATCCTTTTTTCTACGTGCCGGCTTTGTTAGAAGAGAGCACACGTTTAAGCTTTTTGCTCCTCTGCTTTTGAGCACTTCTAGCAAATATGACAGAGTAAGCCCGGTGTCGATAATGTCTTCAACTATCAAGACATCTTTTCCTTCCACCTTTATGCTTAAATCCTTCAATATCCTGACTTCTCCCGTAGTAGTAGTGCCGTCATAACTTTTTACGTCCATAAAATCAATTATCACAGGGTTTTTTATCTTTCGGACAAGATCTATCATAAATGGTATTGCACCCTTTAATATTCCCACTACTACTATTTCTCCATCATAATCCGCAGAAATTCTCTCTGCCAGTTCTGAGCATTTGCTATTCAAATCTTCCTCTGTGTAAAGCACTTCTTTAATATCGCTTATAACTTCAATTTTTTCCACTTGTTACCTCCATACATATATTTATTATATTTTTCGTGTTTTTATCAACTTTGTAATTTTCGCTCATTCTATAGGGGGCAACCCATATTATCTCTTCATTATCGCATAATATGGGAGTTTTATCTCTGATGTTCCTGGGGATTTTTTCATCTATAAAGAAATCCTTTAGTTTCTTTTGATTTGTCATGCCTATGGGAATAAATCTATCTCCCTCTTTCCTGTATCTCACAAGCAAATTTCCCTTGAGTTTGTCGCCATCTATGGATATGCAATTCTTCGACACCTTATATGATGAATTGCGTTTTATTACGAATCTACCATAGGCGGTATCCTTTGTCCCTTCAATCAAAATTTCAGGTTTCATCTCTGTAGTTGAGTGCTGTTCTTCTATGTATAAATTGTCATAAGACAAGATCAAGTTGGCGTCTTTTTTTAAAGTAATCTTGAACTTGGTGGATGTGACTATGTTCTCTACAATCTCATCTATGTTATCCATAAATATTCCGTGAATACTGCCCAATTCCTCTTTCAAAAAAGCTCTTATGACTTCGCTTATGTAGTAAGAATCCTGATTTTTCAAAGCTTTGATGTCCAGTATGTTGTCCTTGTAATGCTCCTTTAAATAATTTTCTACATTGCTCTTTACATAACTCATATTTTTCCTGGACAGTTCCGACAACCTCAAAAGAGAATCAACAAAACCGCTGTTGAAATTGTCTTCGATATAGGGTATTACCTTTAATCTTACCTTATTCCTACCGTAAATATCCATGCTGTTGGTTTCATCTTCAACGTATTTTATATTATTTTCCTGGAGATAATCCATAATTTCAGATCTTCTCACATTTAAAATCGGTCTGTATAAATCATTATTCACATAGTCCATGGCTGTCAACCCGTCGATTCCGGTTCCTCTTATTATTCTTTGTAGCACCGTTTCCGCCTGATCGTTGGCATTGTGAGCAAGAAATACTTTACCGTTTTTCCCCTTTAATTTTCTAAAAAAGGAATATCTCAGATATCGCCCGGCTTCTTCATCGGTCATCCTGTGTTCTATGGCATATTCATGCATATTTACATGGATTACATTGAATTCCAGATCGAGCTTTTCACACAGTTGTTTTACAAACTCCTCATCTCTTTTTGCACTTTCTCTGACTCCGTGATTCACATGAGCGACCCTTATGGAGAAATCTTCCCTGTCTTTATAAAGATATAGATTGTAGAGCATAAAAATCGAATCCGCACCTCCCGATACAGCGGCTACAATTTTATCTCCCTTTTCTATCATTTCATATTCTCTCATATTTTTTAAAAATTTTTCATTTATCAGATTAACAGTATTTGTCATAAAATACCTCAGTTCACATTCTCCTAAGCACAGAACCTCAAATAAATCATTTACAATAAAAAATAAGGTCATCACCGATGACCCTTTATATATTTATTTTCTCGATCTACCCTTTGACATTTTTGAATTCTCTCGTGATCTTGCCTGTTCGAGTTTTTCATTGGAATCTTTCAGAAACTTGGAAAGCTTATCTTCGAAAGTCATATCCTTCTGCTCTTTTTCAAACCTTACTTCCTTTACTTCCCTTGTTTTTTTAGTTTCTTCCTTCGGCTGTGCTTGCTTGATAGACAACGCAATTTTTCCATGATCGTCAAGAGAAATTATCTTAACTTTTACACTTTGTCCCTTTTCTAAAACATCTGAAACATTTTGAACATATTTGTCAGATATTTCCGATATATGTACAAGTCCGCTCTTACCTTCTCCCAAATCGATAAAAGCTCCGAACTTCATCACATTGGACACAACTCCATCAACAATTTGGCCTATAGTTAATGCCATTAAATTATCCTCCCTAAAAATTCTAGAAGTTATCTCAAGTCGTCCTTTTCCTTATCTTTATCGACATACACTACTTCTCTGGGTTTAACCATGCCAAGATCTTCTCTTGCCACCTTTTCTATGAATTCAACAGAGTCGGAGTTGGATATTTCCGATTCAAGCTCGGATATATCTTTTTTTAATTCATTTATTTTTTCTTGTTTTTTAGAAATTTCCGATAATTTTTCATTTCTAAGTGAAATGTTATTACTGATATTAAATGCTCCGTATGTCACGGAAAACAAAATTAAAATTGCAAAAATTAAAGGAAAGGGCTTGTTTTTTTTCATGTCGACAACCTCCAATTTAATTATTACATTTAAAGGTTGATTTTTCAAGGTATATTTAATTTTCAGTCGATTATTTTATACAGGCTAGTCGCATCATTTTTTGCTGTCTGTTCTTTAATGTCCAATATTTCATACTTGTTGGTCCCGCTTCCAAAGGATATTTCAAGTATATCGCCCACTTTTACATCATCTCCGGCTTTTGCGACTTTGCCGTTTATCTTAACCCTGCCGCCGTCGCAAGCCTTTTTCGCTATAGGTCTTCGGATGATTATTCTGGAAACTTTTAAAAATTTATCTATTCTCATAAAATACTCCAAAAAAGGGAAGCTCAGCTTCCCTCATGTTAAGTCAATTATTTTTTCTTTTTCTTTGAATTTACAGATTCTTTTAAAGCTTTTCCGGCTCTGAATACAGGTGCTTTAGAAGCAGGTATTTTAATAACTTCTTCAGGATTTCTGGGATTTCTGCCTTCTCTTGCTTTTCTTTCTCTAACTTCAAAAGTTCCGAATCCAACAAGTTGGACTTTTTCACCCTTCATAAGAGCTTCTTCAACTGAAGATAAAAATCCGTTAAGAGCTAATTCCGCATCTTTTTTTGTTAAATTACTTTTTTCTGCTATACTTGCAACTAATTCTGACTTGTTCATAAAATCCTCCTCAAAAATTTAAAATAATAATTTTTTTGCTTAATTATATATTTAAGTTCTGTAAGTTCACACTAATAAATGCCTAAATTAAAGCTTAAATCAAATATAAGTCCTACGATTTTTATTCTACTTAAACTTAAATATTTTGTATATGCTTCCATTGATTCTTGAAACTATATAGATTATACATTATCATAAAATGAATTTCCATAGTAAATTACTCAAATTGTCGGTTTTTACCTATTTTTTTATATATATATTCCAAAATTTCACCGTAGTAATAATATCCTTCATAGTTTAACCCCCTTGCTCTTTGCAAAAGTTCAACGGCTTTTTCTGCCAATTCTTCCAAAATACCTTCATAAAATTCTCCGCCGGTAAGCTCTTGTTCCTCAATCTTTTCCATTATTTTTCCTAAGGTTACGGCTTTTTCCTTTTTGGGAATAAACAGAGCACTTTGGTGATTTATATCATCTGTTCTGTCCAGTTCATAAATCGGCATCTTATGAACTCTCTCGTCTTCAATTCCGGCATTTGTAACAAGGAAAATCTCATAATCGTCACCATAAATTTCTCCCAAGGCAAGCTTTAAATCCACAGCAATTCTATGATTGTATATCTGTGTTATTATCATGTGAGAACTTATATCTATGTCAAAGGGACTGAAATCATCACCGTCAAGCAGTTTTAAATTTTTAGACGGATCGATTTTCACAGCCTTTAAAAGAGGTTCAATAAAGCTTATGCCCATGACTATATTTACATCTTCTGTTCTGTCAAGGAGCATCATCACCGTCTTTTCTGCTATTAAGGGATTGCCGAGCACTATGTAGTTTACGTCTTTCTCTTTGTTTTTCTCCAACAACAAAAGCACTATTTTTTCATATACTTCGTCAAAATTATCTTCGCTTTCGTACAGATAATCAAAGCTTTCATAGGGAATATTTTCCTTTTTAAAATACTCAAGTGCTGCATGCTCTTTAGTTCTTAAATAATTCTCATTCCCGTTTTTTATCATCTCCACTGCTCTTAATGTCATGTCTCTGTAGTCAGTTGAACCCAGTCCTATAATATTTATCATATTGCACCTCGTAAAAATTTCATTGAATTATAGATATTTTATCACGATGTGTTAAAAACACCAATTTGTTAAAAATAATAATTATCCAAAGTAGTAAGGCGTTGCTCGTGCGACTCAAAGAATATATTATAAACTACGAATGAAGAATGGAAATGTATTATTTAAGAATGTCATGTTATTAAATCTTTTATATTTTTGCAATTTGCAGACAATTATTTCGTAACTATAGATATTTTTATTGGATTTTCTTCACTAAATCTATAGGAAATTCGAAGTGTAACAGAGAGCATTCAATATACAAAAAACTGTGCTCTTAAGCACAGTCTTTTATTAATTATTGTTTTTCTTCTGTTTTTGCAGCATCTTCTTCCGCTGTTTCATTTACAGCCGCTTCTTCAGGCGCTTCTGTTTGTTCTTCAGTTGCAGGAGCTTCTTCTGCCGCTCCTTCTTCCGGTGTTCCTTCCGGAACTTCTGTTGTCGCCTCAGGAAGAACTATTTTGTATTCTTCAGGTATTTCAAACTCATCCTTGGGATCCAAATATCTCTTTATTTCCGAATCCTTTTCAAGTTTATCCAAGTATTCTTGGGTTTTTTCTTGAAGATAGAGGGTTTCCAGTTCGCTCTTTAAATCATCGTAGGCTCTTTCAGATTTTTCTTCCAGTTTTATTATATGGTATCCGTAATCGGTCTTAAAGGGATCTGATATTTCACCGGGTTTCATGATCTTAACAGTGTCTTCAAATTCTTTAACCATGGTTCCGTTTGTAAATTCTCCAAGATCTCCACCCTTTTCAGCCGAACCGGGATCTATGGAATTTTCCTTTGCAATTTCAGCAAAATCAGCTCCCTTATCAAGTTCTTTTTTTAGTTTATTAGCTTCATTTACATCAGCTACTAAAATATGAGACGCCTTTGCCGAGAAGAATTTATCCTTGTTGTCTTCGTAATATTTTTTAAGATTTTCTTCTGTGGGTTTTAATTCTTCTTGAAGTTTTTCATAGTACTTGCCCATAATGTCGGAGCTTCTCAGATATTTTTCAAAGAATGCGGGAGTCAGTCCGGTTTTCTTGAGTTGTTCTTCGTAAGCTTCTTGTCCACCTGATTGATTTACAACTTCTTCCAACTTTTTGTCTATTTCTTCTTGATTTACTTTTATACCTTTCTTTTCAGCATCTTGCTTAACAAGTTCCATTTGAACTAAGTTGTCCAAAGTTTGTTTTCTCAGTTCTTCAGCTATGGTCATTTTAGGGTTGTCTATTGTGGGTTCTTGCAATACATCTTCAGAACCGCTCATTTGCACTACATAATTCCTTTGAGCTGAATAATCCACAAGGAAATCTTCATCTTTAATTTCAACTCCGTTAACTGTAGCAACTACTCCTTCAGGTCCCTTGTTTCCACAAGCTGTTGAGAGTACCAAGGCTCCTAAGCCCAATGCTAAAGTAAAACTTTTCGCAACAGTTTTAACTTTTTTATTAAAAATTTCGATATTCAAGTTATCATCCTTTCAATTTATTATTCACATATTCATATATTATACACTATTTTCGGCAATTACTTGTGATTTTTTTGTGTAAGTTTTAAAATTTCAGCAACTTTATTTAAATCTTCAAAGGGATGGGTGAGTTTTGACAGTTTGAAACCCACTTCTTCTCCCGCCATCACTTCTATATTCTCGAATTCTCCTTGAATGTTTTTTATTTCTTCAATTCCTATCATCTTGTCCATCTTGATTTCATACATATCACCCTTTTGCACTATGGAGGAAATTCCTACAGATTTTGCATTATATCTCAATAGCGCTATATCCATTAAATTGGAAACTTCAAAAGGTACGTCTGAAAATCTGTCTATTAATTCATCCACCAAGTCAGAATAATCATCATGCGAGGTGATGGATGCAATTTTTTTGTATATTTCTATTCTGAGATCATCATCTTCAATGTACTTTGTAGGAATGTATGAGTCTATGCTCAAGTCTATGGTTGTGTCAGTTTCTTCCTTTACTTCTTCCCCCTTGAGTTTTGACAGTGCATCCTTTAAATACTTGATGTACAAGTCGTAGCCTACGGAATTTATATGTCCGCTCTGTCTTGCACCCAGTATGCTTCCCGATCCTCTGATCTCCAAGTCCTTCAGTGCAATTTTGTATCCGGAACCGAATTCAGTGAATTCCTTTATGGATTTAAGCCTCTTCTGTGCAATTTCCGTCAAGCTTAAATTGGGTTCATAAGTAAAATAAGCGTAAGCTATTTTGCTGGATCTGCCGATTCTGCCTCTAAGTTGGTAAAGCTGTGAAAGTCCCAGCTTGTTGGAATCCGCTACTATCATGGTGTTTACATTTTTCATGTCGAGTCCCGTTTCAATGATGGTTGAACAAAGCAGAACGTCAAACTCGTGATTTATAAAGGACATCATGCTGTCTTCGAGAATTCTCGTCTGCATTTGACCGTGAGCCATTCCGAAAGTTGCTTCGGGCACCAGTTGCCTTAATTCTGCAAGTTTATTTTCCATATTTGAAACTCTATTGTACACAAAGTAAACTTGACCGCCTCTTGCTATTTCTCTTAAAATCGCATCTCTGACCATCATGTCATTGTATTCAAGCACATAGGTCTGCACCGGGAATCTCTCTTCGGGCGGTTCTTCTATTACAGACATATCTCGTATTCCTATCATGGACATCTGGAGCGTCCTTGGGATAGGTGTGGCGGTGAGAGTTAAGGTGTCCACATTTTCCTTGATCATTTTCAGTCTTTCTTTGTCTTTGACTCCGAACCTCTGCTCTTCGTCCACTATTAAAAATCCCAAATCCTTGAATTTTATATCCTTGGATAGAAGCCTGTGTGTGCCCACTACTATATCTATTAATCCGCTTTTAATTCCTTTTATATCCTCAGCTTGTTCTTTTGCCGTTCTGAATCTTGATAGTAACGATGCCTTGACGGGGAAGTCTTTGAATCTTTCAATTATCGTGTTGTAATGCTGCTTGGCAAGGACAGTGGTGGGAACTAAAAATGCCACCTGTTTTCCGTCCATTATGGCTTTGAAAGCCGCTCTTAGGGCCACCTCGGTCTTCCCGTATCCAACATCGGCACAAAGAAGCCTGTCCATGGGCTTCTTTGATTCCATATCGGTCTTTATCTCTTCTACAGATCTGAGTTGACCTTCCGTTTCCTCAAACTCAAAGGAGTCTTCAAACTCTCTTTGCCACGGTGTATCTTCCTCGAAAGCATGACCTTCCTCCTCCATTCTCTTTGCGTAGAGTTTAATCAAGTCATCCGCCATATCTTCAACGCTTTTTTTAGCCTTTGCCTTTGTCTTACTCCACTCTGCCGAATTTAATTTATTTATTTTGGGTTTTTTGCCTTCTTGTGAAGTGTACTTATAGATTGAATCCAGATTTTCAATGGGCAGGAATAGTTTATCCTCTCCTCTGTATTCAATTAGTATATAATCCTTGATCGTGCCTCGCACTTCAAGCCTTTTTGTTCCTACATACTTTCCTACTCCGTGGGATTCGTGCACCACATAATCCCCTATTTTTAAATCTTCAAAGTTTAAGGCCTTTCTCTTTTTTCTGCCTTTTTTTGCATCCTTTGCCCCGCCATAGATCTCTCTGTAATTTATGAGGACAAATTTCATGTCCACTATTTCAAATCCTTCGGAAAGTCCGCCCACTGTGACTACCGTTTCTCCGCTTTTAAGAGAATCGTCGAAATCATTGGAGTACTTTGAGTGAATTCCTTCTTCCCTTAGATTCGATTGAAGCTTTTTTGCTCGGTCTTCATCTCCGCCCATGATCACTATCTTGTAGCCTCTATAAATATAATTTTTTAAATCATCTGTGAAAAGTTTCATTTTACCCTTATACCTGACAGATGATCTTGTCTTTAAATTTATTATCGCCCTTGGAGAAAAATCCTCAGTCGCCACGGTAAAAGAATTAAGTAACAACAATGCCTTATTTTCCAATTTGGAAACTATATCTTCTCTGTGATACTTAATGTGTTCATGTTCCCTCAACGCTTCGCCTTGAATTATCAGGTCTGTTAAATTGTCCTTGAACTCAATTTCCTTTTCAGAATAATTTTCCAGAGAATTATTTGATTCCTCCAGAAGCACCACCGTATTCTCCCATAAATAATCCAAAATAGAGCTTATTTTCTCCTGTTCCATAAAAGGAATAACCAAGTCCATGTTTTGAATGCATGTTTCGGATTTTAAATCCTCAACATACTTATTGAACTTCCTTTGTAGTCTTTCATCATCTGAAGTTTTTGAGTTTTTAAGTGCAATAGATAGTCTGTCGGCAAGATTGATTCGCTCTTGATCTTCCAATATGAGATCATTTGCCGGTATGACTTCTACTTCCTTTAAACTTTCTATTGACCGTTGTGTATTGATGTTGAAACTTCTTATGGAATCTATTTCAGTGTCGAATAGTTCAATTCTGTAAGCTCCTTGAGCCGTATAGACATCCAAAATATAGCCCCTTATTGCAAACTGACCGAAGCTCTCCACTTGCGATGCTCTTTCATATCCCATCTCAACAAGTTTGATCGAAACATCTTCAAGGGAAATATCCTCTCCTACTCTGAATTTAAGAATATATTTTGAAAAAACATCCTTGGAAGAAATCCTGTCTCCGATTGCACTTAGCGTAGTCACTACCACCTTCGCATTGTTTTTCATAACATCGTGCAGGGATTTGAGCCTTATCTTCATATTGTCCAAACTCTTAAAATATCTATCGTATAAAAGAATATTTCTGCTTGTGTAAAGCGACACTTCCGATAAATTTAAACTCTTTAAATCTTCATAGATTTTTCTCGCCTTCAATTCATCTCTTGCAACAATCATGACCGGTTGTCTTTCACTTTCCCACAGAGAATAAACGATATGGCTGATCTGACCGTCAGCGGCTCCATATATGGCAACGGGAGTTCTCTTATCATCTATGGATTTTATAAGTTCATTATAGTCTTTGTAATTTTTTAAAAAATCTGTTAAAAAATTCAATGGATCACCTCATTAATAAATCGGGAAAGATTTCCTTCCCGATTTATTATTTGCCGTTAAATTTATTCATTGCGGACTCCACGCCCCTGTCCATTATTTCGATGGCACAGTCCGCCGCTTTGTCAATAGTCTGTTCTATTTGTGAACCCTCTGATTTGGTGAATCCGCTCAACACAAAATTCGCAAGGTCCTGTCCTTCTTTCTTTTGGCCTATACCCACCTTTATCCTGGGGAAATTGTCGTCGATCAACTGGTAGATTATGGATTTAAGTCCGTTGTGAGTCCCTGCCGAACCACTCCTTTTCACTTTGAGTGCAGCAAACTCTATATCTATGTCATCAACTATCACTATTAAATTTGAAAGGTCTATCTTATAAAATTTAACTATATCCCTCACAGCTTCTCCGCTGTTGTTCATATAGGTCTGAGGTTTTACAAGAATCACCTTTTCACCCTTGTAGTTTCCTTCCCCAATCAAGGATTTAAATTTAATTTTATTTACTTTGATATTTAACTTTTCAGCTAAGTTATCTATGGCCAAAAATCCCATATTGTGTCTTGTGTACTTATAGTTATCTCCGGGATTTCCCAGACCTGCAATTATATACAATTTATCACCTTAATCGAACATTGCACTGACAGATGTGTTTGAATTTATTCTCTTTATGGCATCTGCAAAAAGCGGAGCGACGCTTACAATGTCTATTTTTTCTATTTTATTTTCATCTTTCAAATTTATGGTATCAGTTATTACGAACTTTTCAAGTTCTGAATTAGCTATTCTTTCAATGGCAGGTCCTGAAAGCACACCATGAGTTGCACATCCGTACACATTGTTTGCTCCTGCTTTTTTGAGAGCCACCGCAGCTTGGCAAATGGTACCTGCAGTGTCAATTATGTCGTCTACCAGTATGGCATCTCTTCCCTTGATATCTCCTATTATGTTCATTACTTCCGAAACGTTGGGTCTGGGTCTTCTCTTTTCTATTATGGATATGGGCAGGTTCAACTCGTTGGCAAATTGTCTTGCGCGTGTAACTCCTCCTAAGTCCGGAGATACCACTACGAATTTTTCCGGATCCTTTACTATCGGTTTAAAATAGTTTGCAAGGTAGGGAACTGCAGTTAAATGATCTACAGGTATGTTGAAGTACCCTTGAATTTGACCTGCGTGAAGATCCATTGCCACCACTCTGTGAGCTCCTGCCGCTGTGAGCAGATCCGCTACCAGTTTCGAGGTTATGGGTTCTCTCGCCTTGGTCTTTCTGTCCTGTCTTGCATATCCGTAATAAGGAATCACAACATTTATCCTATAAGCAGATGCTCTTTTTAAAGCATCAAGCAAAATCAGACATTCCATAAGATTATTGTTTACAGGATTGGATGTGGATTGTACAACATATACATCGAACCCTCTTACGGTTTCCGCTATGTCTATTGCTATTTCTCCGTCAGAAAATGTCTCTACTTTGCATTTTGCCTGCTTCACATTTAAATTTTCACATATTTTATTCACTAAATCATGATTAGAGTTACCTGTAAAAATTTTAATTCCTGCCACACTTGAATTCATCTCAATCAAATCCCCCTATTTTTTTAAACCTTTTCTTTCGACCCAGCCTTCAATATTTCTTTGATTTGCTCTTTCTATGGAGAGTTCTCCCTCTCCAACATTCTTCGTAATCGTGGAACCTGCCGCAATATATCCGTAATCTTCTACTTTTACAGGTGCTACGATATTTGCGTTTGAACCTATAAAGGCATGATCTCCTATTACACTCCTGTGTTTGTTTTTGCCGTCGTAATTCACAAATACAACACCGCAGCCTATATTTACGTTCTTGCCCACATCTGTATCTCCAACATATGCCAGATGAGATGCCTTGGAACCGTCTCCGAAATTTGAATTTTTTATTTCTACAAAATTACCTATCTTTGTATTTTCGCCAATATTTGAATTCGGTCTTATGTGTGCATAAGGTCCCAATTTTGAATTTGACCCGATCTTTGAGCTTTCAATTAAGCAATTGTCAATGGTGACATCGTTTCCTATTTCAGAATCAACTATCCTCGTTGTGCCGTATATCTTGCAGTTGGATCCGATTTTGCTATTTCCTTGAAGTACTGCTCCGGGATATATAATAGTGTCGCTTCCTATTTCCACATTCGGCTCAATGATGACAGAATTTGCATCTACCATTGTAACGCCTTCTATGAGATATTTTTCATTTATCCTTTTTTTCATTATATCAGTGCAAATCGACAAGTTGTCCCTGGAATTTACACCTAAGATTTCTCTTGTGTCCTTTAGGTTGAAACCACCGATTTTTTTGTTATTTTTAAATAGGATCTCTATTGCATCTGTTATATACAGTTCGCCTTGATTGTTGTTTGAATCTATGAGTTTGAGCGAATCTTTCAAGTCCTTACCCTTAAACACAAAAATGCCGGAATTTATCTCTCTTATCAGTTTTTCCTTTTGGCATGCGTCTTTTTCTTCTACAATCTTATATATTCTCGCATCTTCATCTCTTACAATCCTGCCATATCCAAAGGGACATTCAAGAACCGCTGTGAGTATGGTCCCTGAATAATCATTTTCTTCATGGAAATTTATGAGTTCATTAAGAGTCTGTGATTTTATCAGGGGGGTATCTCCGTTTAATATAAGTACCGTGTCTTCATTTGCAATACTGTCCAAGGTCTGCATCACAGCATAACCCGTCCCGTAGGGAACATTCTCTCCTATGGGTTGTCTTGTAAAGATCACTTCTTTATCTTTTAAATGTTCTCTGATTTGCTCTTCCCCATGACCGACTACAACGTTGATTTTCTCAACATTTGATTTCTTTGCGCTCTCTATTACATATTCAATCATGGACATTCCTAAAATCTCATGTAAAACTTTGGGTTTTTTTGACTTCATTCTGCTGCCCTCTCCTGCAGCTAGAATTACCGAAACTCTCATAATATCACTACACCTTTTTAATTTTCTCTGTATATTATATCCTTGCTTAAGAATTATCTCAATATCAAATCTGCACAGCTGATAAAATACAATAAAAAAATAAAGTATATTAATACTTTATTTTTATCTATCAACTTATTTTAATCTTTTATTTTTTTAAATAATATTTTGTCATCTTCATAGGACACGCCTATGTATTTATCCTCCAGAAATTTTTTAATTGCATCTTCATCATCCGGGGAGATAGCAACGCATTTATCGGTGAACTCAAAATCTCTGTGATTATTTTTATAGAAGATAAATCTCGGATAGCCCTCAGCATTGTCTTCAGTTTGATAAACATTTTTTAATGCTACAATGCAAAATCCATTTTTCAGTACATTTTTAAAGGAATGTGGATTTTTTGGAGAGACTGTGGAGTAAAAATACTTGTAGTTGTTTTCTTTTATGTAGTCTTCAATAAGCTCTCTGGTTTTATTTTGAATTCCTTTGCCCCTGTAATCTTTATCTACCATGCTGCTGCCGTGTTGTATTATCTTCTCTTCTATATCTTCGATGAACTCTATATCCTTGATGAAAGATTCCTTGTAATCTTTGATATGTGTAGATCTGAACCCTACAAGACGTTCTCCGTCGAATACCCCGATTATTTGACCTCCATCTTCAAAGAGTTTCTCCAGTTCCTCTCTCTCATCCTTTATAAAAACACTTTTATCTTCCAAGCCATCATAAACATCATCAGTGAATTTCATGATGTCGTCGATATCCTCTTCTGACATAAAGTAATATTGCAAGCCCTTTTCTTCATAAATTTTTTCCATTCTTCACCTCACAAATATATTTATATTTTTTTCATTATACCCGCAAAATCTATTTTGTAAACTTGAATTTACACTCTAAGTGCAACAATAAAATAATGACTCATAGCCTTGGTATAATGGTGTTTGCAAAGACATCCAATATCCAAGGAGGAACTATGAGTCATTACAAACATCTTACACCAATTGAGAGAGAAAAGATATTTCTTCTTCACTCACAAAACAAAACATTAACCTATATAGCCAAGACTATTCATCGTGATAAATCTACAGTTTCAAGAGAAATAGCTCGCAATTGCTGTAATGGGATTTATTCACCAAGTACAGCTTATACTAAATATTTAGAGCGTCGTAGCAATTGTAAACCTAAACTCAAGCTCTCTAATCCTGAAATATTCAAATATGTTAGAGAGAAGTTTCTGAAATTAAAATGGTCACCTGAACAAATATGCGGTCGACTAAAGCTAGAAAAAGCAGAGTTGTATGTCAGTTATACAACAATATATCGTGCTATATACTCTGGAATATTTGATACTGACAAGGAGCGTTCTTCGAGTGGTAATCGTGGTGCCATCCGTAAACTTCGTCATCGCGGAAAGTCTCGTCATACCAAGACTTACATTGAAAGACGCGGTAAAATTCCAATCAGCAACAATATTTCAGATAGACCACAGGAAGCTAATAACCGAACCCGTATAGGGGACTGGGAAGCCGATACAGTTATTGGCAAGAGAGGCGGAGCTTGCCTTGTTACTCTGGTCGACAGAAAGAGTCGGTTTCTTCTAAGTTCTAAGGCTAAGAAGAAAGACTCTGTATCTGTAAAAGACACTATGATTTCCTGTCTTAAAGGGCAACCTTGTCATTCTATTACACCTGATAGAGGTATGGAATTCGCCAAACACGATGAAATTTCTATTGCACTAGAAAAAGTTAAGTTTTATTTTCCGCTACCACATCATCCTTGGCAACGAGGAACAAACGAAAATACAAACGGACTACTTAGAGAGTATTTTCCTAAAAGTTCTGACCTTGATGATGTTGCAGAAGAGTATATACAAAGCAAAGTGGATGAAATGAACAAACGACCACGGAAATGCCTTGGGTTTAGAACACCCTATGAAGTTTATTATTCAACTGTGTTGCACTTAGTTTGACAATTCAAG
>CAYFRD010000007.1:0-49512 GCA_964345555.1 uncultured Peptoniphilus sp. | reverse complement strand
TTCATGATATCATATATAATATATTATATTTTTATACATTGATAAATTAAGTTTATCAAATTATCTTTTAATATTATAGCATTAAACCGAAATAATTATTTCAGCATTCTTCTGTTTAAAAAATCATTTCGACTTATGTCTCCTTTTTATTCTAAATGCTGCAAAGGCGACTTTACCTATTCGAACTGTGTTGGTGGCGACGTTTATGCCCAGTTTTGCAAGTTTAATTTTTCCGGATAATTTTTTTATTAATTTTTTACTCATTTTAATCCTCTTTTCTAAATCAACTAATATTAAAAATTGACATTTATTATATTTTCAATAGGATATTTCAGTGCATCATCGTATTGTTCCGTATCTATATACCCCAACTGATTAAGTCTGAATAAAACGGTTTTTTGTCTTGCTGTAGATTTTTCGTTAATAAATATTTTGTATTTTTTGCCGTCTATTGTCAATTCATCAATTCCTTTATCATTTGTATCATCGTAGCTTATCAATTTAACAGGAGCATAATAAGCAGGAGATTTCGTTATGGAGGCTATAAGAGCGGACATTGGCAGATTTATCTCGCTTACATCTAAGTTGAAATACCTTTTTGAGGCATCGGCGACTCCAAATGTATTGTTGCCTAAATTAATTGTATTTAAATAAATTTCTAAGATATCATCTTTTTCCAAATTTTTCTCCAGTTTTATTGCAAGATACGCTTCCTGTATTTTTCGTTTTAAACTTTTTTCAGGAGTTAAGTATAAATTTTTAATCAGCTGTTGAGTTATGGTGGAACCGCCTCTGACTATGGATTTGGCTTTTATGTTATCTATTGCTGAACCGATTATAGCAATTGGATCGATGCCTTTGTGTTTGTAAAATCTGTGATCTTCTATGGCTATTATGGAATTCTGCAAAGAAAGCGGGATTTCTTCAAGAGGTGCTGAAATTTTGTACTTGCTGTTTAAATCTTCGAAATTAACATCTTTTACATCTCTTATTGCCATATAAAAATATGACGATGAGAGGATCAGAAAGGCGGCTGTAAAGAATAAAAATACTTTTAAAAATTTAATTTTAAAGGTCTTTGTTTTATAGATCATATTTACCTCCTACATAATTATAACAAAGCAAATTCAATTTATTTCGAAAGTTTTGTATACAATATCTAAGAAACTTCAAATACAACCTATGGTATAATTATCTTATGGAAAATATTAAAGATAAAGAAATAGAAAAAGCTATAATAGTTGCAACTGATTTGGGAGCAAAACCATACAGCATGCACACATCTCTCGAAGAGCTCGAAGAATTGACGGTTGCCGCAGGTGCGGAGGTAAGGGGTGTGGTATCTCAAAATCTGGAAAAGTTTAATCCTAAGCACTTAATAGGCACCGGCAAGGTCAATGAGATCAAAGATATGCTTGTCAATTTGGACATTGACTTAGTCATATTCAATGATGAATTGTCAGGAATTCAAGTGAGAAACTTGGAGAAAACTTTCAATGACGGGAGAGATTTTTTCGACAAAAAAGTAAAGGTTCTTGATAGAACCAATTTAATACTGGATATATTTGCACAGAGAGCATCGACCTACGAGGGCAAATTGCAGGTAGAGCTTGCACAGTTGGAATATCAATTGCCGAGGCTGTTGGGTATTGACGGTTGGTCGAGAACAGGCGGCGGAATCGGTACGAGAGGTCCCGGGGAACAGATAATAGAAACAGACAGGCGTAGACTTTTAAGAGAAATTGACAGCATAAAGGCGAAATTGAAAAAACTTGAAAAGACAAGAGATGTCATGAGAGCCAATAGAAATAAAAGCAAGATAAGCACAGTTTCCCTGGTAGGATATACCAATGCCGGCAAATCAACTATACTCAACAGAATAAAGGAGAGGGAATCTAAGGAAGTATTTGTAAAGGATATGCTTTTTGCAACCCTTGATCCCAATTCAAGAAGGGCAAAACTTCCCAACGGAATGGATTTTATAATATCGGACACAGTAGGATTTGTTTCAAAACTTCCCACGAAATTAATAGAGGCATTTAAGTCCACTTTGGAAGAAATCAAGTACTCAGACTTGATACTGCACGTCATAGATGCCTCCAGTGAAGACATAGAGATACAGTACAAGATAACTACGGATATATTAAAAGAGTTAGGCATAAAGGACAAGAAGATAATAACGGTATTCAACAAGATGGATAGAGTAGAAGGCAGGCAGTTTCCCATTAATCCGCAGTACGCTCAAACCAGAATTCACATCTCTGCAAAAAAAGATGAGAATTTGGATACTTTGCTCTATGCCATTGAGGAAAGCCTGTCGGATAAATTTTATGATGTGGAGCTTTTAATAGGATACGACAGATCAGATGTGCTATCTGATATACTAAACAACCACAAATACAAGGATTTGAACTATGTTGAAGAAGGAACGAAGTTGAGAGTGGTTCTAAGAGATGATGAATATGAAAGATACAAGGAATATGTGATAAATCATGTATAGAAGTGTTTTAAAAGATGGAAGTGACGAATTTATAGAGAGGAAATCCAGATTTATAGGTTACGGATTTAAGGTGCAAAGTGAAGAAGATGCATTAGAAAAAATCGACACAATCAAAAAAATGCACAGAGATGCCACACATAATTGTAGCGCATACATCATCGGAGAAGACAAGATGATACAACGATACAACGACGACGGAGAACCTTCGGGAACTGCGGGTGTGCCCATACTTGAAGTACTGAAGAAGGAAGATTTGACCGATGTATGCGTGGTGGTGACGAGATACTTCGGAGGGATACTGTTGGGTTCGGGTGGACTGGTCAGAGCATATTCCAAGGGAGCTAAAATGGCTGTTGACAGTTCCGTAATCGTTGACATGGTGGAATATGAAAGACTCTCAATAAATTATGATTACACCCATCATGGAACCATTAACAACTACCTGATAAATAATAATTACAAAATTTTGAAGGAAGAATTTTTAGAAAGAGTAACAATTGAAATTCATAATATAAAGGGCAATAAAAATTTATCAGCACAACTTATGGATATCACGGCGGGAACTGTTAAAATAAAGAGCATAAAGGAAGAAATTTTACCCTGCAAGGATGGGAAGATAATATATTGAAGGAGCTTTATTTAATGGAAAGAGAAATAAATAATATAGTAAATTGGTTTAGAGAAAAAGTTGCGGAAGCAGGAGCAAGGGGAGTTGTATTCGGACTTAGCGGAGGAATTGATTCCGCAGTGGTGGCAGCCTTGTGCAAAAAAGCCTTTGGAGAAGATGCTCTTGGAATCATTATGCCCATTCACAGCGAAAAAATGGACGAAGAGGATGCAAGACTTGTGGCACAAAGCATAGGACTGAATATCGAAAGGGTGGACATGTCGCAAACCTTTGACGAATATCTACAAGCATCCTTTGTTTCGGACAAATTAATGGCCAGATCAAATATCAAGCCCAGACTTAGAATGATGACCCTATACTACTATGCACAGGACAGAAATTACTTAGTCGCCGGATGTTCAAATGCATCGGAATTTTATATAGGCTACTTCACCAAGTACGGAGACAGCGGAGCGGACATAATACCCCTTGCTGAATTTCTAAAGGACGAAGTCTACAACCTTGCAAGGGAACTAAATATACCCGAGAGGATAATAGACAAGGCGCCTACTGCAGGACTTTTTGAAAATCAAAGCGACGAAAGAGAAATGGGATTTACCTACAGAGATTTAAACGCATACATTCGTGGAGAAAAAATTGACGATGCCATCGCTGAAAAAATAAAAAAAATGCACGAAAGATCTGAACACAAAAGACATTACGCAAGTATTTACAATAGAAAATAAAATGCAGCTAGATATTAAGCATATAAATCCTTTAATTCCGGGGTAGTTTACGCACATCGAGAATTAAAGGCTTTTATAATAATTGAAATTTTTTATTATTTTATACTAACTTAACTCTATCTTAATAAAGTTTTAAAAGTTTTTTGATAATATATTATCAGGTTGTGATTTGATGATTAAATTATTAAAAAATTTATTTAAAATATGTGTGGCTGTTTTTGTGATTTTTATTGTATTTCCCAAAATTGGAGTATATGCTTTTGTATTTGATAATGATTCATATGCCCCTATAGGTGATGAATATTCCGTCGTTTCGGATTTGGATCAACTAAGTCCTAAAACAAGGGAATTATCTATTTTATTTTTGCAGAGATGTGCAGAGGAAGGACTTGAAGTCAAGATAACTGAAACCTACAGAACACAGGCAAGACAGGATAAACTTTATGAATTGGGCAGAAGCAAACCCGGCGACAAAGTTACGTGGACCAAGAACAGCAAACACACGAAGAGAAGAGCCTTTGACATTGCAAAAATCGGCGATGACCCATACGGTGATGAAGAATTCTTTAAAAGATGTGCTGAAATAGGCGGAGAAATAGGTTTAACTCCGGGATATTATTTCAAAAGCTTTCAGGATAAACCCCATTTTGAATTTAATGCATGGTGGCTTCCTTGAAACCAAATTTTTAATTATAATAAATTTCTGCGTAGGCGGGGTTTTCCCATTCACTCTAAAGGGTCTGTATTACAATATATTGCTGAATAAATAACACCTCTTTACATAAATTGTTAAATTTTAAATTTCAACATAATTAAAATTTTTCAAAAATATGCTTGACATTTCAAAATATTGCCTTTAGAATATACTAAAGTTAAATGCTAAGACAGAGAGAAAGATATGAAATTTTATTTTAGAGAGTCGGGCAAGGTGAAAGCCGATATAAAAGGAAGTATGTAATATTCACTCTGTGGCAGGTGAGCTGAAATAACAGTAGGCTTTCTCGGTTGCCCCCGTTATCGCAGGCTATGAGTTGTTAGACTCTAATGAGGTAATCTTTGATTATAAATTTAGGTGGTACCGCGAATATCCTTCGTCCTATGTGACGGAGGTTTTTTTATTTTTTAAATAGATTGCCGAAATTTCTAACAAATAAAATTTGGGAGGAAAAAATGAAAAAAGTATTGATTTTATTGGTAATGATGTTGAGTTTAGTGGCTTGTCAAGGAAACAATGCAGCGAAGAATACAGAAGAGGAGAACACCGCAAAGGCGCAAAGTACTCCAAATACAGCAGAAGGTGAAAATGGCTCCGACACTGTGAAGATCGGAGTTGTGAAGTTCATTGATCACGTATCCTTAGATGCGGCAAAGGACGGATTTTTGGAAAGACTTGATGAAGAGGGAATAAAAACAGAGTTGGTTGATTTGTCGGCAAATGGAGATATAAGTTTGATAACAACATTAGCAGAAAAACTCAAGGGCGAAGAGGTTGATTTGATTTATGCAATTGCAACTCCTTCGGCACAAGGGGTGAAGAATGTAATAACTGACACGCCTATAGTATTTTCTGCGGTAACAGATCCCGTGGGAGCAGGATTAGTCAAAGATGCTGCGGCACCTGATGGAAATGTGACGGGAGTTACGGACTATGTAGATCCAAGCGGACAAATAGATGAGTTTTTAAAACTTTATCCCGAGATAAAAACCTTCGGAGTGTTATATTCCACATCGGAGCAAAATTCTCAAGTACAAGTTGAAGAGTTGGAAAAAACTTTGAATGAAAAGGGACTGACTTTGGAAAAGGTGGGCGTGAACAATGTAAACGACATAACTCAAGCCATAGCTTCCTTGTCGGGTAAGATCGACGCTTTATTTGCTCTTACAGATAATTTAGTTGCAAATGCAGCTCCCATAGTTTCGGAAAATTTGTTGCAAAACAACTTGCCTTCACTTTCTGCAGAAGAGGGACAGGTCAAGGGCGGTTTGCTCATGAGTCAAGGAGTTAACTACAAGGCGCAAGGAGCACAAGCGGCGGATATGGCGATAAAAATATTAAAGGGCGAAGAAATCAAAAATCTGCCTGTTGAAGAAAACAAAGTAAACACTAAGCTGGTAAATGGAGAAACTGCTGAAAGATTAGGACTTGATCTTTCAAATCCGATTTTTGAAGGAGCCGAAATAATAAAATAAATATAATTAAAAACAATTCAATTTTTCTACTTGACTTTAAATTGGTGCTGTACTATAATACTGATTAATTTAATAAGGCAAAGCAAAAGAAAAAGAAAATGAGAGTTTTCACAGAGAGTGACTGAAGGCTGAGAGGTTGCAAATATCATTTTTAATATACACTTTTGGGCCATATCTATTGAATTAAGTAGGTAGGTACGCAAAAATGCGTTAATTAATTGAGTATTCTTTTTAACGAAGAGTTAATAAGGGTGGTACCGTGTAAGTTAAGTCTTTCGCCCCTTGGATTTTCCAAGGAGTGAGAGACTTTTTAAATTAGGAGGATTAGAATGAAAAAGATAATAAAGAAGATAACAGTATTATTGATTGCATTACTTGTGTTGACGGCTTGTTCGTCAAATACCGGAGAAGCAGAAAAGGAAAATAATGCAGGAAATGCAACGAACAACACAGCGACTCAAAATATGGCGGAAGAAACACCTGAAGGCCAAAAGAATATAAAGGTGGGAATAATTCAATTTACACAACACGTTGCACTGGACAGAGCAAGAGAAGGATTTTTGGAAGAATTGAAGACATTGGGATACAATGTTGAAGAAAATATGGTAAATGTAAGCGGAGAGATTTCCTTGATACCCACGACGGCAAAGAAATTCGAAGGTGATGCAGTAGATGTGATTTACGCAATAGCCACTCCGGCAGCACAAGGTGCTAAAAATGCCGTAGGCGATATTCCTATTATATTCAATGCTGTAACGGATCCTTTATCGGCGGAACTTGTGGATACAAATGAAAATCCCGGTGGAAATGTGACGGGAGTTTCAGATTATTTTTCCATTGAAACTCAACTGAAAAATTTTTTGGAAATATTCCCCGACGCAAAGAAATTAGGTGTGCTTTACTCAACAGGTGAAACAAATTCCGAAGCACAAATAAAAGAATTGGAAGAAGTAACGGCAAACTTGGGCATTGAACTTGTAAAAGCAGGCGTTACAACTACCAACGACGTTTCGGCTGCAATGACATCACTTGTTACGAAGATCGACAGCTACGTTGCTATACAGGATAACCTTGCATCATCTGCAGCAAGCGTAATAGCCGACAGTTTGAAACAAGCGCAAATACCTTCATTTTCAGGAGAGTCGGGACCGGTTGAAAATGGACTGTTATTTTCAGACGGGATAGATTATGTAGAGCTTGGAAAGAGTGCAGGCAAAATTGCCGACGAGATAATAAACGGCAAATCTCCTGCGGAAATACCTGTAGTATTTTCAACACAAGCTAAGAGAACAGTGAACAAAACTACAGCTGATGCATTGGGAATAGATGCAAATTCAGATTTATTCAAGGATGCACAGATAGTTGATTAGGAGGACTAAATGTTTAAGGGATTAATTTCGGTACTTGGATCATCACTTGAGGTAGGACTTATTTTTTCCATACTTGCCATAGGAGTAGTGTTGACCTACAAGGTATTAGACGTTGCAGATTTGTCCGTTGAAGGAACCTTTCCATTAGGAGCCTTTATATTTGCGGCGCTGGCGGTAAATGGAGCAGATCCGATTATTGCGATTATATTCAGTTTCATAGGTGGAATGTGTGCAGGACTTTTAACTTATCTATTGTACAAAAAGTTGAAAATAGCGGCACTTCTTGCAGGTATTTTGACCATGACAATGCTCTACTCAATCAATTTGAGAATTACGGGTAAGAGCAACGTTCCTCTATTTGAATTCGGCTCAATATTTAAAAAATTCGAATTTCTACCAAGATTGGCAGTACTTGTGATAATTGTTTTGATATTAAAATTGATTTTGGATTATTTTTTCAAGACGGAACAGGGATATCTGCTCATAGTTACAGGAGATAACGAATCCCTTGTAAAATCTCTTGGCAAAAACCCCGAAGTTTATATACTGGCCGGATTTATGCTGTCCAACGCACTTGTTGCACTGAGCGGTTCCTTGATGGCACAGCATCAGGGATTTGCCGATGCTCAGATGGGGACCTCAATGATAGTCACTGCACTGGCATCCATCATAATCGGAGATACGATTTTAAAAAACAACAGAAAACTCAAATATACCACGAGAGCAATAATGGGTGCCATACTTTACAGAATAATTTCCGGACTTGCAATTCATATGGGACTGAATCCCAACGACTTAAAGCTGATAACAGCACTTATAGTAATAGTTTTCATAGCATATAACAATGTAAGCAACGCATCAAGTTTAAACAAAATTATAAAAAAGAGTTAGGAGAGAAAGATGTTAACAATAAATAATTTAAGTAAAACTTTTTATCCGGGCACACCCGAGGAACAAAGAGTATTTGATAAATTCTCTTTAGATATCGAAGAAAATGTATGTACAACTATTCTCGGACCTAACGGATGTGGGAAATCCACACTATTTAATCTGATAAGCGGTAGTATAAAAAACGATGAAGGAAGCATAAATCTCAATGACATAGAATTGACGGAACTTCCCGAAGAAAAAAGAGCGGTCTACATCGGAAAGGTAAATCAAGACCCCTCAATGGGAGTATCACCCAATTTAAATATTCTTGAAAATATGTCCATCGCACTTAAAAAAGGAAATAAATTTACCTTTAAAAACTTGATCAAAAACACCGACATAGATTTTTTGGTAAAGAAGTTGAAAGAATTGGACTTGGGACTTGAAGACAAGCTGACCACTCAGGTTAAATTTCTGTCAGGAGGACAAAGACAATCACTGTCGCTTCTAATGGCGACAATCAAAAGTCCCGACCTGCTGTTGCTTGACGAACATACCGCAGCCCTTGACCCAAAGACATCAAAACTCATAATGGACAAAACCAGAGACTTGATAAATAGAGAAAAAATCACAACACTTATGATCACGCACAATTTAAGACATGCAATAGACTATTCAAACAGAATCATAATGCTTAGCAAGGGTCAAATCGTTCTAGATGTAATGGCAAAAGACATCACCGAAGTCGAACTGAACAAACTATATAATGAAAACATATTAAGAGACCTTAGACAAGCATCTTAAATGTTAGTTTTAATTTAGTGTTTAGTATCAGTTGATTTATTAATAACAATGAAACATAATGTTACATGCCCTATTTTCTCGCATGATTATGAAAGCAAGATTGGGGATTAGATAATTCTATGAACAAATCTCACTGTGAATTTCTAAAGATATTGAGAGAAGCTGAGGATAGAATTTGGGAATTGATTGAAAGAATAAGGTTAAATAAAAATAAAGTATATAAAAAATAGAGAGTCGAATTTTCGGCTCTCTATTTTGGATTTTTAATCTTTTTCTAATAAAGTACCGATGATTGCAAATATTATTGCGGGGATCATCCATACGAAAGATTGCACGGTTTCGGGGAACAGACCGTAAAAGGCATCTAAAAATCCGAGGTTTATTCCCGTTGTGGACAATATTGTGGACAGAGTAGGCAATAGAGCACCGATTACTCCACCCACATAGGTGAGTCTTTTTATGTAGGGTTTTTCGTCAAATAAATTCAAAACTACCAATACTATTGAGATAGGATACATCATTGAAAGTATGGGCACAGAGATTTTAACTATTGTTTCAACTCCTCTTACTGCTAAGAATCCGCTGAAAACAGCAGCTATTATAGCCCAAGTGCTATAGTTTATCTTGCCCTTTGTCATTCTTTCAAAAAATGCACTGAAGGTGGATGTAAGACCTATGGCTGTGGTCAGACATGCAAGTATCATTATTACACACATTGCCACAGTTCCGATTTTGCCCAGAAGACCTTCCGCAATGTAGATTAAAAGTTCCACTCTGGTAAGATTTTCAATGCCCATAGATGATGTTGTAGCACCTATGTAAATAAGACCTCCATATACAAAACAAAGACCGGCTGCAGCGATTAAGGCAGCCTTAACAGTCAAAGTGTATATTTTAGAGCTGTCGGTAATCCCCTTGACTTCATATCCGCTTATTATTACCGAGGTAAAGGCAAGGGCGGCTAAGGCATCCATGGTTTGATATCCTTCTTCAAAACTTCCTGCGAATATATTCTTCATTCCCGTATCTATGACATCGGACAGAGGGGAAACCACTCCCTTGACTATTACTACCAATAGCAACAATATAAGTGTCGGAGTCAGTATGGCACCTAAGTTATCCACTATATCCGTGGGGCGCAGTACAAAAAATAAAACTATTGCAAAAAATACCACGGAAGAAATTACGGGATTTAGATTTTCGAACAAACCAACTTGTAAAAGTTCATATGTAGTTGCTGCGGTTCTCGGGATTGCAAGTCCCGGTCCAATGGAAAGTAAAACCAAAGTTCCGAAGAGAAAACCGGATTTGCTTCCCAATTTGCCGGCTATGTTTTCAAGATTACCTCCGGCTTTTGTAGTGGCGATTACGCCCAACATTACAAGTCCTACAGCTGTCAGCAAAAATCCTAAAATTCCCGGGACAAATCCAGATCCCACCCATAAACCCAAAGTAGGCGGAAAGATCAGGTTACCTGCTCCGAAAAACATTGAAAAAAGAGCAAATCCCGAAACCAAAATCAAATTCTTTTTTTTCATAACTAATCCTCCTTGACCTAAACAGTATACCACAAAGTGTAAAGCATAAAAAGATTATAAGATTATTGACTATGATATAAATTTATATTTATGTTTATGTTATCCTTTATTTAGATGACAAAATATTTAGAGGTGAAAAATGTCTTACAAAAAAATTGAATTCGTAGATACCACATTGAGAGATGCTCACCAAAGCTTAATTGCTACCAGGATGCGTTGGGAGGATTTCAAAGACAGTCTTGAGTTAATGGACGAAGCGGGATACAAGGCGTTGGAGTGCTGGGGAGGTGCTACTTTTGATTCGTGCATCAGGTTTTTAGGAGAAGACCCATGGGAAAGGCTTAGAAATATAAAAACAAAGCTCAAGAACACCAAGACACAAATGCTGCTCAGAGGTCAAAATCTCTTGGGATATAAAAATTATCCCGATGATATCGTTGAGAGATTTGTCCAATTATCCATCAAAAACGGTATTGACATAGTGCGTGTTTTTGATGCGTTAAACGATTTGAGAAATTTGGAGACATCTGTCAATGCAGTGAAAAAATACGGAGGAGAAGCACAGATCGCTATTGCTTATACAGTTTCCGATATACACAGTACTCAGTACTATATAGACCTGTGCAAGGATATTGCGGATATGGATGCCGATTCAATAGCTATCAAGGATATGTCGGGGATTTTGACTCCGCACAAAGCATATGAGTTGGTAAAGTCAATAAAAGCAATAACCGATTTGCCCGTAGAAATTCATTCCCATTGCACAGCAGGCATGGCACAAATGAGTTATTTAAAATCCATTGAAGCAGGAGCCGATATAATAGACACAGCCATATCGCCATTGGCAGGAGGCACATCTCAACCGTCAGCGGAAGATATGCATGTTGTAATAAAGGAAATGGGACTTGTAAGTCCTTTGAATATAGAAAAATTGGAAGAACTGGCGGACTTTTTCGCAAAGGTAAAAGAGAAATATATAGAATTGGGTACGCTGCCCGTGAAAATGCTCTCCTCGGATCCGAAAGGACTTATTTACCAAGTTCCGGGCGGAATGTTGTCAAATTTATACTCCCAATTGAAAAGCATGAATAAGGAGGAGTCTTTTGAAAAAATATTGAGCGAAATTCCCGTTGTGAGAAAGGATTTGGGATACCCGCCTCTTGTCACTCCCATGAGCCAAATGGTAGGCTCTCAAGCAACCTTTAACGTTATAATGGGTGAAAGGTACAAGATGGTGCCTACGGAAATCAAGGATTATTTGAGAGGGTTTTACGGGAAAAGTCCTGCGCCCATAGATGAAAAATTTAAGAAAAGTATCATAGGAGATTTAAGTGTAATAGAGGACAGACCTGCCAATCATTTAAATTCCTTGTATGATTATTACAAGGACAAGTATGCAGATAAATTAAAAAGCGAAGAAGATTTGATGACTTATATATTATTCCCGGAAGCTGCGGAAGACTTTTTCAAGAATAAGTACGCACAATAAAATTGGATTTTTTGAGGAATGTAAACAACAAATTTTTTCACAAAATAAATTAATATACTAAAGAGGGCTTATATGGTATAATAGAGCAATAAAACGATTTCATATTTACAACAACATAGAGGAGGTTTATAAATGAAAGTTTACAGTACGGAGATGGTTAGAAACTTAGCTTTAGTAGGGCATAGCGGAAGTGGAAAGACTAATTTAACTGAAGCTATGCTATTTCAAACAGGCGCCACTAAAAAACTGGGCAGTGTTTCAGATAAAAATACTCTAAGCGACTTCTCCAAAGAAGAAATTGAGAGAGGCTCGTCCATAGGAACCAGTGTTGTTCCTGTAGAATGGAGAAATTATAAAGTAAATGTAATCGACACTCCCGGATACCTCGACTTTATCGGAGAAGCTTACGGAGCATTGCGTGCATCTGAAGCTGTATTAATGGTTGTCGATGCCACAGCAGGTGTGGAAGTAGGCACTGAAAGAATGTGGAAGTACACCGACAAAATCGGGATGCCTAGAATAATATTCGTGAATAAAATAGATGGAGAGAATGTAAATTTCAGAAGATTGATGGAAGACTTGGAAAATACTTTCGGCAAAAAAGTAGTTCCTTTCTCAGTTCCAATCGGAGAAGGAGAAAATTTTGTAGGAGTTACAGACGTAATTTTCCAAAAGGGATTTAAATACGTAAACGGTGCTCCCGAAGAAACAGAACTCACTCACGATCAAGTGAAGGCAACAGAAAGAATCTATGAAGAAATAGCAGAAGTTGTTGCAGGATCTGACGAAGTTTTAATGGAAAAATATTTTTCAGGTGAAAAATTCACCAGAGAAGATCTTTTAAGAGGAGTTACCTCGGCGCTGTTGTCAGGTGATGCAGTTCCCCTACTTGTAGGTTCTGGAGAAAAGGGCATAGGAATAGATATTCTATTAAATACTATAGTCAACTACATGCCGGCGCCTAATGACGAAAGAGCACATTTAGGCTTTAGAGTTGAAGATGGTGAAGCGAGAAAAGTATCGACAGATGAACCTTTCTCATCGGTTATCTTCAAGACAATTACCGACCCCTTTGTTGGAAAAATCTCCATATTTAAAGTAATTTCAGGCAAGTTGACAAAGAACACCGCTCTATACAACTCAACAAAGGACGCAAATGAGAAACTTGGCGGACTCTATGTCATAAGAGGTAAAAAACAATTTGAAGTTGAAGAAATTCAAGCGGGTGACATAGGAGCAACAACCAAACTTCAAGAGTCGGAAACCGGAGATACACTTTGTGACAAGGCAAACAAAATAGTTTATAAAAATATAAAGTATCCGGCTCCTGTATTATTCTATGCAATTGAACCCAAGACCAAGGGAGATGAAGAAAAACTGTCCACTTCATTGAGAAGATTGAGAGAAGAAGATCCCAGTTTCTTAATTGAAAGAAACGCCGAGACTAAACAACTTACCATCGGCGGACAAGGACAAGTACAACTGGATGTAATCCTTGAAAAATTAAAGAATACCTTTGGAGTTGAAGTTAACATAATACCTTTTATAATACCCTACAGAGAAACTATCAGAGGAACAGCTTCAGTTCAAGGAAAGCACAAAAAACAATCAGGCGGCGCAGGTCAATACGGTGACGTATGGATGAGATTTGAACCCATTGAAGAAGGATTTGAATTTGATGAAGAAGTATTCGGAGGTTCAGTGCCTAAGAACTACTTCCCCGCAGTTGAAAAGGGAATAATAGAATCCAAGGAAAAGGGCGTATTGGCAGGATATCCTGTGACTAACTTCAAAGCTGTACTATATGACGGATCGTATCACGATGTGGACTCCAACGAAATTTCCTTTAAACTTGCAGCAGCTATCGCATTTAAAAAAGGAATGCAAGAAGCTAAACCCGTTCTTCTGGAACCAATTATGAAGGTGGAAGTTTCAATCCCGGATGCTTATCTCGGCGATGTAATGGGCGATATGAACAAACGTCGTGGAAGAATCCTGGGCATGGATCAACAAGGAGACGGTTCTCAAATATTGATAGCCGAAGCTCCGCAAGCGGAAATGTTCGAATACTCCATAGACTTGAGAGCTATGACTCAAGGTCGTGGAACCTTTACAATGGAATTTGTCAGATATGAAGAAGTTCCTTCAAGCATCGCTGACAAAATAATAGCCGAAGCAAAGGAAAGAGAAGAATAATTTATTAAAATTAAATAGTAGACAATTAACCCCGGCTATGCTGGGGTTTTTTCATAATTTAGTATGTTGGGACGATATCTAATAGTGCAGAATTATGTCGAATAAATATAGCGTGCGTGTATGACATCCAATACAGATAATTAAATTGTAGGGGATACACTTTGCCTCAAATAAATAACACGAAAATACAAAAATCTGAAATATTAACACACCAAAGTAGGGGACGATGCTCTCATCGTCCAGAATATAATCTTGTCCTACATAAAGTTTGAATACAAATATTAAATTGGTATTTTCATACAAAAAACCTCCCGCAATAAAATCGGGAGGTTTTCCAATGGAGAAAAGGTTAGTAAGTGTTTTCAAATCAATCCCATGGCATATTCAACCAAAAAAGCCACGATTACCACAAGTGCCGAAATTATAAAACCGTGAACCATGGGAGCTGTTCCCGATTTTTTCATATCGGACAGAGCACTGTTAAGTCCGATTGCACCGAGAGCACATATCATCAAGAATTTGCTTACGGACTTCAAAACACCAGAGAGTTCTACCGATATAATTCCCACGCTGTGAAGAACGGACATTATCAAAAATCCAACTATGAACCAAGGAAAAATGTCAGATATCTTTATGCTCACATCCTGTCCGTCAGATGAGTTTTTAAACTTCAAATGATTGTGAATAAATCCGAATATAATAACAGTGGGTATTATAACCAGAGTTCTGGTCAGTTTTACCATGGTTGCAAAATCTCCTGCACCTTCGCTGAAAGCATATCCTGCAGCCAACACAGATGAAGTATCGTTAACAGCAGTGCCTGTCCACAGACCGTAAGCTATATCGGACAAGCCCATGTACTTGCCTGCAATGGGGAACAAAACTATCATGAAAACATCAAAGATGAAAGTTGCACTTATGGCGTAGGCGACATCCACATCTTCAGCTTCAATCACGGGAGCGATTGCTGCCACAGCAGAACCGCCGCATATACCCGTGCCGGCAGAAATCAAATTGGACAACTTCCAATTAAGACCCAGAGCCTTTCCTATGAAGTACCCTCCACCGAAACAAGTAAGCAAAGTGAAAAACATCACATAGACGGACATTTTACCCACACTCAAAATAGTTGTCACATTTAGGCTGGCCCCCAAAAGTATAATGGCAAATTTAAGCACCCTCTTGGAAGTAAAGGCGATTCCCTTTTTAAACTCATCTCTTTCACCGATGAAATTATTGATGAACATACCTATGAAAAGTGCAATTACCGACGCTCCTATGAGAGATTGGGGAATGAGCGACTCTGCGAACTTTGATACAGTTGCGATTATCAATACCAGGATAAATCCCGGGAAAATTGAATTTTTAAAACTAAAATTTTTCAAGTAAATCTCCTTTCAAAAAACATAGTATGTATACTTTAACATCTATTGGTGATAAAATATAATTATTAATAATAATACATCAATAACTAAAATTTATTAGATATGGGAGAAATATGGATCAAAGATTACTCACTTTTTTAACATTATGCAAGACAATGAACTACAGAGTCACTGCGGAACAACTTCACATGACACAGCCTGCCGTCACCAAACAAATTCAGTCCCTGGAAAAGGAATTGGACATTAAACTATTTAAATATGAAAAAAACAGGCTTAAAAGATCACAGGACTCTTATATTTTGGAGAACTTTGCAATATCCTTTAGATTTAATTATGAAAACCTGTTGCATAATTTAAAACACAAAAAGAAACCCACTCTGAGAGTAGGAATCACAAAGACAATAGGAGATATAGTCATTTTAAAACCCTTGATAAATTACATTGAAAGCTCCGATGCCGACATAGAACTGTCCGTAGGCAATACAGATAACCTATTCAAAAAACTCAAGGACAATAACAAGGATTTTTTGATTGTGGAGGGGGTTTTCGACAAAAATGCCTACGACTATTTCCAATATTCCAAAGAATTTTTCACAGGGATCTGCTCTGTGGAAAATCCTTTGGCGAATAAAAAAGTCGGTTTGAAAGAAATATTCAATCAAACTCTGATCATAAGGGAAAAAGGCTCCGGCACAAGAAATTTGTTGGAGACGGAACTTAACAGATGCGGATACAACACGCAGAATTTCAGCAGAAGCATCAATGTGAGCAATATAAACATCATCAGAGAACTATTACTTAAAAACTTGGGTATAACCGTGGGGTACAACAAGATAATAGGAGAAACCGATCACCTCACCACCTTTGAAATTGACGAAATAAGCAAGTATCACGAATTCAACGTTGTCAGTCTTAAAAATACTTCGGGCATAGAAAAAGCAAAGGAGTTTCTCGATCTGTAATCACGAAAATAATAATATTACAATTGTGTTAAATTTTTTAAGAATTACTTAGATATTTATTAATATAACTTTCTAATTTACGTGAAAAGGCTGTATTTCAAGGGATTACGGCTTCATATTCAAATTAATCATCAACAAAAATTTACAGCATTTTAGATTGGTGACGTCTTTTAATTAACGGGATTTTAGGGTAAACTAGAAGTACATACATTATTTATGTTGTATAGCAATTACCTAATGGATTTCACCGGAAGGAGTGGTAGCTAAGACAGTTAATAATTGATTCAATATAGTAAAAAAATTTAAAAGTAAATAAAGGAGAGAGTAATAATGAGAAAAAAACTTATGTCATTGCTTTTAGCATTTGTAATGGTTTTTTCAGTTTTACCGACTTTTGCTCATGCTGAAGTAGCGGCAGAAGCTACAGAACCTGCTGCAGTAGAAGCGCCGGCTGAAGCAACCGCTCAACCTGAAGCAACGGCAAACACTGAAGAAACGACACCTGTAGAGCTGAAAAGTCCTGAAGTAGTTGCAGGACCTAAAGGCGCTCCCATTCAAGTAGAAAGCTTAACACTTTCGCCAAAAGAACTGGTTATGGTTAAAGGAGAAACGAAAACTTTAACGCCAAAAGTAGAACCTGTCGATGCTACATTTAGCACTGTATCATGGCATTCTGACAAACAAGAAGTAGCAACGGTTGATTCAAGTGGAAAAGTCAAAGCTGAAGCTCCGGGAACTGCTACTATAACAGCAGAAGCAGGCGGGAAAATGGCAACAGCAACAATTACAGTTTATGACGTACCTACTGCAATAACAGTTGAACCTACGGTAACTTTAAAGGTAGGGGAAACTAAAACTGTAACTGTAACAGTTGAACCTGAAGGAGCTAACCAAACAGTAATTGTTGAAACTATAGAAAATCCGGAATCGGCAAGTTATAACAAAGGCACCATAAAGGGACTTAAAGAAGGAAAAACTAAAGTATTTCTTGTTTCTAAAGATAATAAAGAAGTAAAAGCAGAGATAACTATAACTGTTGAATCTGCTGATCCTGTTGTAGTAGAATCTGTTGAAATTACACCGGGAACAAAACAAGAAATGAGAGTTGGCGACACTAAGACCTTTACTGCTAAGGTACTTCCTGCAGATGTAAGCCAAGGTGTTATATGGTTTACTTCCGATTCTGCCATTGCAGAAGTGAACAATTTCGGCAAAGTAACTGCTAAGGCTGAAGGAACAGCGGTTATTACAGCTTTCTCAACATTAGATAACAGCAAAAAAGACACTGTTAACGTAACTGTAAAACCTGCTCTACCTACACCTCCCACACCTCCTGTTACAGGAAATATCTACAATGTAGATGTATATCATAACAAGGTGACAGGATATGCTCCCAAGTACTCAACTGTAAAACTTTACAAAGACGGAGTTTATCTTGGATCAGATGTAGCTGACGGATTGGGATATTTCAGTATAACAAACACTTTCGGATACTATGACGGATATTATGACAACGGATATTGGTACAACGGCAAATGGTATGAAGGCAATAAATATAGCGGATATCGCTATTATGATCTAAAGAATTATAAACTGCAAGCATACAGTGGAACTACTTTACTTGACACTTACTACTTGAACAACGCCAATGTTCATTACGATTACAACGGATATTGGGGATGGAACAATTATCCTAACTATTATCCGAACTACAACACAAGAGTTTATCCAACATCACTTAATTTGAACTATGCAAATGACGTAGTAAGCGGATACCTTAACTCTTACCCCAATACCTATGTATCAGTATACAGCGGTGGAACATATCTGGGATCAGGATATACAAATTCAAGCGGATATTTCAACATTTCTCTTAACAGAAGAGTATCAAGCTTGAGTGGTTTGGATTTCTTCGTAGGAAATAAGTCAGCTTATGATGAATCCTATGGCGATAGAGTATATCCGTGGAGCTTGTCAGTATCTCTATACAATGTAAACGGATACTACAATCCGAACACTGTAGTAAGAGCATACTACAACGGCAAGTATGTAGGAACTGCTACAACTGATTCTAAGGGATATTTCAGCATTTCATCAAACTTCAGAATCTATAACGATTCTAATTTGAAATTCTATTCCGATAAGAAGACAGCAAGCACTTCCGACACTTATAAGACTGAAATAACTATAGGCAGCGGAGCTCTTAACAAGACTGTAAACGGAGTTACTACTACCACTTACATGGACGTAGCTGCTTATATCAAAGACGGCAGAACAATGCTACCGATCAGATTCATAGCTGAATCTCTCGGATATTATGTAACATTTAACGATGCTACAAGAAATGCAACATTCTCAGATGGAAACAAAGTAGTTGTTATAAACATAGATTCAGATGTATTCTATGTAGATGGTGTTAAACACACATTCAGCGTTAAACCTGAAATCAAATCAGGCAGAACTATGCTTCCTATTTCAGAAGTAGGAAAAGCTCTTGGACTTACTCATGGGAACAAGGGTGAAGGCAAGAACATAGAATGGGACGCTGTAAACAGAACCGTAACAGTTACTGTTACAAAAACTAAATAAGTTAAAAATTAAATCTACCGAGATTTCTCGGTAGATTTTTTTGTATGGTCATAGCCATCGCCCACGCCCCCTGTATATTACAGATTGTGTTGTATTTACATTCCGGTTTTATGTAAGTTGGGGATTAATGTGGGACTGTGAGGGCATCGTCCCTTACTTTTGTGTGTTTATATTTCAGATTTTCGTATTATCGTGTTATTTAATTGTGGCAAAGTGTATCATCTCATACAATTCAATATTGCATTCATTATCTGTAGGGGAGGTCCTCACGCCCGTCCGTTATATTGTATTGTGATACAATAATTGTGTTTAATATCCTGTTTTTATCGTATTATAAAACTTTGTTATATATTTAATAACAGTTGAAAATAAAATACGGTTAATATACAATAATATTAGTAAATTTAGAGGATATTAATATAAAGGAGAGATATTTAATGAAAGCTTTAATAGTTGATTATGTTTCTGAAAACATCCCGAAGGAATTGAAAGAACTGGGATTTGAAGTAGATAAAGAAATGCTTCCCACTTCTGAAAAATTGGCTGAAATCATTGAACCCTACGATTTATTGGTCATGAGAGTGGATCCTTTCATCGACAAAAACGTACTTGATGCCGCTAAAAACTTAAAGGCTATAACAGTAGGTTCTGTAGGCACAAACCACATTGACCTTGAATATGCTAAGGAAAAGGGTATAGAAGTTTATAATTCGCCGGGACAAAACTCAAATGCGGTAGCGGAGCTTGTATTCTGCAAGGCGCTTGATTTATACAGAAACTCCTATCAAGCACAATATGAAGTTAAAGAAAAGGGAATCTGGAACAAGTACAGATGGATTGGTAGAGAACTTAGAAACAAGACTATGGGTATCCTCGGATATGGTGCAATCGGCAGAAGAGTTGCTGAAATAGCTCATGTATTCCAAATGGATGTTGTATCTTACGACCCCTATTTCGATCCCAAGAACAATCCCTATGATTATGTTAAATTGACAGATTTCGACGAAGTTATCAGAGTATCTGATGTAATTACTCTTCACCTTCCTCTTACACCTGAAACTAAGAATATGATTTCAGATGCGCAAATGGAATCCATGAGAGATGGAGCAGTGCTTATCAATGCGGCTCGTGGAGGAGTTATAGACGAAGAAGCTCTTTACAAATACATCAAGAACGGAAAACTAGGCGGAGCAAACTTGGATACATTGGCAGATGAATTGGGAACAGGCGGACTTGATACACAAGATGTTGAAATCAGCTCTCCGTTATTTGAACTTGATAGAGTGTATATCACTCCTCATATCGGCGGTTCTACAATTGATGCACAAGATGACATCGGCAAAGTAGTTATAGCAAATGTCAAAAAAGTTTTTAATTTATAATTAAATTATTTTTAAGATTTAAACACCTTGATTTTTCAAGGTGTTTTTTTATGCTATAATGACCATGAGGTGAATTATGAGAGTGAAGTCCCACGGAAAAATAAATTTGGCATTGGATGTTATTTCCAAGAGGTCTGACGGATATCATGATATAAAAACCGTCATGCAAAAAATTTCCCTACATGATGAGATGGAATTCATAAGGATAAAGAGGGGATTTAAGTTTTTCTCAAATATTGAAGGATTGGACAATGAGGACAATTTAATATATAAGGCTCATAATTTGTTGGAAGAAGTCACAGGCAAAGAATTGCCCGTGGAAGTGCACCTCAAGAAAAATTTGCCCATAGCTGCCGGGCTTGCCGGGGGTACGGGCAATGGTGCTTTGACTTTAAAGGTTCTGAATAAAATATATAATTTGCAAATTACTTTGAAACAGCTTTGCAATATATCTCTGAAACTGGGGGCGGATTTCCCGTATATGTTGACGGGAGGAACGATGCTTGCCGAGGGAATAGGAGAAAAATTATCTTGTATAGATGATTTTAGCGGACAGGATCTCTTGATAGTAAATCCCGGATACGGAATATCAACGAGAGAGGTCTATGGAAATCTGATTCTTGATAATTATAGAATAGATTTTGAAGCTATAGGCAAGGCTTTGAAGTCCAAGGATTTTTTTAAGCTGTCGGAGCTATTGCAAAATAAAATGGAAGATTCCGTGTTCAAAATTCATTCTGATTTATTGGAGATAAAGGCGGGTTTGAGAGATTTCGGAGGAGTATCTCTTATGAGCGGCTCGGGAGCGACAGTCTTTGCGCTCTTTGATGATGAAAATAAATTGAATGCGGCTTATAAACACTATAGAGATTTATATGAATACACATATATAGCTGAAACTGTGGGTGGAGAAGATGAACTACAATATTCTTTTAATAGATGATGGACTGGGTTCAGTTTCATTTATGAAAAAACTGGAAGAAATGCACGATATAAAAAGTGTCTTGCTGATTGATAACAAAAATTATCCTTATGCTTTGAGAAAAAGGAGCATATTTGCCCTGTCTGTTAAATTGCTGAATAAATTCAAAGCTGAGAATTACATAGTTACAAATCCTGCAATTGCAGTGAATTTAGATAAATCAAACAGATGTATTATAAACGGATTGAAAAAATTTTATGAAAGGGTGGATAAGAGGTCTCTTGTGTTGACAAACAAGTATTTTGCCGATTATTTGAGCAAAACCGGTGATATAAATTCCGTTGATGCACAGATTTTATCCAATCAAGTTCAATTCTTCGATACAAAGGAATATATTGTGTCAAATATTTTAGATCACCATTTAAAGGAATATGAATATATATATTTTATGGATTCCAATTTCTATGTGTTGAAAGATTTTATATTGAACAGATATGCAGACAAAAAAATTTATTTTATACAGGACTTTATAATAGATGAGTTAGATGATTTGAATTTAGCAAAACATCGCAAGGACAGGAGTGAAATATTTGTCACGATGGACAGAAGAAGTATATATTTAAATTTGGAAGATATCTATGATGATAGCTTTATGAAGGTAAAAAATATAGCACTTTGATTATTTACATATAGATGTATTGTGATATAATTTTTTCAGGAGGGGCAGCGAGTGGCTGCTTTTTTTATAATGAACAAAGATAGATTGGACGAGTTTCAAAGCATAGTTGAAAAAATTTATGACGAGATTGATGAGAGGTTCCTTGAACATTTAAATGGAGGAGTAGTAATAGAGGAGGAAGTGTACTATCATCCCGAGTCGAAAAATGAGGACTTGTTGGTGCTGGGTGCATACAAGAGGGATTTGATAGGCAGATCCATCATACTTTACTACGGTTCTTTTATGGATATGTACGGATATTTGACAAAAGAGGAATTGGAAGAAAAGATAAGAGAAACCTTTGAGCACGAACTCACACATCATCTTGAATTTTTAGCAAGAGAAAATAATCTAGAAATAGAAGATTTGAAATATATTCAAAAATATAAGGAGAAACGATGAATAAAATTGCGGGATATATTTATAAACTCATAGGGATATTCATAGATTACATATTGAGGGCGGCTATATTCGTGGTAGATGCTCTGGTGAGCGTATTCAAATCCTTTAGAGAGTTAATCGGACTGGTGCTTTCCATGGGAGGCTGCCTATTTATACTGTTGCTGCTCAATTCATTTATACTCTACAGAGTTTTGGAAAATCCATTTTTGATGACGGTGATAATATTGTCTGTCGTGGTGCCCTTTATCGGAAGAATTGCTGTTAGTTATTTGAAATACATTCATTACATAGGGACTGAATATTTCTTTGACAAAGCGGATTTTTATCTATTGGGAAGAAGGGCTTCCTTTGAAAAGATGGAGGACTATGGCAGAAAATATCGAGAAAATCTGGAGAGAGAAAGAATCAAAAGGGAAGAGCAAAGAAGAAAAACTCAAGAAGAGGAATTCAGAAGAAGATTTGAAAATTTCGGGGGATTTCACACCTATACCTTTGATGATTTTGAGAGCTTTGAGGAATTTTTCAGAGATGTGGGATATGGAAACTACACCGGCGGACAAGGGGGAAGCTATCAAAATCAAGGCGGATATCATCAAAACATGGGCGGTTCCATGAGTTTTAAATCTCAGTACGAAAAATCTTGCAATATTTTGGGAGTTAACTACACTGCCGACAAGTATGAAATCAAACTGGCATATAAAAAGATGGCTAAAATGTACCACCCCGACCTAAACAAAGAGCCGGGAGCTACGGAGAAATTTCAGGAAATAAACAACGCCTATGAATTTCTATCCGATGAAAATATAGAAAGATACAAAAGGTTGCAATGAGAGAGGTGAGGGGACAGTTATTTTGTGAGCTGTCCCGAAAGTATGACAAATACAAGTTTAATAATAAGTGTAATAGGGTTTATGATAGCGATTTATGCCTATACTCATAGAAATAGATAGGGAAAAGTGTTTGGGGATTCTGTAAATTTCAAAAATTTCAATATTTTTGCATAAAAAAATTACTTAGACGAAAAATTCATCTAAGTAATTTTACTTGGTCGGGATGAAAGGATTTGAACCTTCGACCCCATGCACCCCATACATGTGCGCTACCGGGCTGCGCTACATCCCGACATCAGAATATAATTATAATACATTTTTTGTAAAAATACAATATAGTATTTTTAAAGTGGTCGGGATGAAAGGATTTGAACCTTCGACCCCATGCTCCCGAAGCATGTGCGCTACCAAACTGCGCTACATCCCGACGACCAGAATGAAATTATAACACAATTTTTACAATTATTCAACGGTGAAATTATGAATAAAGTCAACTACAATTTAAAAATGAAAAATATAATAAAGGCTCTTGACGGGAAGAAATCCCTGCTGTTACATTCCTGTTGCGCACCTTGTTCCAGTGCGGTTTTGGAGAGGTTGAGCGAACAATTTGATATTACGGTTCTGTACTATAATCCCAATTTGGATTCGCATGAGGAATTTGAAAGAAGAGTGGATGAACAAAGGAGATTAATCCGACAGCTTAACTGTGGAATTAAGTTGCTTACAGTGGACTATGAACCGCAGGAGTATTACAGTGTTGTAAAGGGTCATGAAAAAGATGCAGAGGGCGGAGAAAGATGCAGTATTTGCTTTGAGCTTAGATTGGACAAGACTGCGAAGATTGCTGCGGAGAAAAACTTTGACTTTTTCACCACTACATTGTCAATCAGTCCTCACAAAAATTCACAAGTGCTGAATGAAATAGGCGGCAGAGTCTCCGAAAAGTATGATGTTGATTATCTCTATTCCGATTTTAAAAAGGAGGATGGATATAAGAGATCCATAGAATTGTCCAAGGAGTACGACTTATACAGACAGGATTATTGCGGCTGTATTTATTCAAAGGTACAGAGCAAGGGAGATTGAATCAGTATCCTAATAAAAGATAATTAGTGAATATTGGTAATTTAAAAATACCTTTAGTTTTCGGTTTATGTGAACTGATAATTAAAGGTATTTTATATGAATATAAATTATAAAAACCTCAGTTATAGGCTGAGGTTTTCGTATCAGTTTTGTTTTAACAGGTACTCCAAGATTTGAATTGTGTTAAGTGCTGCACCCTTTCTGGTGTTGTCCGCAACGGAGATGAAGTTGATTCCGTTTTCTACGGAGTGGTCACGTCTTATTCTACCGACGTAGACTTCATCTTTGCCTGTGGTGACTAGGGGCATGGGATAGATGTTGTTTTTTACGTCATCGTAGAGTATGATTCCCTCTTCTTTGTCGAATAGATCAAAGACGTCTTTTAATTCAAATGGTTTTTTCGTTTCTACTGCTATAGAAACCATATGAGATTCAAATACCGGAATTCTCACTGCTGTGGCGGTAATTCTGATGTCTTGGTCGCCCAGGATTTTTCTGGTTTCGTTGACCATTTTCATTTCTTCCTTTGAGTATCCGTCTTCGAGAAAATCATCTATATGTGGCAGAGCGTTGCCGGCTATTTGGTAGGGATAGAATTTGTTTTTGCCGCCCCACATACCTGTCTTTAAGTCTTCAATGCCGTTTACTCCAGATCCTGATACAGCTTGATATGTGCTGTAGATTATTCTTTTAATTCCGTATTCTCGATAGATTGGATATAGAGGAACGACCGACTGGATAGTGGAACAGTTGGGACTGGCGATTATTTTATGTCCCAGAGCCTTAGCGCCATTTATTTCGGGAACAACCAGCGGTTTATCTTCATGCATTCTAAATCCTGAGGAGTTGTCGATAACCGTTATTCCCATTTTTGCGGCGATGGGACTGAATTCCAACGAAAGATGAGAATCAAGAGCACAAAGAGCGTACTGAATATTTTTGCCCTTTAAATTTTCTTCAGATAATTCCTCAACAGTGTATTCTTCACCTTTAAAACTTATATTTTTGCCGGCGGAATTTGCTGATGAGAAAAAATAAATGTTTTCGATATCTATATTTCTTTCTTCCAGAATACTTCTCATTTTTTGACCTACAAGTCCGGTAGCTCCAAAAATCGCAAGATTAATTTTGCTCAAAATTAACACCCTCTTCTTTTAATTTAGCTAGAATAATATCATTTAATGAAGTGGTTGTCAATTTAATTGTTTGTAAAATAGCGATTTAAAGGGAAATATTGGAAGAAATGTGCTCATAAAACCCATGTTATGTTATAATCGAAAAAAGGAATATATACAAGGAGAAAATAGATGATAGAAATAGCTTTATTGGGCTTTGGAACTGTCGGCAGGGGAACATATGAAATCATAGAGAAAAGAGCCGAAGAAATTAAAAAAGTTTTGAAAAATGAACTCAAGGTATCTAAAATACTTGTTAGAAACAGGGAAAAATACAAGGATCAAGGAGATATTTTCACCGATGATTACGATGAGATATTAAAGGATGAGAAAATTTCTTTAGTATGTGAAATGACGGGAGATTTGGAAAACAGTCGCAGATATATAAGCGAGGCATTGAAGGCGAAGAAGCATGTGGTAACATCCAATAAGGCTGTAGTCAGTGAAAGTCTGTCCTACTTCGTGGATTTGGCGGATGAGAATGAAGTAAACTTTTTATTTGAGGCATCAGTGGGCGGTTCAATACCAATTGTGACACCACTGATATCGCAAAGTGTGATTAATTCCATCTACAGAATTAGAGGAATTTTAAACGGGACGAGCAACTTCATATTGTCTAAAATGTACAATGAAAATCTGTCCTATGACGAGGTTTTAAAGGAGGCTCAAGATTTGGGATATGCCGAAGCCGATCCCTATGAAGACGTGGAGGGAATCGACGCTCTCAGAAAGCTTAAGATACTCAGTTCCATAGCTTTTTCCAAGGACATTGAAAACAGCGAGATTTTGTCAGAGGGAATTTCTTCTATAATGCCATTGGATATTGAATTCTTTAAGGAAAAGGGATTTAAGATAAAACTCGTAGCTGAATCCTTTTTAGACGGAGATAAGTACGCTCTGCTTGTGGAGCCGGTATTGGTTAGAGCTGAAGATCCTCTTTACTTCATTGATGGAAGCAACAATATAGTGGAAATATTCGGCGACAACTATTCAAGTCTGTCCTTCATAGGAGAGGGAGCGGGAAAACTGCCCACGGGCAATGCTGTTGTCGTAGATATAATTGATGCACTGTTGTCAAATAACTTGAAGTTTAAATTGGATAATTCGCAGCTAAAATGTGCCGGGAAATTCAAAGGTTCCTACTATGTCAGAACAAAGGAAAAAACAGATGAATCACTGGTGGAAGAATCCTTTGACAGAGAAGATTTTGTAATTTCCAAAACGAAGATGATCGACAGAGCACAGCTGAAAAAGGAACTTCGCAAGTTTAAAGATGAGGACTGCTTTATAGCGAGATTTGAAAGGGAGGACTAAGTATGAAAGTATTTGTTACATCGAAGATACCCGTTAATATTTTAAACGGAATTAAAGAGAATTTCGAGGTGAAGTATCACGACTCCAATCTTCCTTTATCCAAGACGGAGATAATAGAAGGACTTAAAGATTGTGATGCTTTGGTATGTCCACTTTCGGACAAAATCGACGAAGAAGTGATGAATTCTGCTGAGAAATTAAAAATAATAGCCAATTACGGAGCAGGATTTGACAATATAGATATTCATACGGCGGCAAAGAAAAACATAACCGTGACCAACGCACCTGCACCATCTTCCGCAGTGTCTACAGCCGAGCTTACTTTCGGGCTTATACTTATGATTGCAAGGGACATGCTGAGAGCTGGAGAAAACTTGAGAGAAGGCAATTTCAAAGGTTGGCGACCTACTTACTTTTTAGGCGAACAGTTGAAATCCAAGACCTTGGGCATAATAGGTATGGGAAATATAGGCAAAAATCTTGCAAAAAGAGCTTTGGCATTTGAAATGAATGTGGTTTATTACTCCAGAAATAGAAAACAGGATATGGAAAATTTGGGAGTTAAGTACATGGAAAGGGACGATGTTATAAAAAGTGCTGATTTTTTAACTTTGCATTCGGCTTTTTCTCCTGAACTGAAGCACATGATTTCAAAGAGAGAATTTGAACTTATGCCCAGAAGTGCTTACCTGATTAATGCTGCGAGAGGACCTCTTGTAGATGAAGCGGCATTGATATGTGCCTTGGCGGAGGGAAAAATAAAGGGAGCGGCTCTTGATGTATATGAATTTGAACCTAAGATTTCAGAACGGCTTTTGAAATTGAAAAATGTGGTGCTTATGCCCCATTTGGGAAATGCGACCTATGATGCCAGAATGGAAATGGGTAAGGCTGTTCTTGACAATTTAACCGATTTTAAAGAAGGGCGAACACCTAGGAATAAAGTCAACTGAATTGGAGGATAATATGAAATTAGGATTTGGTGCAGATCATGCCGGATATGAACTTAAAGAGATATTGAAAAAATATTTGCAAGACAAGGGATATGAATGTATAGACTACGGAACGCACAGCACGGAAAGAGTGGACTATCCGGAATTTGGCAGAATAGTAGGCGAAAAAGTGGCATCAGGGGAAGTTGATAAAGGTGTGTTGGTGTGCGGAACAGGCGTGGGAATTTCCCTTGCAGCCAACAAAGTGAAAGGCATAAGAGCCTGCGTGTGCTCCGAACCTTATACGGCGATGATGAGTGCAAAGCATAACAATGCAAATATTATAGCCATGGGCGGAAGAGTCGTGGGCGAAGATATGGCAAAGATGATAGTTGACAGTTTTTTGGAAAGTGAATTCGAAGGTGGAAGACACAAAATGAGAGTGGATAAGATTATCGCCATAGAGAATGAGGAAGTATGAAATTAAAAACTTTGATGTTGTCCGTGCTTTTATCTTTGATTATTGCAGTGCATGTTAGTGCTGCAAGTGCTTTAAATGTCACGGTGAAGGATGACGGTACAGATATTTTGACAAACTCAATAGACGGATATTCAATTGAAATACCCAAGGGAGCCAAGACTCGTATAAATGAGAACAACTTCAAAACTCAAGTGGATTTTGACAATATAAATGTAAAAATCTTTCTGGAAGATTTGAAAAAGGGAATTAGTTACGAGGAATATAGAAATTATTCTCTGTTGGGAATAAAAAATACGGCTACGGAACACAGGATTACGGGTGAAAAGGGATTGCTCATAAAAGGTAAGGAATCATACTATATAGAATTTAACCGGAGAAAACTGACGGAAGTGCCGGGTGATAAAAATCACTACCTTATAATTTTTCAGAAAATAGCACCTAAAAAGGCGATGACTTTCATGGTGAAATCTGATAAACCTGTGGATAAAGAGGGAATATTCGCAATGATTTCCTCCGTGAATTTCGATGTAAATAAAGTAGAGAACTCAATAAGCAAGGTACCCAATGACATGAAAATAATCAACGACACTTTAAAGGGTGCAGACTATTGGAGTAAAGAAACGAAAAAACTCTACAGGAATGATTTTTTGGAGAGTAATGAAAGAAAATGGGGTATTTTTGTAAACACTTTTTGGAGTAGTGACAAGTTTAACAAAATAGAAAAGGAAATAGGACAGAGATTCAGATACCTGCTATTGTATCACGATACCGGATTCAGCAATACCAATTACACTCAAGCTGTTCAGTTTGCAAGGGTGAGGGAATCCTATATAGAGTTGACCTTTCAAACTCAAATGGAAAATGGTGTAAATGAAATTTATGATGTGCTTCAAGGCAAAAGAGAGGACTTCATAAGGGAGATGGCAAAAAAAATAAAAGTTGCGCAGCATCCTGTGCTTTTCAGAATAGGAAACGAGATGAACGGTGACTGGTGCAGTTACTCCGCCTACAACACCGGACTGGATTCGGATATCTATGTGTATTTATATGACTATATCTACAGAATATTTGCCGAGGAGGGTGCAAACAAGTACACTATATATGTGTTTAATCCCAACGGGAAGAGTTTTCCCGATTTCAGATACAATGACGAATCCATGTACAGACCTCACCACACCAAGTACCAAGTGTTGGGGCTTACTCTTTATAATACGGGAGATTACTATCCGGGAGAACGCTGGATCGACTTTGAACCGCTATATACGGAACTCTATGAGCATTCTTTGAAGAACTACGACAAGCCCATGATGATCACGGAATTCGCAGCAAGTACCAGGGGTGGAGATAAAGTTGCGTGGATTGAAGATATGTTTAACGTAATTGAGGAGAAGTTTCCCGAAATAAAGGTGGCAATCTGGTTTAGCGGAATAGATTTGGATTCACAGGGAGAACCGGCGAGGATATATGATATAACTGAACCTGCAGGAGTACTGAAGGTTTTTAAAAAATATTTAAGAAAGTAAAAAATATTGCTTGACAAATATATTTATCTCTGATACTGTATTAAACAATTAAATAAAGTCAATCGATAGCAAAAGAGGTCGCGGGTTACATTTAAAAGGGTAACTTGCCGAAGCGAAAGCTGGGGGTGCGTAGAATATGCGTATCACTGTTAATTTGATCAAGCCCATGTTAAATTAAGGTGCTTTTGTTATTGAGGGCAGAAGGACTATATCGACCATGAGTGCTTTTGCTCATGGTCTTTTTGTATATGGTCTTTGGAGGATTTATGAAAACAAAAGTAATGAAATTCGGAGGAAGCAGCGTTGCAACTGCAGAAAAAATTAAAGATGTGGCTAAGATTCTTGTGAATCAAAAGCGGGATCTAAATAACATAGTCTGTGTTGTAAGTGCCATGGGAGATACTACCGACGATTTAATTGAATTGTCCCGTGAGGTTTCGCAAAAGCCGAACAGGAGGGAAATGGACAGACTTCTCGCTACTGGAGAAATGATTTCAATAGCCCTGTTGTCCATGGCAATCGGCGACTTAGGTTGCAAAGCTATATCCTTGACAGGAGAACAAGCGGGATTTAAGACGGCAGGTAGACACGGATTTGCCAAAATATTGGACGTGGACACGACTCTTGTGGAGAAGAAGTTGCAGGAGGGATACATCGTCATAGTTGCAGGATTTCAAGGTGTGAATGTAGCCGGAGATATAACCACATTGGGACGAGGAGGCAGTGATACTTCGGCGGTGGCACTTGCTGCAAAACTTGGATGTGATTGTGAAGTCTACACGGATGTGGAAGGAATTTACTCCGTAGATCCAAGAATTCACAAAGCAGCTAAGAAACTGGAACACCTTTCCTACTTGGAAGCCATGGAGATGGCGAACTTAGGAGCGAAAATAATTGATCCTAGAGCTGTTGAGATAGCTCAAAAATATGAAGTGCGATTGTATGTTGCACTTAACAGTACGAGGGTCATAGGTACTTATATAGACAAGGAGAACAATGTGGAACAAAGTATAATTTCTAACCTATCGATACAGGACAATATCTTGCTTGTGGATAAAAAATTACGGAAGGACGAAACCACTGCAGAGCTGTTTTCAAAATTAGCGGGCAAGGACATAAACATAGATGTGATCTCTCAAAAGGACATAGGCGAAGACAGATATATAACATTTACATCGCTAATAGATGAAAAAGATTTAATAATGGATATATCCGAGGATTTTCATTTTAAAGAAAATGTGTCAAAGGTCAGCTTGATCGGAAACGGAATGAGGAATCAACCGGGAGTTGCAGCGAGAGTTTTTGAACTTTTAAATGCAAACGACGTTGATTTTTATCAAGTATCCACATCGGAAATATCAATATCCTATATTGTGGACACTATAAATACGAATAAGATAGTTAAATTGTTGGTGAAGGAATTCGATCTCTAGGAGGGGAAAAATATGAGTATATTTACAGGTAGTGGCGTAGCGATTATAACACCGTTTAAGGAAAATATGGACGTTGATTTTGCGAAATTGGAAGAATTGCTTGAATTTCAAATTTCTGCGGGAACAGATGCAATTGTAATAGTGGGTACCACGGGAGAGGCTTCAACGCTCACCGACGAAGAACAAGCGGAAGTTGTGGAATTTACAGTTAAAACTGTAAATGGAAGAATACCCGTAGTTGCAGGAGCGGGCTCAAACGATACAAGACATGGAGTCAATCTTTCAAAGATGTGTGAAGCTGCAGGAGCAGATGCACTTCTACAAGTGACACCGTACTATAACAAGACTTCGCAAAAGGGACTCCTAATGCACTATGAAGCCATAGACAAAGCTGTTAAAATTCCAAATATAGCCTATTCGGTTCCGGGCAGAACTTCAATGCACATAGAACCGCAAACAGTAAAGGCACTATCTGAGATGGATACCTTTGTAGCACTTAAAGATGCTACCGGTAACCTTGGATACACAGCAAAGGTTAAGAGTTTGGTGGGAGATGATTTCGACATTTATTCAGGCAATGATGATGTAGTCGTACCGGTGATGTCCTTAGGCGGCAAGGGAGTGATTTCCGTTTGGGCGAATATATTTCCTAAGACCGTTCACAAAATGTGCCACGATTTCTTTGCCGGAGATATTAAATCCGCTGCGGAAATCCAAGTTAAGTACAAAAAATTTATAGATGCGTTATTTATGGAACCCAGTCCCATACCCATCAAGGCTGCCATGAATGTAAAGGGATTTGACGTAGGAGGACTTAGACTTCCACTGTGTGATGCCGGTGAAAAAACCGTTGAAACACTAAGAGAAATAATGGAAGAATTAGGTGAATTATGAGAATTTTTTTGTCGGGTATAACAGGGGCAATGGGTCGCACAATAATAAATACAGTAACTGAAGATGAAGTGGTTGCAGGATTTGCAGGACGAAGCGGAGAAGTCGACGGAATAAAAGTATATGGATACTTGGATGAAGTCGTAGAAGACTTCGATGTGGTGATAGATTTTTCGAACAAATTCTGCACCAGAGATGTGCTTAACTTCGCCGTGAAGAATAAAAAACCTCTTGTTATTGCAACAACGGGAATAGATGCAGATGTAGCACAGAGTATAGAGGAAGCGTCACAGAAAATACCCATAGTTTTTTCTTCAAATATGAGCATAGGTGTCAACACCATGGACATAATTCTGGAGAAACTCGTGGGAATGCTTGAGGGATTTGATATTGAAATTATAGAAAAACACCACAATCAAAAGGTAGACAGTCCCAGCGGAACAGCAAATATGTTCTTTGAAACAATAAAAAAGAACAGAGAGGTTTATCCGGTATATGACAGAACACCCGTCCACGAAAAAAGAAAACCGGAAGAAGTTGGTATTTCGGTCATAAGAGGCGGCACCATCACAGGAGAGCACAGCGTAATATTTGCCGGTGAAGATGAAGTTGTGGAAATAAAACACTCCGCAGGCTCCAAAAAAATCTTTGCAAAGGGAGCAATATTGGCGGCTAAATATTTGATGAAGAAGGACAAAGGTTTGTATAATATGAGAGATGTACTGGGAGTTGGAAAATGATAAGACTTGGAATTGTAGGATATGGAAACTTGGGCAGAGCAACGAGATATTTAATCGAAAAGGAAAGGGATTTGGAACTGGTAAAGATTTTCACCAGGAGAGATCCCGAAAGCTTTGGCGACGACTGTTTTGAATCTTTGGAAAAGATTCAAAACTATGTTGAAGATATTGATATTTTGATTTTGACACTGGGATCGGCAAGGGATATTCCCGAGATTGCTCCCAAGATTTTAAAAAACTTCAACACCGTTGACTGCTATGACAATCACGCTGAAATCCCACACTATTTTGAAAAAATGAATGAAATCGCCAAATTAAACAAAAAGTGCGCTTTCATATCCACAGGTTGGGATCCGGGACTTTTTTCATTGAATAGAATGATGGCGGAGTCTGTTTTAACAGAGGGAAGTACCTACACCTTTTGGGGAAGGGGAGTATCTCAAGGACACAGCGACGCAGTCAGGAGAATTGAAGGAGTAAAAAAAGCTGTCCAATACACCATACCCAAGGAAGAAATACTCAATAATATAAAGGAACAAAAGGGAAATTTAAAATCCTACGAAACGCATACAAGAGAAGTATTTGTAGTAGCTGAAGAAGGTGCCGACAAAGAAAAGATAAATGATGAAATAGTCAATATGAAGGATTATTTCGCCGACTACGAAGTGACCGTGAACTTCATAGATGAAGAAGAATTTGAAAAAAATCACCGAAATATGCCTCATGGAGGACATGTAATAAGGAGTGGTGAAAGCCTTGAGGACAATGTGGAAGTGTATAAATTCACTCTTGAACTAATGAGCAATCCCAACTTCACATCCCTTGTGAGCTTAGCTTCGGCAAGGGCACTGTATAAATTTATAGAACAAAAAAACTACGGAGCCCATACGGTTTTGGACACTCCGCCCTATTATTACACAAGAGAAACTCACCTTGAAAATATAAAAAAATATTTATAACAGATGCAAGTAATAACAATAATCACCCCGGCTATGCCGGGGTTTTCTCATCGGATCAAAAATCTCCAATCCATCGCAGTAGATGACTCATAGCGTTTAGAAAAAGATTTAAATATGCAATTTCTTCATTCTGATTTATTTATGAACACAGATTTACGTTATCTTAAATACTATAATAGAAATACATAATCCTATATACTATCTGTTCCTAATGATATGGAGGAAAAAACGAAGAACCTTTTATCGAAAAGCGTGGAGAAAAGCCTATTTTAAAAATTTATTGGATAACAGATCCTGAACAGACTCTTACAGATGAGTATATGGGGAATTTTGAAATTGCAGAAGAATATTCAATAGGAAGTACGAAGATTTTAATAATTGCACAAATCGGAGAGTATAAAAATACGTATATAGGTGTGTTTGAAAATGATGATAAACTTTACATAATATACAATATTGATGACCCAGATAAAATTAAGAAATTTATTGACTCCTTCGATTTAACTGATAAGTAAAAAAGTAAAGACGACAAGAACCCCTGATGCAAAAATCAGGGGCGTTTTGGTTATTAAAAATGAATTAGTTGATCTTCGCTGTTGAAAAAGGTCTTGCTTCCGTAGCTTACAAATATGATGGTTGAGAGAGATACCGCCCCTGCAATTCCAAGCATTATGGCGATTTGATATTCAATGGCAGTGATGGGAGATATGCCCGACAGTATTTGACCTGTCATCATTCCGGGAAGAAATACTATACCCATGCCCATCATGGAATTGATGGTGGGTAGTATGGCTGAATCGAAGGCGTTGTCCACGATATCCTTAGTTGCATCCTTGGGTGTAGCTCCAAGCATTAAGGAACATTCGATTTTAGCTTTGTTTGCATGTACTCCTTCCAACAAATTATTAACGCCCAGGGAAATACCCGTCATGGCATTGCCCACAAGCATTCCGGCAATGGGCACGAAGTATCTTGCATCATACCAAGGTTTTATCCTTACAACTATGAGCAAGAAAAAGAATATTGTAAACACCGTTCCTACAAAAAGTGCAATGGCTATTATTTTTTTCAATTCCTTGGGAATTTCTCTCTTTGTTCTTTTAAATACGTTGTTTATTGCAAAAGCTTCCATGACTGCAATTATTATCAATGTGTATATGGGGTGATTATTTTCAAATATATATCCTAAAATATATCCAACCAGCATCAATTGAATGGTCATGCGCAGTGTGCCCAACACTATTACTTTTTCTCTGGATATGTTTCTCTTTTTGACTATGAATAGAAGTATCAATATAAAAATATAGGCAGATGCCATTTGAATTAAATTTAAATCAACTACACCGTTCATATTTCACCTCCGTCAAACAACTTGTTTTTTTCTAATTTAATTATTTCGTCGGAGAATTCTTCCGCCATACGTCTTGAGTGGGTGACCATGACCATGGTTTTGTGATTTTCTCTTATGTAGGAAACGACCATGTTTATGATCAGCTTTTCCGTTTCGTCATCAAGTGCGGAAGAGGGTTCGTCCAGCAAAAATACTTCAGGATTCATTATCAGAATTCTTATAAGGGATATTCTTTGCAGTTCACCACCTGATAAGTTTTCTATGGGGTCATCTAAATTTTTAATTAGACCGCTCCTCTTTATAAAATCCTTCAATATGCTGTCGGCAACCGGAGGTTTGCCGGTGAAATTCAAACCGACCATCAAATTATCCCTTATAGTTCCGTCATAGGCGACGGGATTTTGTGCCAGCATCATTACTTCACGTCTTAACTGCACAGAGTTAATCTCACTTAGATCCTTGCCATTATAAAGGATCTTCCCTTCCGTAGGACTGTTCATTTTATTGAGCAGTTTTATCAAAGTGGTCTTGCCGCTGCCGCTTTCGCCGACTATGGAAGTTACTTTGCCTGAACTTATGCACATATTTTTAATATTCAATATATCCTTGAATTTTACATTTTGAAATTCGAACATATTATCACCTTCCGACTGTTAATAATAATATTATACAACAAAAATTTTTTATCGGAACAAATTTATATCATTGACAAGTAAAAAAAATACGGGTATTATAAAAGAAAACGCGCATGGGGTATTATATTTTTTTCATATTGGCAATTAAGTGCCAATTTTTTGTTTTTTGGGAGGAAAAAATGAAGAATAGAACAATTGAAGAATTTGGAAAAATGACATTTAACAAGGCGAGAATGAAAGAAAGGTTACCCTATCCTGTATATTTAAAATGGAAGGAAGTTGTGAGAACAAACAGAATTCTCGACAAGGAAACGGCGGATTCCATAGCTCACGCTATGAAGGAATGGGCTTTAGAAAATGGAGCAACACATTACACCCATTGGTTTTTTCCTTTAAACGGATTGACCGCTAAAAAACACGAAGCATTTTTAGACAGAACCTCGGATTTTGAAACGATGAACCGTTTTTCGGGCAAGGAATTGATCAAGGGAGAGCCTGATGCATCATCCTTTCCCAGCGGAGGAATGAGATCGACTTTTGAAGCCAGGGGATATACTTATTGGGATTGCACTGCAAATTCCTTCATAATTGATCACATACTGTACATTCCATCTATGTTTCTGTCCTATACGGGAGAAGTTTTGGACAAGAGAGCACCGCTTATGAGTTCACTTAATGAAGTATCCAAAGAAGGCTCAAGAGTTGTCAATATGATCGAAAAATCTGAATACACCTATAGAATGAGGCCTAAGGTGGGGCTTGAACAGGAATTTTTCTTAGTTGATAAAAAGGTCTACGAAAAGAGATCGGATTTAAAAAATTGCGGCAAAACTCTCTTCGGAGCAAGACCGCCAAAGGGACAGGAGCTTGAGGATCACTATTTCGGAGCAATACCTGAAAGAGTCATGGACTTTTATGAAGAGGTGAACAATACTCTTTGGACTTTGGGTATCTATGCCAAAACTGAACACAACGAGGCTGCTCCATGTCAGTTTGAGTTGGCAATTCTCTTTGAAAATTCAAATATATCCATAGATGACAATCAACTTTGCATGAGTGTTTTGCAAAAGACAGCATTAAAACACGGATTGGTATGCCTGCTTCACGAAAAACCCTTCAAGGGAATAAATGGAAGTGGAAAGCACAACAATTATTCCTTGGCGACAAATTATGGACTTAATGTATTCGATCCGGGAGAAAATCCCAGGGAAAACTTGGTATTTTTGATATTTACATCTGCGCTTATTGAAACTGTATACAAATATCAAACACTTTTCAGAATTTCTTCATCATCTGTTTCAAATGATTTAAGGCTGGGAGGAAATGAAGCACCGCCCGCCATTGTGTCCATATTCTTAGGCAAGGACTTGGAAGATTTGTTTAAATCCATAGCCTACGAGGATTACGAACCCAGAAAATTTGACGGAGTAATAAAGGTTGCAAGCCTTGGAGAAGTGGAAAAGGACAGATCCGACAGAAATAGAACATCAAGTGTCGCCTTCACGGGCAATAAATTCGAGTTCAGAATGCTTGGTTCGTCAAAGAGTGCAGCAGATATAAACATAGTCATCAATACAGCAATGGCAAGCAGTTTGAAAAGAATTGCCGGCAGACTTGAAAAGGTCGATGAAAGCAATTTAAAATCCGAAGTTTATGAAATAGTAAAGGAAATAATAATCAATTGCGGAGCGATTTTGTACGACGGAGACAACTATTCCAATGAATGGGTGGAAGAAGCCAAAAAAAGAGGACTTAAAAATCACAAAACTTTATTTGATGCTCTTGTAGCCATAAAGGATGAAAAAAGTTACGAACTTTTCTATGAAATGAATATTTTCACCGAAAATGAGTTAAGAGCAATTTATGAGGTTAATTTTGAAGATATTGTAAAACATCACAGCTTGGATTTGCGCATTGCAAAGGATATGATAATAAAGGATATAGTTCCGGCAGCTTTAAAAGAAATAAGGAGCTTGGGCGAGAGTCTGAAGTATGTTGAAAATAAGCGCATAAGGGATTTGATGGAAAGGCTCAACAGCTGTGCAGATGAACTTTTAGCCGATAGAGAAAAGGCAATAGAGATTTGTGACATTTCGGAAGAAAAGGGAAGTTATTTTGAAAAGGCAAAGTACTTGCATGAAAATACCGTTGCATTATTGGAAGACATGAGAAGTTATGCCGACGATATAGAAAAAATCGTCAGCAGGGAAAATTATAAAATACCGACTTATGAAGATATTTTTAGTTCATTGATATAGGAGGATGAAATGACAAAATTTATATTCGTAACAGGAGGAGTTGTATCGGGAATCGGCAAAGGAATTGCCGGCGCCAGTATAGGCAGGCTTTTAAAGAGCAGGGGACTAAGCGTATTTATGCAAAAATTTGATCCCTATATAAATGTTGATCCCGGCACCATGAGCCCTTACCAACATGGAGAAGTATTTGTTACTAAGGACGGTGCGGAAACGGATTTGGACCTTGGACATTATGAGAGATTTATTGATGAGGAACTGACCAAGGTTGCGTCAATAACCACAGGCAAGGTCTACTCAAAGGTCATCGAGAAAGAAAGAAGAGGTGACTACAACGGTTCGACGGTACAGGTAATTCCTCACATTACAGATGAGATTAAAAAATCTGTGTACAAAGCGGCTGAACAATCAAAGGCTGATGTGATCATAACGGAAATCGGAGGTACTGTAGGAGATATTGAATCTCTGCCTTACCTTGAAGCGATCAGACAGATACACTCCGAAAATGAAGCAGAAGACGTATTGTTTGTGCACACGGTTCTTGTGCCCACCATACCCGGTACGAAGGAATTAAAAACCAAACCAACTCAGCACTCATTTAAATCCCTGATGTCTTACGGGATAAAGGCGAACATAATCATCACAAGAGCCGAAGTGGAAATAACTGACGACATAAAGGCGAAGATATCTTTGTTCTGCGATGTACCCAGAGAAGCCATAGTGGAATCCAAGACCGTAGATTTAGTATATGAAGTGCCAATAGTTTTTCATGAACAGGGAATAGATGACTACATTTTACAAAAATTGAATCTTGAGCCCAGACATGACTCCAACAAAGAATGGCAAAACATGGTGGAAAGATTTAAGAGAGCTACAAAACACGTAAACATAGCTCTTGTAGGCAAGTACACCGAGCTCCACGACGCCTATATATCAGTTAATCAAGCACTTTATGATGCGGGATATAACAATGATGCGGTAGTGAAGATCAACTGGATAAATGCGGAAAAAATCACAGAAGAAAATGTTGCTGAAACATTTAAAGGAATGGACGGAATAATCGTACCCGGCGGATTCGGCAGAAGAGGTACCGAAGGCATGATACTTGCCAGCAAGTATGCAAGGGAAAAGGACGTGCCATATTTGGGAATATGCTATGGAATGCAAATAGCACTTATAGATATCTGTAGAAATAAACTGGGACTTAAGGGCGCCAACTCTACGGAGATAGATCCCGACACACCTTATCCCGTAATAGATTTGTTGGAAAACCAAAGACCCAATGATAATTTAGGCGGTACCTTAAGACTTGGTAATTATGAATGCATTATAGAAAAGGATACATTGGCACATCAGCTTTATGAAGCAGATTCGATATTTGAAAGACACAGACACAGATATGAATTCAATAACAGTTTCAGAGGTCAAATAAGAAATACGGGAGTTTTGTTCAGCGGAATAAATGAAGATTTGGACTTAGTGGAAATTATTGAAATAAAGGACAAGAAATTCTTTGTTGCATGTCAATTCCATCCTGAATTCAAATCAAGACCAAACAGACCACATCCTCTTTTTGCGGGATTTATCAAGGCATCAATAAAATAGAATTATTTAATAAAGAAACAGTTTAAATTATCGATAAAGTATAAAATTTAAAGGACAAGTAATTAATCCTTCACTTATAAAATTACTTGTCTTTTTTAATTTGTCACCAAGATATTAAAAGACAACCTGTCTCTTTATTTTTATATGTTGCAAAATTATAGCGATTAGTATTTAATTATATTATATAGATAATTTAGGTGGTATGCTATGAGCGAATATTGGGATATCTACAATAAAAAGGGAAAGAAAAAAAACAAGATCATAAAAAAGGGCAAAATTTTAAAGAGCGGCGAATATCATCTGGTTGTTGAAGGCTGGATAAGGTGCGCAGAGAATAAATTTTTACTGCAAAAAAGAAGTGCGAACAAAAAACTTTTTCCCAATATGTGGTACTGTTCAGTGGGAGGTTCCGTTCATGCACAAGAGGAACCCTTGAAAGCTCTCGTAAGAGAATCTCTTGAAGAACTTTCACTGGATATTTCTAATGCCCCCATAAAACTCAAGAGAATAATCATTGAGGGTCATACGATTTTCTACATATATCTCATAGATAAAAATGTAAATATTGATGAACTTGTTTTGCAAAAAGAGGAAGTATCGGCAGTGATGATTGCAGATACGGAGGATATGCGCCAACTGATAAAGCAAGGGAAAATGGTCGATCTCAAATACTACGGCAAGTTCTTCAGTTCTGTTGAAAAGATAAAATATTTAGGATAAAATAAATATAATATGCCCTCTTAAATTCACGATAGAGGACTTATAGTACAGGGAGGTATTGTATGAAACTATATAACACATTGATAAGAAAAAAAGAAGAATTCGAGCCTTTGCAAAAGGGATTGGTCACCATGTACAATTGCGGACCAACGGTTTACAACTTTATACATGTGGGTAACGCCAGACCTTTGTGTGTTTTTGATACCTTGAGACGTTACTTTTTATATAAGGGATTGGATGTAAAATTTGTCGTGAATTTTACCGATATAGATGACAAGATAATAAACAAGTCCAATGAAGAACACGTAACTTCACAGGAAATCGCAGAAAGATATATAGAAGAATTCAAAAAAGATGCTAACGGTTTGCATCTCTACGATTATAAAACCTATAATCCAAGAGCAACTGAACACATAGATGAAATCATAGATTTTATTCAAACATTGTTGGACAAGGATGCGGCATATATATCGGAGGGAGATGTCTATTTCGACATCAACAGTGCAAAGGACTATGGCAAGCTTTCAAGAAAAAATCTTGAAGATCTTATAAGCGGAGCAAGAGTGGATGTTTCCGATATAAAGAAAAGTCCGGCGGATTTTGCACTTTGGAAAAATAAAAAAGAAGGTGAACCTTACTGGCAAGCACCTTGGGGTGAAGGAAGACCCGGTTGGCATATAGAATGTTCGGTAATGGCAAAGACCTTGTTGGGTGAAACCATAGATATACACTCCGGTGGAGAGGATCTTCAATTCCCTCACCACGAAAACGAAATCGCACAATCGGAAACTTGCAACGGAAAACCCTTTGCCAGATTTTGGTTGCATAACGGCATGATAACCGTAGATGATGAAAAAATGTCCAAATCCTTGGGCAACTTCTTCACAGTTCGTGAAATCTCAGAGCAATTCGACCTTGAAATATTGAGATTTTTCCTTTTGGGAGCACATTATCGCTCGCCAATAAACTTTTCAAGAGAGATCATGGAGCAAACTAAAAATTCTCTCGAAAGGATTTACAATGCCAAGTGGAGAATGGAAGAACTCATTGCAAAAACACAAGACAAAGAATTGTCTGAAGAAGAAAAATCACATCTTGAATCAATAAATAAAGAAGTGGAATATTTTGAAAATTCCATGGATGACGACTTAAACACAGCTGATGCTATCACTGCAATATTCAACATAGTCAAACTTGCAAATGTCAATTTAAAGGAAGACTCTTCAAAGTCAGCAGTTACAGAAACATTAAACACATTGCTGAAATTGACTAAAGTTTTGGGAATACTTGAAAACAAAGAAGAACAAATAGATTCTGAAGTTGAAGAATTGATAAAGGAAAGAGAAATTGCCAGAGCCGACAGAGATTTCAAGAAAGCGGATGAAATAAGAGATCTGCTTCTTGAAAAGGGAATTCAAATAAAAGACACAAAAGACGGAACGACATGGAAGAAAATTTAAAATTTCTCGAAATAGCAAGGCAATATGATGACAAATCTATAAGGGAATTGTCGCCCCTATCCCTTGCCTTTGTAGGAGATGCAGTCTACGAACTACTCGTGCGACTCTATGTGCTCAGCGGCAATAAAAATGTAAATACGTTGCACAAAAAGGCAATAAAATATGTAAAGGCACAAGCGCAGGCAAAGGGATCGGAACTCATTATGGAGCGATTGACGGAAGAAGAACTCGGCGTCTTTAAAAGAGGCAGAAATGCCAACTCCCACACAGTACCGAAAAATGCAAAAATTGCAGATTACCGCATGGCGACAGGACTTGAATCCCTGTTCGGTTATCTTTATTTAAGGAACGAAGGAAGTAGAATAATAGAATTATTTAAAATCATGGAGGACTTGAAATGAAAGTTGAAATTATAGCTCATACCCCTAATCCTGAAGAACTTATCGCTCAAGCTGCAAAGCTTTGTTATTCTCCGGTAGGAGTAGATGAAATAAAAGAAAAAATGACACCGGAAAGCAGAGATAAATTTTTAAAACTGCTAATGAGTTTTTCTCATGCTTCACCATTGGAGCACTCATACTTTACCTTTGCGGTGGAAGGAGTATCCAGATCGTTTAGCCACCAACTGGTAAGACACAGAATAGCATCCTACTCTCAACAATCTCAAAGATATGTAAGATTAGACAACTTTGAATATATAATTCCGCCCAAAATCGCAGAAAATGAAGAAGCCAAGAAGATATTCATAGAATCCATGGAACAAGATGCACAAGCCTATCAAAAATTGACTGATATCCTCATAACTGAAAAAGCCAAGGAATTAATAGCGGGCGGCATGGATGAGAAAAAGGCCAGAAAAAAAGTTGAAAAAGAATCAATTGAAGATGCAAGATACGTATTTCCCAACGCTTGCGAAACAAAAATCGTCTTCACTATGAACGTGAGAACACTGATTCACTTCTTTGAACTTAGAACTTGCACCAGAGCACAATGGGAAATAAGAGAAGTAGCCATTGAAATGCTGAGACAATGCAAGAAAGTTGCACCGATTCTCTTTGCAGACTGTGGACCTTCCTGCGTAAACGGTCCTTGCCAAGAAGGGGCGATGTCTTGCGGCAGACAGGCTGAAATGAGGGAATTCTTTAAAGGACTTTAATCATGGAAGAATATGTATATGGCAGAAATCCTGTAATTGAGGTTTTAAAAAATGACAAAGCCGATAAAATTTACATTCAAAAAATGAATTCTGAAGGCTCCATCAAAAAAATATATGCACTTGCAAAGGAAAAAGGAGTGCTGATAGCACAAGTCAACAAATCAAAACTGGATTTTTTGAGCTCAAGAGGGAATCATCAAGGAGTCGTAGCGCTTGTAAGCGGATATAAGTACAGCGAATTGCAAGGACTAATCGGCGAAAATATAGTTATACTGGACAAGGTTGAAGACCCGCATAATTTGGGAGCCGTAGCAAGATCGGCAGAAGCTTTGGGTTTTAACGGGATAATCATATCCAAGCATAACAGCGTCTATGTGAATGAAGTGGTTTACAAGACATCGGCAGGAGCAATCGACAATGTAAAAGTCCATATAGCAGGCAATATATCCAATGCAATTGAAAAACTTAAAGAAGAAGGATATTGGATTTACGGGGCGGATATGCAGGGAGAGAACCTGTACAAAACAGACATGAAGGGTAAAATAGCCATAGTCCTCGGCAACGAAGGCAAGGGAATATCTCCGGGAGTTAAAAAACACTGTGATGTAATAATATCAATTCCCATGATCGGGAAAATAAACTCTCTCAATGTATCTTGTGCTGCTTCCATAGTGATGGCGGAAGTTCAAAGAAAAAATGAAACAACTGCGATATAAAAAAGACAGCGAATACATCTTTGTAGATGGTTACAATATAATGAATTACTGGGATGTCTTCAAAAACTTTAAAGGTGAGTTGGAAGATCGTAGGTTGAAACTCGCTGATATACTGGCTGAATATGCCCACTTGACCCATGAAAAGATCATACTTGTATTTGATGGATACATGGTCAAGAAATCAGCGGGCGCCATCTATGATTACAAAGGGATAAAAGTCGTATTTACCAAGGAGTTGGAAACAGCAGATCACTTCATAGAAAAAGAACTGGACGAAATAGGCAGAGTCAGGAGAATAAGAGTTGCCACATCGGACAATATTGAACAGCAGATCATACTCTCAAGAGGAGGATCCAGGATATCCGCCAGGGAATTCGAATTAGAAGTTTACACTGTAATGAACAAGGTCAAAAAAAATATACAGACTAGCAATGTCCCCACCAAAATAGTGAGCCTTGACGACAAAACATTGGAAATGCTCAGCAAACTCAAGGATAAAATTGAATAATCAATAAAACCCCACATATCAATATGTGGGGTAATTTTTATATTTTTTGTAGGGGCGGGCGCCTATGCTCGCCCGATATATATTAAACATTGAGTTTATGCAAATGATAGCTCTAATATTTGCTTGCCGATTACAGGATAATGACAAAAAAGACCGACATTTTGATATGCCGGTCTTTAATAAATTATAAAAATTTGCTTTTTAAGTTGTTCCAATATGAGTCTTGTGAGAAAATCAACTTCTTTATGCTTTTATTGGAGAGCTTCAAGTTGATTTTTTTAAGTCCGGTGAAGAAAAATTCTTCACCGTCTACAAGTACAAGTGATGAATTTATATATCTTTTTTCGGGAATTAAGGAGATGATGTAATTACCCGGAATCACTATTGAGCTGGAAAGGGAGCGGTAAGCTGCACTGTTGATGGGCGCTATGGGTGTAAGTTGCATGACTTCCAAGGAGTGATGTACAAGTGCTCCTCTTAGAGAAAAGTTATAGGCGGTGGATCCCGATGGAGTTGCGATTAAAACTCCGTCGCCCGAAAATTTTTCCAAGTGGTTTCTGTTGATATATATGTTCATGTGAATTATTTTTGAATTTTTCGCCTTCAAAGCGACTTCATTAAGTCCTGTCAGAATATGAGATCTGTTCTTTGTGAAGATTTCAGCTCCGACGATTTTAAGTTCTTCTAAGGTGTAGTTTCCGTTGGAGTAGTCATCTATAAATTCATCTATTTTGTCAGGGCTTATTTCTTGATAGAAACCCAGGTGACCGGTGTTAATTCCCACCATTGGGATTTGTGAGAAGTTGTTTTTGTGAATGGATCGTATAAATGTTCCATCTCCTCCTATGCAGATGGTGAGCTCGGCATTTTCTGAAAAAGTTGTAGTGGGATTATATCCTCTGTCTGACAATTTTTTCATGAGTTCTTTAGAAATTTTTTTGGATTCAAAATTGGAATTCATTAAAATATTTATGTATTTTTCTTTCATAATTTCCCCCTACATCAAGTACTATATTATAATAAATATGTGAATATTAAAAGCTAAATTTGTAAATTTAAGATGATATGGACATACAGAATATTTGAATAAAGAGAGAAATTGCGATATAATAAAAGCATACTCTGCGATGTACGAAAAAAACTTATTTAATTCAACCGACATAAAAGATCCGGGAAACCAAATTTTTTGATGGATAACAGGCCGCAAGATTGTGGAAGTTAGAGGTCAAGATGAGGTCAACCACACTGAGTGAGGGCGGGTCTGAATTAATAAGCAATACGGCATTGTGGAGTTTTTTATCATGCTAATGATTGAAAATTCACATTAGAGGGTAATAAATTGAGAAGAAAATAAACAATAGACAATTTAAATAAGTTAAGGAGTGATCTCATGGGACTATTTGATTATTTTGAGGAAAAAAGAAGAGAAGCAGCAAGAAAAAGAGGTCTTGAAGATGCAGGCAAGGTAATAACCGGAGCATCTATAGGAGCGATTTTAGGACTTTTATTTGCGCCTAAGTCAGGCAAGGAAACTAGGGAAGAAATAGCTGAAAAAGCTAAGGAAACTGCAGACAATGTAAGTGCTTTTTCCAAGGATGCAGCTGACAATATTCAAGTAAAGGCTCAACAAGCAGGTGAACAAGTCAAAAAGACTTATGCGGATCTCAAGGATAAATTAGGTGAAAAGAAAGCGGAATTTGATGAAAATGTATCCGTTGCAAAAACAAAGGCTGAAGCAATCGGCGACATAGTGAAGGAAGGTGCTGAAGACATCAAGGAAGAAGTTAAAGGTGCGGCCAAAGATGTAAAAAAATCTACAGAAGAAGTAAAAAAAGATCTTAAAGAAGGAGCAAAGAAAGTCAAAGAAGAATCAAAAGAAGCTTCAGAAAAAATTGATGAAGAATTGAATAAGTAGGAGTGTGCATTATGCAAGCAACTATAACATTGCAAGATCTTCTTATTATAGTTCTTTATCTTGCAGGAGCTGGTGCATTGATATTCTTGGCTCTTGTACTAAAGAATTTTTTGGAGATTTTAAAGAAAGTTGATAAAATCCTTGAAACCAATCAAGGAGTCATAGACGATACTTTTAAAAAGGTGCCGGAACTAACCAGCAATGCAGTTGGTATATCAACAAATGCCAACAAGATAAGTGGGGATGTTTCTGAAATTATGGTCAAGGCGAAACCGGAAGTCGAGAAAGCTGTCCTTGCGATCGGCTCTGTGTCCGATACCGTGGACGGGATATCGAAGAATGTGGATAAAACCACACTCAAGCTTACTAATACCATAGCTAATGTATCTGATACAATTTCCGATACATCTAAGACGATATCCATAAGTGCAAATAATATCGTAGATTATTTTTACATTTTAAAGGAAGTTTTGGAGGCACTTAAACAAGTATTTTCAAAATAAGTTAATATAAACACTTCAGGCGAAATTTTATATAAAATTTCGCCTTTATCATACAATTTTTTAAAAATCCTGTATAATATAAATATGTTATATGGAGGATAAAATGAAAAAAATTAAATTTATCGCCAATCCAATTTCAGGAAAGGAACAGTCTTTAAAGAGGATAAATGAACTGGTGAATTTATTTTCCAAGGACGGATATAAAATTGACTTGAGATTTACGAGGTCCAAGGGTGATGCCATGGATTTTGCCATGGAAGACGAGGGAGAAGACATTTTGGTATCTGTCGGAGGAGATGGAACTTTAAATGAAGTTGTAAACGGGATCTACAGATCAAAAAGGAATATTCCTCTAGCTATATACAAGGCCGGAACGGTAAATGATTTTGCAAATGTGTTGGAAATTCCTGACGACACAAATAAATTTTATAAGATGATAAAAAACTTCAACGTAGTACCTGTGGATATTGGGCTTGCAGATGATAGAGTTTTCGCCAATGTAGCTGCAGGGGGGCTGCTCACAAATATAGCTTATGAAGTTGAAACCGATTTAAAAAACAGATTTGGCAGATTGGCATATTACGCACAAGGGATCAAAGAGCTCTATAAATACAACACGGGTAAAAAAGAGAAATTTAAAATAACATTTAAATCCGAAGAATACAAAGAAACTGAGGAGTTGGACTTGTTTTTAGTATCGAACTCAAGCTATGTTGGCGGATTTAAAAATATAGTACCCAATGCTGATGTGAAAGATGGATATCTTCATGTGCTCATAATCAGGGACATAGACATTAAAGGATTTCCCAATTTATTGAGTTATTTAATAGATTCAACGCAATTTAAGACAGATAAGATAAAACAATTTAAAACCAAAGAAGTAACCATAAGTTCTGAAAATGATTTGATAATTGACCTTGACGGTGAAAAATCAAATAAACTTCCGATGACTTTTAAAATATTGGAAAAAGAACTTAATTTAATATTAATGTAAGGAGGGATTTTATTGGCATCGACAATAAAAGACGTAGCCAGAATGGCTGATGTATCCATATCAACAGTATCAAGAGTAATTAACGATTCAAAGCCCGTTTCTCCGGAAGCAAGAAGAAGAGTGCTTCGCGCCATTGAAGTGCTTGATTACACCCCTAATGAAGTCGCCAGAAGCCTTGTAAAGAGGAAATCCTACTTAATAGGGATAATAGCTGATGACATAGGGACATCCTATGTCAGTAAAATTTTAAGGGGAGTAGAGGAAATAGGAAGAATGTACGGTTATGACATACTTCTCTCGTGTTCCTACGGAGATCCCGAAGTGGAACTGAAACTTGCAAAGGTCTTTGCGCAAAAACAAGTAGAAGGTATAATAATAATTTCTTCCAAATTAAATCAAAAATTAATATATAAGCTGGAAGAATCCAAAATGCCCCACATAGATATAAATAAATATTATGACATAGAAGAAAATCTGACAGTAAGGATAGAATATGAAGAAATAAGCTACGAAATGGTTAAATACTTAATAAAAATGGGACATAAAAACATTGCAGCAGCAGTAATACAAAAGGATATAGACAGAACAGAAGAAAGGCATAAACTCAACGGATATAAAAGAGCAATTAAAGAATACGGCTTAAAAGAAAACATAATATTCACCGGGGGCTCAAGCGAAAAAGAAATCCAAAAAATATCTGAGGACATAGATAAAGTAGTATCAGATAAGATCACAGCCCTATTCTGTACTCAAGATGAGATTGCAATACACATAATCAACCATCTGTCCGACAAGGGGATAAAAGTACCTGATGATGTATCCATCACAGGATTCGGCGGAACAGATATAACAGATATTTACAGACCAAGACTCACCACAGTAAAAATATCCTATTATGACATAGGAGCTGTCGCAGTCAGAAGAATTCTCAAAATGATAGAAAAGAAATCCAGAGACACCGACGAGAGAGTTATACTGCCCATAGGAATATTAAAAAGAGATACAGTAAAAAATCTTAATAAATAAGATAAAAATGAAAATAAAGATATTAATAGATAAAGATTTTTTAAAACTTGGGATAACAAAGCTGCTTGAACAAGAACATGAAATATATTATGCAAAAAATCTCCATGAAGTAAAAAGAGGCGAATACCTAATAACCGATAAATTCACAGACAGAGATAGAACCGCAGTAGTATATTTGAGCGTGGAAGAAGCAGTATTTTCAGTAGCTAAGATAAAAATAACCGAATACTCAACAACATCTGAATTTTTAGAATCCATAGAAGCCTTAAAACAAGGACGAAGCTATTCCTCAAGAGAAATAAAAAAAGCCGAAGAAAAGGCATTAAAATCAAAGGAATACTTACAAAACTTAAACGCAAGGCAAAAGTTTTTGATATCCGAAATAATATCAGGCAGCACAAATTCGGAAATCGCAAAAAAATTATATCTTAGCGAAGGTACGGTAAAAAACAACCTTACAGCTCTGTATAGAAAAATAAATGTAAAAAGCAGAATAGAATTAATAAAAATTTGTAAATTGATGTTGACATAAAAGTATCAAGATGTTATTATAATCAAGTCAGCTTAATCAAGAACTTTTTAAAATAAAAAACAAAAAAAGTACTTGACACAAGACAAAAAGACAATATAT
>CAYFRD010000006.1:0-59231 GCA_964345555.1 uncultured Peptoniphilus sp. | reverse complement strand
TTTTAATATATCATGTTCGGAATGAAATTGTCCTATTTAGTATATCCTATCCACAAGTTTTGTACATGATATTCAGGTATTTGCATGCATAAAAATTCAATGTTACGAGGATCATAATATTGAATACCTTTTATTTTTTTATTTTGCATATACTGTATGTAACTCTGACTTTCAGCATATCTCTGAGGTAAATCACTTAATTTAGCCGGTTTGGATAGGCAAATAGACAATTTTAGATTGAAAAATCTATACATCGCACTTTCAATTGTTTCTAGTAATATAAGAACTTCTTTTTCTGAATAATCCGATATCAGTATGTCTATTTTATCTATATTACAACTCAAAACTCTTTTATCTATAAAAAAACTGAATATTTGGTCTGTTATAGCCTTGCTTGTAATTTTGTCTTCATATTGATTTTCATAAATTATACATGCTACTATAAATAAATTATTCTCTCTCATTTTATTTTCTCTCAACCCTTGAACTGCATCAAGCTTCATATCATTTTCATTGGCAAATCCAAGTATGTTTCTTACTAATAACTCTGCTCTCAGTTCCTCTTCTGAGCGGATAAAAGTATCAAATTTCTCTTTTATAATAACTTCTATCATCTTTTTTAATATTCTGATATAATTTACCATCTCCTCCGGAACTCCACCCAGTCCTATATATCCTATAACTTTATTTGAAAATAAAAGTGTATTTATAATTCCCTTAGTGCATCCGGGATATTGCCCATCGTAATCAACAAATAACTCTTTCAGATTATTTTCTCTCATCACATCTATACCTTCGTGTCTGGTTCCCTCTCTAGATTTATCAGTGCAAGCAAAGATATAACCTCTGCTATCCATAACTGTAAAGTATATTTTAGTTATTTCTTCAACTTCTTTTGCAATTATATCTGCAAGTTCCTTGGTTATTATCATACAATCTACTCCTCTTAAATATAAAATCAAAGATTAATATTATTTACATAATAATTCCAAATCTAGTTATATTCATCTGTTGGATTTCTCAAATATTTCATATGAATTTATACTAAAATCCCCCTGATTTAAAGTTTTAATCAAGGGGATTATAGGCAATTCTTTTTCAGATTTCATTTTCTGTTTTATTTCTATTGAATTAAAAATCGATTTCAAGTCCTAGCCCAGGTTTTTCAGATAGTGTGATTATTCCACCTTCTTGTGTAAAGCCGCCCTTTACGAAGGGGATTTCTTCCACCATTCTGTAGGAGTCAAGGTCCGCGTATTCGATATTTTTCTTTGCTGCTGTCAATGCTGCTCCTGCTGCTATTCCGATTCTCGTTTCACTCATGCAGCCTACCATACATTTTACTCCTGCTGCTTCACAGATTGCATTTATTTGAAGCGCTTTGAATAGTCCTCCGGCTTTCATAAGTTTTATGTTGACTATGTCTGTTGCTTCTTCTTTTACTGCTCTTAGCGCATCGATCGGTCCATGAACTGATTCATCCATCATTACTTCTTGAGTTATGTGGTCCTTTACAAATTTAATTCCGGCAAAATCCCAGTACGGAAGCGGTTGTTCTATTTCTTCGACGTTGTATTTTTCCATCTTTTTCATCACATTTACTGCTTGTTTTTTGCTGTAGCCTTGGTTTGCGTCAAGTCTTAGGCTTATGCCATCTCCCACAGCTTCACGAATTTTAGCAATTGCTTCCAAGTCCTCTTCGGGATTTATTCCTATTTTTATTTTCAAAATCTTGAATCCTTCGTCAACATATTTTTTTGCAAGTTTCGCCATTTCTTCAGGTTTATCTATGCCTACGGTCATATCGGAGTTGACTTGGTTTGAATTCCCTCCTAAAAGTTTATATACGGGCAGTCCTGCTTTTTTACCGATTATGTCGTATATTGCAAAGTCAACCGCAGCCTTTGCCGGCGTGTTATTGACTATAAATCTGTCCATTATTCTGTGAATTTTTTCGATGTTAAGCGGATCTTGTCCAATCAAGAGCGGTTTTATTTTTGTGAAAAATACTTCCACTCCTCCTAGTATGTCGCCTGTTACGGGTTCAAAGGGGCTCGCTTCTCCATATCCGCAAATTCCTTCGTCCGTTTCAATTTTTAACAACATGGAAGAATTTTTTGAGTCTTCTCTCAGAGCTATTTTAAATTTTACTTTAGCTTTCGGGTTCAATTCACACCATTTTAAATCAACTATTTTCATTTTGCACCTCTTGTCAATTTATTTTTTCTATACTCAATACTTCAAATTTCACTTCGTATTCATTGTGGTTCAAGGCTCTGTCTTCATATTCGATCTCCCCGTTTTGGTTGTCATAGGGATCGTTTCTGAAGTATGCTCTCTCAGGGTAAAAGTCATGTTGGAAGTCTGATACGAGGGGCACTCTATAGGGTTCCAAATTTCCAAAGTAGAAGTTCCATCTCTCTGTTGCTCCTTCTCTGTAAGCTGCTCCTCCAAAGGAACAGTCTGCGAACATCCAACCGTAGGGTGCCACGTAGAATTGTGCCCAGTCATGATTACCTATGGACAACTTGTTTGCATAGAGTCCTCCTTGCCATCTGGCAGGTATTTTTGCTATACGACACATTGTGATGAACATGAGCGCCTGTATTCCGCAGTCTCCTTTAAGTGATGTGCCTCCATAGTTTGGAATGTTTGTTATGCTGGCATAGGGTCTTACAAAGGAATACATAACTTTGCTAGTTATGAAGTCGTAGATTTTTCTGGCAATTGTTATAGGATTTTTTTCATCTCCTATCACTTCAGCCGTGAGTTCTCTCATATACAAATTAAATACTATGTGGGGATAAAGTTCTTCGGTGTAAAAAGTGGGTTGTGATTTCATTGCTTTTTCAGGTTTGGGATCCACATAGGTCATATGGTTTTCAAATTCATATTCCACGAAGTATTCGTCACCCGCTTTACATTCTTCTTCAAAGTAAACCGTCCTTGCGGGATATTCTCTGTCTCCTATGTTCACAGGTTTATGAGAAGTGTTTAAGAGTTTTACCTTTTCAGCTTGAGCGTATTCTATCGCCAAAGGAATATGAACTTTGACTTTTTTGCCTTCTTCTATTGAGTCTTCCTTAATTTTTATGGAAGATCTTATTTTAAATTTATATGCCAGTTCTCCCTTTGCTTTCATATCTGCGATTACATCATCAAGCATGGAGAAATTGCCCTCTTTGTCTTCCAAGTCTTTTTTATTTTTTACTCTCTTTGCCAGATGAGGTCTGGTCTTTACAAGATTTGCAACAATGTCGTCTTTGAAGTGTACTTTGCCATTTATATAGTACCAGTCAACGGCATCCATTTCCCAAAGTTCCACCAGTTCTTCTTCTTTAAACCCTTCAAAGGCACCTTTTAATACTTCCAAAGCTTGATCATAATCGAAGGGATATGCCTCCGGAATGTACTTAACCAAAATTTTTTCCAGTTTTAATCTCTCTTCAAGCGCTTTGGGAATTCCTTTTGCAATTCTCTTATCAATTACCCGCTGCATTCTTTCAAAATCTCCATAGGCTTTAAGCTTAGCTATATCTTCAGGTAAATCTACTTGAAGATATTTCAATTTTTCGTTCATGTTACCTCCTCTAAATCAAACTTCTTCTGCATAGTGACATGCTACAAAATGAGAGTTGCTTATTTCTCTTAACTGTGGTTTTACTTCCTGACAATCCTTTTTAGCCATGGGGCATCTGCTGACAAAGGGACAACCCTTGGGTAAATTGATAGGACTTGGAATATCTCCTTTAAGCTGAGCTTTCAAAGGCTCTCGATCAAATTCCACATTGGGAATAGACTTTAAAAGTGCCTTGGTGTATGGGTGTGCAGATTGAAAGTACAGGTCGTCTTTTTTCGCAAGTTCCACCACGTGTCCCAAATACATCACGACTATCCTGTCGGATATGTGATAAATTATGTTCAAATTGTGAGATATGAAAGCATAAGTCAAGTTTGAACGTTCCTGCAAATCCATCAATAAATTTATTATTTGTGACTGAATAGATACATCCAGTGCAGATGTAGGCTCATCACATACCATAAATTTAGGTGTTAGTGCCAGTGCTCTTGCTATACCTATTCTCTGCCTTTGTCCTCCTGAGAATTCGTGAGGATATCTCCTGACATAGATTGGATCCAATCCGCAGGTTCGCATCAAGTCCTTCACTCTTTCCATCCTCTCGGATTTTGAGTACATATTTTGATGCGAAAACGGCTCAGCAATTATATCACCCACCATCATTCTCGGATCAAGAGATGAATACGGGTCTTGAAAAATTATCTGCATATCCTTTCTCAACGGTCGCATTTGTTTTTCATTTAAATGAGTGATGTCTTTGTCCTCAAAAATCACTTTGCCATCTGTGGGATTACTTAGTTTGAGCATAATTCTTCCTAAAGTTGTCTTGCCACAGCCGGATTCTCCAACTATGCCCAGTGTTTCTCCTTCTTCTATGGTCAATGATACATCGTTCACTGCCTTTACGTAAGTTTTTTCTTCTCCTAATTTCTTACCCTTTACAGCAAACCATTTTTTGATATTTTCAAGTTTTAGAAGTGATTTATTTTGCATCTTTCATTTCACTTCCTTCCTGCTCATATAAAAAGCACCTGACTTGTCTACCTCCGATATTTATCAATTCAGGTCTTTTGGTCTTGCATATATCCATGCATTTTTCACATCTCGGATGGAATAAACAACCTTCAGGTCTGTTGCTCAACGATGGAACCATGCCCTTTATCACATGAAGCCTGTCCTGTTTTTTAGAAACTGTGGGAATTGAATCCATGAGTGCAGCGGTATAAGGATGCAGGGGATTGCTAAATACCTCTTTAACCGTACCGTATTCCATTTCCTTGCCTGCATACATTACCAGCACATTATCGCTGACCTGTGCTACAACTCCCAAATCGTGAGTTATCATTATTACCGAAGTGTTGAAATCTCTTTTTAAATTATTTATAAGTTCAAGTATTTGTGCCTGAATGGTCACATCCAATGCCGTCGTCGGTTCGTCGCATATTAAAAGCATGGGATTACAACAAAGAGCTATTGCTATCATGGCACGTTGTCGCATTCCACCCGACAATTGGTGAGGGTAGTCATCTATTCTCTTTTCAGGATTGGGAATCCCTACTTTTTTAAGCATGTCAATAGCTTTTTCCCTGGCTTCTTTTTTATTCATCTTCTGATGTATTTGCAGACTTTCCATTATTTGGTATCCGATGGTAAGTACAGGATTAAGAGCGGTCATTGGTTCTTGGAATATCATAGCCACCTTGTTACCCCTGATATCCTGCATTTCTTCCTTTGTTTTGGAAAGTATGTCCTCTTCACCCAAAACTATTTCTCCATTTACGATTTTGCCCGGTGGAGTCTGCACCAGTCGCATGATCGAAAGTGCTGTTACACTCTTACCACTGCCGGATTCTCCAACTATGCCCAATGTCTCTCCCTTGTTTATAGCAAAACTCACATCATCAAGGGCGTAGACTATCCCTTCATCTGTATAGAAATAGGTACATAAATTATTTACATCTAAAAGTTTTTCTTTCACACGTTGCCTCCTTACAAATTCTTTAGCTTAGGATCAAGTGCATCTCTTAGGGCATCGCCCAAAAGATTGAAAGCAAGAACTGTGAGCACCAAGGCAACTCCCGGATAAATTGCATAGCCCGGATTTGCTCTCAAATAGGTTCTTGATACGCTTATCATTTGACCCCAGCTGGATTCAGGAGGTTGAACTCCCAGTCCCAAGAAGCTAAGACTTGCTTCATACATAATATCCGCAGGAATTTCCATGGTTACAATTACTATAATTGTGGAAAGACAATTAGGTATCATGTGTTTCATTATTATGGCAAAATCATTCCCGCCGCTTGCCTTTGCAGCTTCCACGTATTCATTTTCTTTTAGCTGTATTACTTGGGATCTTATGACCCTGGCAACACTTGTCCAGCCTACAAAACCTATCGCCATAAATACATTTAATACTCCTGTTCCCAGTACGAACATTATAACTATTGCAAATAAAATCTGCGGAAATGATGCAAATATCTCTATTATTCTCGATATTACGGAATCGACTTTTCCTCCGTAATATCCGGCTATTGAACCCATTATTACTCCTATAGTCACAGCTATAGCTTCAGCTACAACTCCTACCGCAAGAGAAACTCTGGTTCCGTAGATTATTCTCGAGAGAATATCACGTCCAAATTCATCGGTTCCCAGCAAATGTTTTTCGGAAGGTCCTTGGTTAATCATTCCTACATCTTGATAGGATTGATCGTAGGGTGCTATCAAAGGTGCGAATATCGCTAAAAGTACAAGCAATATTACGAATATCATACATATCACGGCAATTTTGTCTTTTTTTAATCTCTTGAAAGCATCGCTGTAAAAACTTGTAAATTTCACAGAGTTTTGAGTTGTATTATTTGCTTGTTCCATATCAGCTGTCTCCCTTTGTAATTCTTATTCTCGGATCTATGAAGCCGTAAGCCAAGTCTATCAATAGGTTGACAACTACGAAAATCACCGCAATATATATCGTACAACCTTGTATTACAGGTATATCTCTCTTCATAATTCCTTCTACCAAGAGCTTGCCTATACCGTTTATGGCAAAAACAGTTTCCACAAGTACAGATCCTCCCAGTATGTTCTTGATAAGTGTGCCCAAATAAGTCAGTATGGGAATCGCCGCATTTTTAAGTCCGTGAACCAATACTATTTTTCTTTCCTTCACACCCTTTGCCCTAGCTGTCCTTATATAGTCCTTATTCAAAGCATCAAGCATGTTGGTTCTGGTAAGTCTGGCAATTGATGCCCCATAAATCATGCCCAGCGAAATTGTAGGTAAAATATAATGAAGTCCGGATTTCAATCCCGATATTGGCAACATCTTAAATTTAAGTCCGAATATAAGTTGAAGTACCATAGCCAAAAAGAAGGAAGGCATCGCCATTCCCAATGTCGAGATGAACATTATTATCTTGTCCAAAAGCTTCCCTCGAAAAACTGCCGCCAATAGTCCCATGACAAGTCCGAAAACTATTGAAAACAGCAGCACAAATAGAGAAAGCGTACCTGTTACTTTGAATCCTCTTGAAAGAAGAGTGCTCACGGGAAGTTTTTGAAAATAGGAGTCCCCGAAATCTCCCACAGCCGCACTTTTTACAAAGCGTATATATTGTTCAGGATAGGAATCGTTAAGTCCCATTTGTTCTCTTATACGCTCTATGGTTGCAGCATCAGCTTTTTTCTCCATCATTACAGCCACAGGATCACCGGGCGCCACATTTACCATTATGAAGGTAAGAAGTGTAACGCCTATGAGTACCACCACAGTCTGTAACAATCTGTTGATTAAATATCTGCTCAAAATTCCACCTCTGTAAATAACTCTCTTAAATATAAATCAATCCCCTGAACGGGGATATGACTTATATTATTAATTTGTTTTATTCTACTATATCTGCGTTGTTAAATCTTATCATTGCGTCAAAGTGTTGAACACCTTGAAGTTCCGGTGCTTTCAGGTAATAGAATATAGGATTGTAAAGCGGCACTGTTGCTACCTTGTCTTCAATTAATATCTTTTCAAGTTTTTCATATACTGGCAATCTTTCTTCTTCAGGCAGAGATCTTCCTTGAATCATAAGTTCATCCGATTCGGGATCATTCCAATTAGATGAGAACAGTTGAGCTCCTTCTGAAAAATAGAATGTGTAGGTGAAGTTGTCAGGGTCGGGCATGTCTTTGTACCATGTGAGTATGGGACATTGAACTTCTCCCGCTTTACGGATGTCAACATAAGTTGCTTGGTCTACCAAGTTTATCTTTAAGTCGATGTTTGAAGCCTTCAGTTGTTCTTGAAGCACTACTGCGATGTCGGCAGCTTCGTCCTTTTCAACTACATAGGTTTCAAGACTTATTCCGTCAGGGAATCCTGCTTGCGCTAAAAGTTCCTTAGCTTTTTCGGGGTCGTACTTGTTTGCTTCTCTATCTTCAGGATATGCCATTATTCCGGGAGGTATTATACTCTTAGCTGGAACTGCATTTCCTTGTAGATAGTTGGCAACTATGGCATCTTTATCAATTGCATAGGATATTGCTTGACGAACTGTTTGGTTGTCAAGGGGTGGCATATTTACGTTCAGGTTAAGCGAAATAATACCCATCAATTCGTGTCTTACCAATTGGTCTTTGAATTCTTCTGTCTTGTAGGGTTCTACCATCTTTGTTTCAACTTGAACCAAGTTGAGGTTGCCCGCTTCATATTCCATGGCACTTGTATTTGCATCCATGTTGTAGATGTAAAGTTCATCAACCTTCGCAGGTTCACCGTGATATTCATCGTATCTGACTGCATGCATGTAGTCTTTGCCTACGAATTCTTCCAATTTGAAAGGACCCGTACCTATAAAAGTATCAATACCCCACATGTCACCTGCTGCTTCACAGGCATCCTTGGGATAAATCATGTTCTGTTCACAGGACAGTACGCTTAGGAATGGTGCATAGGGCATTTCCAGTTCAATTGTGAAGTTATAGTCGTCAATTACTGTAAATCCCGCCAAAGTATCAGCTTTTCCTTCAAGCATATCATTAGCTCCCTTGATCATGTCCACAAGCCAAGTGTTCAAGTTTTGAGTTTCGGGATTGAAAATTCTGTTGAAAGTAAATTCCACATCCTTGCTTGTAAGTTCTGTTCCATCGTGGAATTTAATACCTTCAGCAAGTTTGAAGTTGTAGATTTTTCCATCTTCGGTAGTTGGCATCTCTGCCAATAGAAGCGGTTTTAATTCTTTGTTTTCATCGTATTGTAGAAGCGGTTCACAAATATTTTGTGCGGGAAGTATTACATCCGTTGTGGTATATTTATGTACATCCAGTGAATCCATGTCAGGATATTGTGATGCATATTTTATGATCTTCGGTTCTCCGCTGTCCGCTGTTTGCTCTGCATTTGTTTCTGCTCCTTCAGCTGCATTTCCACCTTCATCTGCGGTTTTGTTTCCTCCGCAAGCTGTCAACAAAAACATAAGTGCAAATAATAAAGTTAATTTTTTAAATAAGTTCTTCATTTCTTCCTCCTTTAGGTTGATTTTAATGCAATTAACTAAAGTATTTGTCTAATTATAGTATTAACTATTGTTTTTGTCAAGATTTTAAAAGGAGAATTTAGTTTCATATTAAGAAATTGAATTCTCCCGCATTTTACATTTTTTATTTATCTTTTTTTAATTTAAGTTCCATTCTTATGTGTTCTATGCCATCTTCTAAAAAAGGATCCGAGGTTTGTTCAAATCCTAATTTTTCATATAGACTACGAGCGTAGGTCTGTGCCTCCAACTCAATTGTTTCTCCCTTCAATTCCTCCATCGTAAAATCAATGGCTTCTCTTAATAATTTGCTTGCAAATCCCTTTCTCCTATGCGTTGAAATCACTCTTCCGATATGATATTTACCGGATGTTTTATCATCTTCAAACAATCTCAAGTATGCTTTGATTTCACCGTTATCTTTGAAATAAATGTGGTATGCATCCCTGTCTATATCATCAATCTCCCGGTAGGGACATTTTTGTTCCACGACGAAGACCTCCACCCTCATTACATATATATCATGTAGTTCAAATGTACTGAAGTCTTCCATCTTCTTTATATTAAGTTTCATATTTTCTCCTTTACAGATCTTTTTTCGTTTAGAATATTTCTACAAATAATACCACAAGACAACAGATTAGACCACAATTTCTTTATTTTCTATTTCTAAGTATTATAGCTAATTGCATCACTGCCAAGTACAACACTCCTGCAACGGGCCATACTATCCATGTAAATCCCCATTTAAAGGTATAGAAACTCCATGCAAGATAAATAACTGTGGCGATTATCCAGTATATTTCAGAAATAGGTTTGTTTCTTTTATTTTCCAATTTTTTCTCTTCCGTATAGTCCCCCTCTTCCAGAATTTTGTCATAGGAAGATATTATTCCGTCCGCTCTTATGATGATAAAAGTTCCAAAAGCAACAGCAAATAAAAGCAGTACTAGGCATAAATTTTGAACGGTCTCCGACAATCCCAAGGCAGCTGCCATTATCAAAGGAACCGAACACAGTATATAAAATGCCACACCTGTGATTATCGATTTTGTATAGTATGGCTTGAACTTTTCCTTTTTAGCTTCCGCAATACCCGCTATTCCGTATTCAAGCTCAAAATATTCCTCTTCAAAATATTTATAATCATCCATCTTAAAAGAGAAGCTTATAAAGATCGATACAGCTGCTGAAACCATAAGAAAAAGCATAACTAATCCAGCCGCTTGCGCAATATTTTCACCGATATTCAATTTTTTCGCCTCTGATAGTTGGCTGAGTACTATTAATAGCACAGGACTAAGTATACAAAGGACAACTCCCATTGCCACCATCCTTGAATGTTTTTCGCTAAACTGCATAAATTCATTGGCTTCTTCAAGGGTTATTCTTCTTAAATTTTTATTCACCGTGTCAGGAGTGTACTCTCCGTCATTTTCCACTATGTCCACTTCGTCCTTGAGCAGGTAATCGGTGCTCACTTCGAAAATCTCCGACATCAATATCACTCTTTCAATGTCGGGAATTGAGGCTCCACTTTCCCACTTGGATATGGATTGCCTTGATACATTTAATTTGTATGCCAGATCCTCCTGTGACCAGCCCTTTTCTTTTCTGTGTTTTAATATTTTTTCAGCTAGTATCATAATTAACTCCTTTCACTTATTATCTCGTCTTTCCTTAGGGTCAATATTAGCAAAATTATGAGTTGCATTCTATAAAGCCGTCTTTGAACTTTGTTAACTGCCGGTTGCAAATGCGATAATTTCAATTGAATACCGCCACTTTTGTGATTTCTTGTAGCAAATCTTTTAGCTTATGAAATTATACTATAAATAAAGTTTGAATTTTTAAAAATAATAAATTTACATCTTATTTTTATAATGTTCATATAATGACATATTTGATTTTATTTCCTCAAAATAAACTTAAAATTATAGGAGAATTCTCGGTCTGACTTAGAACATTCTTCATATAAAAAACTCTCTTTTAGATAAAGGAGGGTTGCCTATAAAAGAGAGTTTACAAATATTAAATCATTTTATTAAATTTTATGCTAATTTTCTAGAACTGTAAATTTTTTTAAGTTCTTTTCCTATGTTCTTCAAATCTCTTGAAAGAGCCAATTGGTATCCACCCTCAGTGAGATCGGGAATTTTGTGTTCCAGTATGAGCTTGATTTTATCTTTAAATTCCTCGAGATTTTGTGCTTTGTAGGAGTTTACTCCGTCTTTTAGCCAGTTTTCAAATACGGGTATGTCCCTGACCAATATCGGCACCTTGGATGCCAAGGCTTCAAGAAGCACTATGCCTTCCGTTTCTTCATGAGTCAAAAACAAAAACAGATCTGAGCCTGTATAGGCGTCTCTTAATTCTTCCTTGCTGACATATCCGGGGAAATGTAGATTGGGCAACTGTGTTTCAATGGCGGTCTTCACTTCCTTGGTTACTATTGCAGGACTTGTATAGCCAAACCAATAAAATTCGTATTGAGGTAGTTCTTTAGCCAGTTGAACGAATTCTATAATTCCCTTTCTCTCGATATAGTGTCCCGCAGACATAACCACTTTGTCATCGGGAGATATGGAGTACTTTTCCCTGAATCTATTTTTATTCTCCTCATCGTATTTGTAGAACTGAGTGTCTATTCCATTGGACAGACTGATTATGGGTTTCTTGATATTCTTATAGCTTTTTAAAAGTCTTTTGGAATATTCCGTAGGCGTGATTATCACATCTCCCGAATTGTAGCAAAGGCTTATCCACGCTTTGAATATAGGTGCCAATAAATTGGATCCTACAAAAGATTCTTTGAAGTCCTCTTCCGTCGAGTGTGCATAATAGACCACAGGGATTTTATTCTTCTTGGATTTCAAACTTGTGTATAGAGATGCGGGGAAGACTGTGTTGATTTGAACTATATCAAAATCATCCTTGGAGTCTGTGGTATACTTTATGCCCAAGCTGTCCAGAGCTTTTTTTTGGTGTTCAACGGCCTTTCCCACTCCGCTTTTATCTATGAGTTTTTGATTCTTTGTATATAATAAAACTTTCATACTACCACCTATTTCACAAATGCCGTCACGTACTTTGTCAAGAAATTAAGACCGAAGCTGTAACAAGCAAGGGACAGCGGTTTGCCCAACAGTATTATGGGAACGAAGGTTTCCAGTTTCATCTTTGTAGTTCCTGCCAGGTAGCACAGAAAATCGTCCGGAGCTATGGGAAAAATATCGCCATGGTAAAAAATCTGACAAACTTCTTGCTTGCTCCTATTTTTCTGTATTTATCGACGGTTTTTTCATTGAATAAAAGTTTCAATACGTCCACTCCGTATTTTTTAGCTATTAAAAAGGCTATTATGGAGCCCATGGATATTCCTATATAATTATATATAAATCCTTTCACAGGACCGAATAGCAACACGCTGACCACCAATCCCATGGCGAAAGGCACCACGGGGAATATGACTTGCAACGCTTGAAGTGCTATCATGATCACGGGAGCCAGTATTCCGAATTTAAGTAAAAAGCTCGCAAGTTCATTTTCGGATGTGAATATGCCTATTTTAAATCCATAATACACAAATCCTAAACAAAGTATGGTGGATATTATAGCTGCGACATTGAGCCAATATTTTATATTTGATTTATTTTGCATTTTATCCACAACGCTTTCTCCTCTCCTAGTTTATATTTTTATTATAATTCATATCTATTTAGATTTTATAACAACATAATTAAGAAATTGTTAAGATTGTGTATAAATTCGGACAATTATCCCTTTTTCAGGAAAAATTCCTCTATTCTCCTCAACAGTTCTTGATTTTGTCTTTCCTTCAATATGCAGAATCTGAAATACTTTTCACTTAAATTTTTAAATCCGGAGCAATCTCTCACTACCATTCCGTATTTAAGCAGGTGTTCTCTCAATTCAACCGAATTCTTATCATTTAATATTTTTGTAAGTATGAAGTTACCATAGGAATTAAATACCCTTATATCCTCTATTTTTTTCAGCTCCTGCACCATAATTTTACGTTGATCGGAGATAAATTCATAAACTTCTTTTTGATATTGGCTGTCTAAAAAAGATTCTCTGCCCATTATGTCAGCGAAAATATTTATATTCCAAAGGATCTCCGCATTGTTCACCGCATCTTTTATCCCTTGCGAACTACTAACTCCATAACCCAACCTGATTCCCGGCATTGCGAAGAATTTGCTGACCCCGCGCATTACCAGCAGATTTTCATACCGTTCCGTGAGAGGCACGGATGAAAACACTTGGGTGTCTGTGAATTCCACGTAGGTTTCATCCAGCAGGATTTTCACATTTGTGTTCTGTAGTATCTTCTCTATCTCATCTCTTTTTAAAATCGTTCCCGTGGGATTATTTGGATTTGCAAAGACCAATATATCAATATGATTTTTTTGAATTTGGTCAATTATATCCTCAACATTTATTTTAAATTCATGTTCTTCCATTAAATTGTAATAAAATATTTCGGCATTTATTTTTTTGAGTTCATTTTCATATTCGGAATAACAAGGAGACAGGAGCATTGCCTTCTTAGGATTTATGAGTTTTATATAATTAACTATGCCCTCCGTAGTCCCGCCGAACAGGAGTATGTTTTCAACTTTTGCTCCGGAATACTGTGATATGGCTTTTTTTAATTCCACATAGTCTGTATCCGGGTAGGTACTGACCATGTCTATATTTTGAATTAAATATCTCTTTGCCCTCTCACTTGCACCCATGGGATTTATATTTGAGGAAAAATCCGCAATATCTTTTAAGTCATATCCGTACTGCCTGGATATCTCGAAGATATTCGCTCCGTGTTTATTTTTCATTTTAATCTTCCTTTCCCGCCAATAAGTAATATAATAATTATAACATTGAGGTGAGATAAATGAATGTGTTTTTAAACGACTATAACGATTTGTGCCACGAAAAAGTGCTTGAGAAGATAAGCGAGGTAAATCCCAAGGGCAATGTGGGGTACGGTTTCGACTCCTACACTGAAGGCGCAAAGAACTTGATCAAGAGAGATTTAAAAAGAGAAGATATTGAAATAGAATTTTTAAGCGGCGGAACCATTGCCAACATCATAGCCATAACCGCCAACTTGCTCCCCTACGAAGGTATAATAGCAGCGACCACAGGTCATATCAATGCCCACGAAGCAGGATCAATTGAAGCCGCAGGCAAAAAAATTGAAGCAGTCACCACGCAAGACGGCAAACTCAACAGCCGATTAATAAGAAAAAAATATTCGGAACTGGTAGAAGAATTCACAATTTCGCCGAAACTTGTATATATTTCCCAAACTACGGAACTTGGTACAGTATATTCTTTAAATGAGATAAAAGATATTTACAATACTTGTATAGAATTGAACTGTTACCTATATATCGACGGAGCCAGAATGGCGGTGGGACTTGCAGCTTCCGATATAAAAGTTGAAGACCTCTGTGGTATCTGTGACATATTCACACTGGGCGGTACTAAAAACGGCGCCATGTACGGTGAAGCACTGGTCATAGTCAACGATAATTTAAAGAGAAATATAAGGAGATATATGAAACAAAGAGGAGCGGTCCTGGCCAAGGGATTTATTCTAGGTACACAATTTGAAGCCCTCTTTGAAGACGGACTATATTACCGATTGGGAAAAACAAGCTATGAAAAAAGCATTTACCTTGCAAAATCACTTAGAGATGTTGGTGTAAAGTTTTACGCGGAGCCGCAGAGCAATCAAGTATTCATACTCTACCCCACGAAAAAAATCAAAAGACTTGCAGAGAAAAACTCCTTTGAGATCTCTCCATACTCTGAAGATGAAAAAATTCTGCGATTTGTCACCACATATAGAACCACCGATGAAGAAATTGACAACTTGATAGCAGACTTAAAGAAAATAAACTAACACAAAAGACCCGTAAATCAATTAACGGGTCTTTAAAAATTCATATATTCTATTATAAACTTTTATATTATCGCTTTCATTTAATATTTCGTGACGCATGTTTTCAAAAAATTCTATTTCCAAATTTTTATAGCCTAATTTTTTATAGAAGTCATAGACCTTTATGACCCCCTTTTTCATGTCGCCAACTGCATCTTCCGATCCCGATACAAAGAGTATCTTCATATCTTTGGACGTTTGAGAAATTATATCTTCATCAAGTATTTTTTCCAATAACTCGCCCAAAACCATGTATCCCTCTGCAGTGAAATTAAATCCGCAATAGGGATCATCTTTGTACATCATGGCGTTCTCAGTATTTTTACTGAGCCATATCTCTCCCTTGGGCACTTTCATTTGATAAGCGCCCACAGTTAACATATAGAGCAATTTGGAATCATATTTTTCGCCGTGCTTTTTCATCATGTGTTTTGACAATTTAACAAGCAGGTTTGCAATTCTCTTATCCACATATCCAGTGCCCATAAGCACCGCCTTTTCCGCAGTATATTTCGACAGAAAATACCTGAGTATAAAAGAACCCATGGAATGACCGAGATAGTATACCGGCAAATTATACTTATCTATTAAATAATCAGACAGGTGTTTCATATCTTCTGTTAAATACTCGCAGACATCACCCTCGCCGAAGTATCCCAAGGTCTTTGCCCCGGGTCCGTGTCCCAAGTGGTTGTTTCCTGCCACCACTATGCCCTTGATGTTTAAAAATTTCGCAAAATCCTCGTATCTGTTTATATACTCGCTCATGCCGTGAGCTATTTGAAGCAAAGCTTTAGGATTTTCACAATCCCATACTGTCGCCTCAATATCATCGATTTTATTTGCAGATTTATATTCTATTTTGTAGGTCATTTCAACTTAAACCAAAATATATAAGCCAAAGCTGCAAACAAGGCGATATTTATGCCTAAGTTGAAAAATCTCTTAAGAGTGTAATCCTTTGTTTCCACAATATTCATTGCATTGGTGAAAATTAACACCAACAGAGATGCTGCAGACAGACCTACAGCCACATACTTTATCCCGTCCAATTGGAGATTGTATCTTGAGATAAAAGCTATTAAGCTAGTGAGAATTATCACCGCCATAAATATCTTAGATGATAGAGATTCTCTCACTTTCCATTTGTTTAATTTCATATTTCATCACTTAACTTTTCTATTAATTTTGTATTATTTAAGTCATAAACCAAGGGTGTCACAGTCACATATCCTTGTTCAAGATAATATCTGTCAGATTTATTTACTTCCTTTTCATTGTTTCTTCCGTGAAGTTCCAAGGTGTATCCCGTATCGGTCTTAACAGTTTCGTACCTGTCAATTATGGAACCGCCTACTCTGCAGATTTTAATTCCCTCAAGGTCTTCATATTTTAAATTTGGTACATTGACATTTAAAACTTGTACTCTGTCAAGTTTGTCGTGAAGTTTGTCGAAAACTTCTATAGCGGATTTGGCCGCCGATGAAAATCTCGTCTTTTCACGAGCGTACTTTGCTGATACAGCTATTGAATTTATACCGAATACATTAGCTTCTATTGCCGCAGATACCGTTCCCGAATAGAGTATGTCCATTCCTGCATTATACCCTAAGTTAACTCCGGAAAAACAATAGTCGAAATTGTTCCCCTCGATTTGTATTGCAGCTCTTACACAGTCGGCAGGTGTTCCCGAAACACTGTAACAATCACAATCCAGTTCTTTGATCCTCACTTTATTTACATGTAATTTTTCCATAAGTGTAATAGAATGGCTTTTTCCTGAATTTTCAAATTCCGGAGCAAAAAGCTTTACGTCATAACCCTTTTCTAAAAGAGCCTTAGCCATCGCCTTTATTCCCGGTGCGAAAAATCCGTCGTCATTAGTCAGAAGTATCTTCATTTTTCCTCCTATAATTCATATATGTTTGAGATATTCTCTCTTGGTGCAACTTCCATTATATAGTCGATTCCCTCTTTTATATTGCCTCTCTGTAAAGAATCTCTGATAGTCCTGACGGCAAGTTTCGGGTCGTTGTTGTCCTTTGAAAGATGGGATAACATAACAAATTCATTTTTTCTCTTGAGAAGTTTATTTAAAACCTCTGCCGCATTTTCATTGGATAGGTGACCTCTGTTGGAGAGAATTCTTTGCTTTGTAACCCAGGGATAAGTCCCTTGAAGAAGCATGTCCTTATCGTGATTAGCCTCTATATAGTACAGCGATGAACCTTCCATTTTATCCATCATTTCACTATTTACCCAACCCGTGTCGGTTACAATTGAAATTTTTGAATTTCCTATTATACTGTAACAAGTCCCCTTGACACAATCGTGAAAGGAATCCATCGGGTCTATATATAGATCCTTAAAATAAAAAGGTTTGTTGTTTTCGAAAAGATATAGATTTTTGGAATCTATCTCCTTGGTGATGGGTGCCATCGCCCTGCAAGTTTCCAAGGTGGTGAATACTTTGATATCATGCCTTCTTGACAGAACTCCCACGCCTTTTACGTGGTCTATGTGTTCATGAGTCAAAAAAATCGCATCTATGTCCTCTATATCCGAACCCATGGATTTTAAAAGTTCTTCGATTTTTTTGCCTGAATGTCCCGCATCCACAAGCACCCTTGTATCTTTATATTCAATATATTGAGAATTACCCGATGAACCGCTGGATAATGAACAAAACTTCATTTAATAACCTCCATCAGATTATTTTACCATAATTATATCTCTCGGGCAAAACTCAACTTATTTAATATAATTAATTTAAGGCATTTATTTTTCGATATACTTGTTATATTATAGATTATATCTCTCGATTAAACTAATAAAGAAGTGTAAAATTTTTCATGCATTATTGTAAAATTAATTACATTAACGTGAATTTTAAAATATAACAGGAGGAAATTTATGAAAATTGTTGTTTTAGATGGAGAAAGTTTAAAACTGGGTGATGCGGGTTACGAACCCTTGAAGAAATTCGGAGAATTGACAATCTATCAAGACATGACCGTAGATAAAGATGAGATACTGAATCGAATTGCCGATAATGACATAGTGCTTTCAAACAAGACACCTGTAACTGCAGAGATAATAAAGGCCTCTACCAACATCAAGTACATCGGAATGCTCTCCACCGGATACAATGTAGTGGATATAGATACTGCAAGAGCAAAAAACATACCCGTTACCAATATACCCAGGTACGGAAGCGAAATAGTCGCTCAATTTGCCATTGCACTTCTCCTCGAAATCTGTCACAGAATCGGTTACCATTCTGATATCATAAGAAACGGCGAGTGGAGCAAGAGAGATACTTGGAGTTTTTGGGATTTTCCCCTCATTGAACTCATGGGCAAAACCATGGGCATAATCGGATACGGTGCAATAGGACAAAATGTCGCCAAAATAGCAAAGGCTCTCTCCATGGAAGTCCTTTGCTACACGAGAACACCCAGAGAAGATACCGACACAGTGAAATTCGTGGACTTGGATAATTTATTTGCAAAATCCGATGTAATATCTCTGCATTGTCCGCTTTTCCCCGAAACCTCGGAGATAATAAACAAGAATAACATTGAAAAAATGAAAGACGGAGTCATAATACTTAACACTTCTCGCGGAGGATTGGTCAAGGATCAAGACCTTGCTGATGCACTGAACTCCGGCAAAGTCTATGCCGCAGGACTGGATGTCGTTTCCACCGAACCCATCCCCGATGATAATCCACTCCTAAAGGCAAAAAATATCTTTATTACACCCCACATGGCATGGGCTGCAGAGGAAACAAGATTAAGACTCCTGAACATAGCAATTGACAATGTACAAAATTTCATAGACGGCAATCCCACAAACGTGGTTAATTAATATCGATGTCGCTAAATGTAAATGGAACTGTAAATAATCATATTTTTCCTAACATTTTATATTTTCATTCATTTTTGTAGGCGGTCACTACACACGTCCGTTATATATCAATATTTATATTCATTTTGAATTGCAATAGACCCCGGAATAACCGGGGTCTAACTATCATGTGAACAATTATAAAGTTTTAATCTCTACTCTCCGCTATAAATGTAACAAGTAATATTTTCTCTGTATTTTCCTGTCCAAAATCATAAACTAAAAGCTGTTCACCACGGTATTGGTTCCGTCATTGAATTGTATTCTCCATGCAGGTATGGCTCTCCCCTGCATTACCCTTGTGATATCATCTACATAACCTTGTTCTTCCGGGTCGAAGTAATAGCATTCCTTTATGTTCGTGATGGTGCTGTTGTAGTAATCGGAACTGTCTTCTAAAAGTCTTAGGAGAGATTTCGGTGCTGAACTCAGATATATTTCGTTTTGCGATTTGTTTTTTACATCTATCCAAAGCCTGTCCATGGATGTGACAACTCCGTTATCTATTACAAAATTAGTGTAAGACCTCTCTATGACAACTCCTTCATAAAGTTTTGAAAAACTCAATCTATATACATTGTCTTCCTCTTCAAAATAATTGCACTGCATATTTTGAATATCAAATCCCCTGTCCATCAAGAATATCTTTGCCAGTTCCTGAGCCTGTGCAAAATCCACTTCTTTTTTCTGTGTTATCCTCATGGAATTCTCGTAGATAATTCTCCTTGTATTTATTATACTTAGTGTTTCCGTATTGAAGGTAATTTGAGAGAACTCGCTATTAGGTTCTTCTATTTTACCGTTTTGTGCAAAGAATTTTTCATTGAGGTCATTTTTGTCATAGCTTTCAAATTCCACAAGGAGAGATGGAAGCTTTGACTTGCTCGTAGGAATGTGAGTATCCAGTTTTATCCCCTCATCTTCCAACAATTGCACGGTTTTACCGATAAATTCCTTGGACAAAGTCTTGTCCGAACGTGCATGGAAGTCATTTAATATATACATGAATAAAATAATATTTGTAATTATAAGCGCTATAATCAAAATTATTTTAGATTTTGCCCAATCCATCTTATATCTCCATTAAAAACCTTCCGCTTCTCAGCGAAAAATAAAGTTCTCTTCCTTCATATTTTATCTTCAAGGCAGGCATGAGTATAGTACTGCCCGGTTTCATATCGTCTATATAGACCGTACTGATAGATGCTATTTTACTTAGGATATCTCTAAGGGATTTTTCATCGGGGTTAGGTACAAATCTCTCGATATTTCTGTCTATAATTCTGCCCAAGTGCATTATACTTTGTACTTCCTCTGCCGCTGAGGAAGTTTCTACGTTTCTTCTATAGATCTGTTTAAAGGATTTTATGTGGTTGGAATAGACTTCCAATTCCACATAACTTTTTTTGTTATCCGTATCAGGATAAACTGTTATGTTGTTTTCAATATAATTGAAGAATATTCTATATCCCATATTTTCTCTTTGAGTAAGTTTTTCTATTCCCACAACTCTCAAATTTTCAGCTGAATCCATCATAGACGTTATAAAGTTTATCCCGGTATTCAGTGACGTATACAGGTTCAAATTCTGCGACGAAAATTCTTCGTTGTTGACATATTCTATGGTTCCGTCGTTGCTGAATTTGAGGTATTTTTGTCCGAATGCATAAATAGTTTCCTCAGATTGAGTTATCTGATTGACATATTCTATGTCCATTGACAAAAATCTCTCAACTAAATTCTGTCTGTACACAATATCCATATCGGCTATATCTGCCGTATAAAATACTCTTTTTGCCAACAATTGATTTCTTGCAGGAAAGTATATGTTTTTTTCTATGTTATATAATTCTTTAAAGTTTAAATAGGGATAGTATTCGGTGTTTTTTATTGATGCTATTTCAGTTTCCAGCCCTTCCGCTCCGTTGATATCCACATAGTAATGTTCTTCATCTACTGATATTGCCACTTTGTCCTTGGACAGATAAATTTCTCTTAGCTGCCTGTTCTCTCCCGGATCGATATTTTCCAGTCCAATGAGGTTGGCGAAAATATTCCCTTCTATGTTGTCATTGAATTGAAATACTATTGAACTTTTCTTCATCAACTCCATGTATTCTTCAGACGAAAGAGCTGTCATCTCTTCCGTCGATGTCCTTTCCAAAGCTTCAATTATCAATCCTCTGTATCTGTCGTAAATATCTCTGCAATCATAGAGAAGCGTGTGGTCATATCCGGAGAAATTAATTGCCGCCTTTTCAGGACTTAACATAGTTCTGAAATAGGATGTGTCTTCACTGTCTACAGTTTTTTCTTTTTTATTTTTCGCCGGCAATTGTATCCACAACATACCGGCTTGAAAAATTGTCAACAGTATTAAAAACACCAATATGAAGTTAAGCGTGATCTTTTTTTTCATTTTATCACCTAGCAGGCTCTTAAGGTTATAGTAACGGTCGTTCCCTCTCCGTAGACAGAATTGAGTTTCAGACTGCCCTTCATAAATTCTGTAAGTTCCTTGGCTATTGCAAGTCCGAGACCTGTACCTCCCATCTCTCTGGAGCGGGATTTCTCCACTCTGTAAAATCTCTCAAAAATTCTGTCCATGTCCTTTAGTGGTATTCCTATTCCGTTGTCTTCTACGGAGATTTTTACATAGGCATCATTTGATGTGGCGGATATCTTTATTCTGCCTCTGTCATCGGTATATTTAACCGCATTGGAAATTATATTTATCAATATCCTGTCCAAGCTGTTTTTGTCAGCAAAAATATCCCTGATGTCCATGTCAACATCCAATGTTATTCTGTGCTTCTTTTCCTTTATAAATAATTCCAAACTTTCCAGTGCATTACTTATTGCATCATAGGTATCTATGGCTTCATACCTGAAAGCGTAGGATTTGTAATCTATGTCCGAAAGTTGCAGTAAATCCGTTACTATTGATGCCATTCTGTTATTCTCTCTGTTTATTACGTCCAGGAACTTTCTGTCCTGTCCTGTGAAATTGTCACTGTCCAGTAGAGTTTCCGTATAGGATTTTATGGAAGTGATGGGCGTCTTGAGCTCATGAGACACATTAGCTACAAATTCCTTTCGCATGGTTTCAAGGGCGTGCTCCTTGGTGATGTCTTGAAGCACCACAATTACCCCCAAGTCAAAATAATTTTTAAGTCTATAGGGAGCATACTTTATCTTATAGAATTTATCCTTTATTGAAACCTGACTTTCTCCCTCGAGGGTTGAAAGCACATTGTAATCTACTTTTATATTCAACTTTGAAAGGTCAAATTGATTTTCTATGTAATTCTCATCTAAATCCAAAATATTTCTTGCTATGGGATTTGCATGAATCATGTATCCTTTTCTGTTAATTGCAAGGACTCCTTCAGCCATGTAGTTGAATATGGTGTTGAGCTTTGATTTCTCCAATTCCATTTGCGATATTGTAGATTTCAGTTCATCGGTCAAATAGTTGAACATATGTCCCAAGTTGCCTATCTCGTCATCGGATTTAACTTCTACCTTTTGATCGAAGTCTCCCCTTGCCATTGCCGATGCTTTCTTGGTCACATCTCGTATCGGTTCGGTTATGGAACTTGCTATGAAATATCCCAGCACTGCCGTTATGACCAATGCGATGCCCGTAGCATAGGTGAGTATGGAACGAGCCTTGTCAACAACTTGATAGACTTCGAATAAATTTGAAGTCATGTAAAGTATTCCCTTGACATCGCCGTCTGATGAGAACACAGGCTTTGCTATGTGCTTTGAATTCAAATCGTCAATTTCACCTAAGACTATGGTCTCTGTTTCTTCTCCTTTGAGTGCACTCAATATCAAACTCGGCTCTAAAGATTTATGCGAAAGGGCAGACCTGCCTCCTATCTTTGCATTGGAGGTGGAACTCACTATCTCGGGAATATCGTTGTTTTCGTAGATTGCATAAATCGTGTCGTTTTGCGATATCTTCCACGCCGACAAAGTACTGTAGATCTCTACATTTTTTTCATTCCACTCATCTTCCGATAAAAATCCCGCAGTGTTTTCAATGGACAATAGAGTCTGCTTCATTTGATTGGTTATGCTGTCAATCTGCACAACTTCGAGCCTGTTTATGATAAAAGCACCCACTATTGCCATACATATGAGAACCAAAAGCAGATATATAGTTATAAATCTATATCTTATGCTGTTAAACATCTCTTATCCCCCGAAATAATAGCCCACTCCACGCTTTGTCAAAATATATTTGTAATCCTTGCCCTTGTCTTCGATTTTTTCTCTTAATCTTCTTATGGTCACATCTACAGTTCTGATATCTCCATAATATTCATAATCCCATACTTTATCCAAAAGTTCTTCTCTAGAAACCACTTGTCCAGTTCTTTCAATGAGATACTTGAGAAGTTCATACTCTCTCAGCGTCAAGTTTATCTCCTTGTTTTTCTTCTTTATCTCATACTTGTCCATGTCGATTTTGAGATCGCCCACTTCCAAGATATTGGACTTCGCCCCTTCGCTTTCCAGCCCGTTTCTTCTTAAAATAGCCTTGATCCTTGCTATCAACTCTCTCATGGAAAAGGGCTTAACCACATAATCGTCAGCACCCAGTTCAAGGCCCAATATCTTGTCCACCTCTTCCTGTTTTGCCGTAAGCATTATCACAGGAACACTTGATGATTTTCGCACTTCTTTCAACACGGAAAATCCGTCTAACTTCGGCATCATTATATCCAAGACGATCAGATCGAAATTTTTATTTTTAAATATATCCAAGCACTCCTGTCCGTCATAGGCCAATGTGACTTCATAGCCTTCCCTGTTGAGATTGTATTCAATTATTTCAGCAATTGATTTTTCGTCGTCAACGACTAAAATTTTTCCCATCATAACTATTCCTCCTATGGGTATATTATAACAAATAGAAAAATAATTTTTTAGTTAAAGTATTAGCGAGGTTTTTTATGCAGGATAAATTTATAATAGGAGCTCATCAATCCTTCGACAAAGGTTTCAGCGGATTGTTCGAATATTCAGAAGAAATAAATTCAAATACATTTCAATTTTTCATGAGAAATCCCAGAGGTTCAAAGGCGAAAAAATTTGACTCTGAAGATGCAAACATCCTTTTGCAGCTCATGAACGAAAATGATTTTAAAGTCTTTTTAGTGCACGCACCCTACACGCTAAACCCTTGCTCCGACAAGGAATATGTCAGGGAATTCGCCTTAGACGTAATGAAAGACGACCTAAATAAAATGGAGTACTTTCCACACAATCTATACAATTTCCACCCCGGCAACCACGTCGGGAAAGGAATAGATAGGGCAATAGATGAAATATCAGAATTATTAAACAATGTAATATTTGATGAGATGCAAACCATGGTACTAATTGAAACCATGAGTGGCAAGGGCACGGAGGTAGGCTCTAGATTTGAAGAAATTAAAAGAATCATGGACAAAGTGGAATTGAACAAATACTTGGGTGTATGTTTAGACACCTGTCACATCTATTCAGCCGGATACGACATTGTCAATAACTTGGACGGTGTGCTGAAAGAATTCGACGAAATCATAGGATTGGAAAAACTCCGTGCAGTTCACTTGAACGACACCATGACACCTCTCGGCTCAAAAAAAGATCGCCATGAAAAAATCGGCGAAGGTCACATCGGACTTGAAGCTTTCGAAAAAATAATAAACCATGAAAAATTAAGGCATCTTCCCTTTTATTTGGAAACTCCCAACGACAACTCAGGTCACGGCGAAGAAATAAAACTTCTCAAATCCCTGAGGTACGACCTATGAAAAGAATTCACGCACTGGACACTTTAAGGGGAATCACCATAGTATCCATGGTGCTATACCATCTTTTTTATGACCTTGTTTATATTTTCGGTTACAATATTTCCTTCTACACTATAGAAAGAGTAAAGCCCTGGCAGATATCCATAGCAGTAAGTTTCTTTATAATCTCGGGTATCTCAGCGACCCTTAGCAAAAGGGACAAGCTATTGAAAAGAGGTTTGATTTTAACCCTGTTGGGAATTTTAATCACCCTTGTGACCGTCTTTGCAATACCCGATGAGAAAATAATCTTCGGCGTGTTAAATGGACTGGGAGCTTCAATGATAATTCTATACTTCTCCGAGAAATTTTTTAAAAAGTTCGGAGAAGAATTTTTAATGTTTTTATTTCTAACTCTCTTCGTAATTTTTTATTCTCTGCCGTCGGGATTTATAAATTTAATCTTTAAAGAAATAAATATAGGCGGACCATTGTATGAATACAATTTGTTCTTTCTGGGATTTCCATCACGCTCATTTACATCCTCCGACTACTTTCCGTTAATTCCTTGGATGTTCATATATCACTTCGGATATTTTGCAGGTGTATTTTTAAAGAAAAATAATTTCTTCGGTGTTTACGGCAGGGAAAATATATTGTCTAAAATCGGCAGAAATTCTCTGTCCATATATCTATTACACCAAGTGCTCATATACGCAATATTGTACTCGATTTCTTCAGCATTGATTTGATTTGATTTATTTTCTATTAGATTATTTTTCTTTAATTTATTTTTGAACTAATAAATTCCCGTCAGAATATATTTACGTTTATTTGTAAGCAAGTTTTATTTTACGTACTCGTTATAAGTATATACAAATTTAATATCGACAAAATTTCGTCAAATAATTCTTATAAATAAGAAAATTTACTATCTTTGTTAAAATAATGTATCTTGCTAAAATGTGTTCGTTTGGGATTGTCAAGAAAACGTTACTTTCTTTGTAAGTGTTTTCGTTTGAAGTTAATATTGTATTGAACATATTTTTTACAAATGAAAATAAAAAGATTTCTTTAAAATTTTACTTATAGAGAAAACATTTTCGCAAAAATAAATACATTCACAACTTATATACGTCATATAAATATTTATATAAAATAACTATTTGAATTTGAGTGCGTAATTTTTCTCCTATACTTAATGTAAATCACTTTATTATTTAAATACATTAAATAAACATAATGAAATCATGCTATAATCAATTAGAATGCATTATGCACGATAGTTTTTAAAATATATACGATAAAGGAATGCAAAATGAAAAAATTTATTTTACTCATGTTGTTATGTACTCTATTCGCTGTAACGGCTTCATGCAACAAAACAAATGAAAACTCAGGCAACACACAAACAAGTAATAACGAAAAGACAAATATGGTCGTATTTGCAGCTGCAAGTATGACTGAAACCATGGAAGAAATAGCAAAAAACTACGAAGAAGAAAACCCGAATGTAAAAATAATATATACATTTGATTCTTCAGGAACTTTAAAAACTCAAATAGAAGAAGGCGCCGACTGCGATATATTTATATCCGCTTCTCAAAAACACATGGACAATCTGGATATAAATTCAGAACAAAATGAGGATAAATTGAATTTTATCGATTCCGAAACAAGAGTTGATCTTCTTGAAAACAAAGTGACTATCTCTGTCAGAAAAGACAGCGATTTGGCAATGACTGGCTTCAAGGATCTTGCAAGAAAAGATATTAAATCCATAGGTCTTGGAAATGCAGATGTACCTGTGGGAAAATACTCCGAAGAAATACTTATGAACATAGGCATTTGGGATCAGATTCAAGACAAGGTCACCTTCGGATCAAATGTAAAGGAAGTAACAAACTGGATATCCGAAAATGCCGTGGACTGCGGAATAATTTATCAAACAGATGCTTACTCAGCAGATTTGAAAATATTGCTCACAGCTACAAATGAAGAACTTAAAACACCCGTTGTTTATCCTGCGGCAGTTACTAAAAATTCCATAAATAAAGAAGAAGCGAGCAAATTTTTAGAATATCTCCAAAATGAAGAATCTTCCGCAATATTTGAGTCTGTGGGGTTCAATACTGATCTATAAATTGAAAGGTGAAAATATGGATCTCTATCCTCTTTATAATTCCATAAGGATATCCCTTATTTCAACAGCAATTATATTTTTTTTAGGAATCGCATCGGCATACTATATTTCTAAAGCCCCTGCATTTTTAAAGGGGATTTTAGATGTTGTTTTAACTTTGCCCTTGGTGCTTCCTCCCACTGTAATAGGATTTTTCATATTGAAATTTTTAAGTCCTCACTCCTTTTTAGGGGCATTTGTAATGCAATTGTTTCAAGAGAAAATCATCATGAAGTGGTATTCTGCAATTATATCCACGACCATAGTGGCATTTCCTCTTATGTATAGAACGGCGAGAGGAGCCTTTGAAAACTACGACAAAAATCTCACCTATGCCGCAAAGACCTTAGGTGTATCCGATTCAAAAATTTTTTGGAAGATAATGCTTCCCACATGTAAAGAGGGAATAATCGCCGGAACTATTTTGTCCTTTGCAAGAGCCTTGGGAGAGTATGGAGCCACAAGTATGGTTGCCGGTTACACTCCGGGAAGGACTGCTACTATATCCACTACGGTTTACCAACTGTGGAGAATAGGTAAGGACTCCGAAGCCTATATGTGGGTATTGATCAACGTATTGATATCCTTTGTCGTATTATTTACGATAAATTATTTTGAAAAAAAGAAAGGGAACAATAATTAAATTTTAGGAGCAATTGTGTTAACAGTAGATATTCAAAAAAGTTTTCCGGACTTCAATTTAAAGGTAAATTTTGAAACGAAAGAATCCATCGTAGCTCTGTTGGGAGCTTCGGGATCCGGAAAAAGCCTTACATTAAAATGCATAGCCGGAATAGAAAATCCCGATAAAGGACGTATAGTATTAAATGACAGAGTGTTATTCGACTCGGAGCAAAACATAAATTTAAAAGTACAAGACAGAAGAGTCGCCTACTTATTTCAAAATTATGCACTCTTCCCCACCAAGACGGTCTATGAAAATATAAAATTCGGCATTTTAAAAGAAGATATAAATAAAAGCGCTGAAATAATTAAAGAAATAATCAGGAAAATGAAGTTGACTGGACTTGAAAAGAGAAAACCCCATGAATTATCCGGCGGACAACAACAGAGAACCGCCTTGGCGAGAATACTTGTGAACAAGCCCGAAATCTTGCTATTAGATGAACCTTTTTCCGCTTTGGACAGCTTTTTAAAATGGGATCTCGCCTACGAACTTGAAGAAATTTTGGCAGAGTACGATCTTGAAGCCATACTTGTAACTCATGACGAACAGGAAGTCAGAAGACTTGCCGATGAAGTGTGCATACTCTCCTCGGGCAAGTCCGAGGATATAAAACCAATTGAAAATCTCTTCATCACGCCCACGACCAAAGCGTCAGCGGTATTGTCCGGAATAGAAAATTTCAGTTCCCTGTCAATTGAAGGAGATATACTGATAGCAGATGATTGGAATACTTCATTGGGAAATGTCCGTGAATTTTTAAATGATGATTTAAATTACTGTTTGGTTGCTTTCAGAAATGACAGCGTGCAATTTGCGGATTGTGATAAATGCCTTCCCATAGATGCATATGTAATCAAAGTCGTAAGAAAATCCCATGATCTAATGGATTTAATTTTAAAAACCGAGAGCAAAGACGGAACAATGTCGAAAATAGGAGCAACAATCAACAGAGAGCTTTACAAGAGCAATTTGCTCAATATAAAACCGGGAAATAACATAAAAATATATGTACCTAAGGAAAAACTGATATTACTTACGAGGTGATTTATGAAAAAAATAAAAGTTGAAGAAGCCGTCGGCAAAAGTCTGTGTCATGATTTAACAGCTATATTGAAAGACGGTTTCAAGGGAGTAAAATTTAAAAGAGGTCACATCATAGAAGAAAAAGACATTGAAGAAATGAAAAATATGGGCAAGTACCATGTCTTTGTCTGGGAAGACGGTGCCGATGAAGTACATGAAGACGATGCCTCAAGTTCAGTTGTAAATGTTTCCATGGGAGCAAATGTTTATGCCGAAGGTCCTCGTGAAGGCAAAATGTCCATAAAAGCAAATTGCAACGGACTTTACATCCTCAATGAAAAAGCATTACTTGAAATAAATAAACTGCCCGACTACACCTTTGCCTCCATCAGAAATAAAAGTTCCGTCACAAAATCTCAAACTGTGTGTGGTGCAAGAATAGTTCCTCTGGTCACCTCAAGGGAAAATGTCGATGCCGCAGTAAAAATTGCAAAAGACAGCAATCCCATATTCAGTGTAGAACCTTTCTGCAGACTCAAAAGCAAGATTTTAATTACGGGACAGGAAATTTATGACGGGAGGATAGAAGACGCCTTTGAACCCATATTAAAAAGAAAATTAGATTTTTACGGAGCCGAATACTTGGGAGCAGTGCTGTGTCCCGACGATGAAAATTTCATATTGAATGAGATCTGAAATGCAATAAAAGAAGGTGCGGAACTGATATTAATAACCGGTGGAATGTCTGTCGATCCTGACGATATAACTCCCACCGCCATTAAAAACAGCGGTGCAGAACTCATATGCCAAGGCGTACCCATACAACCGGGCAATATGCTGACCATCGCTAAGCTAAAAAACACAACTATCGTAGGAGTGCCCGGTGAATCAATGCATTCTGAAAAAACCAGCTTGGATATATTTCTGCCGAGAATTTTTGCAAAGGACGAAATAAAAAAAGAAGAAATATCATCTTACTGTCTGGGAGGTTTGTTGTAAATGAATTTACCTACGAATTACAGATTTTCAGTGTTGACTGTCAGCGACAGAAGATCTACTGAAAACTTAGAAGATCTGTCAGGGAAAAAAATCATAGAATTAATTGAAAACTTAGGATTTGAATTGATAAATTACGCAATTATCCCCGATGAAGAAGAAAAAATATTTGAAACACTGAATCTTTGGTGCAAAGAGTGCAAAAGCGATTTAATTCTGACAACAGGCGGAACCGGCTTTGCCCCTAGGGATGTAACTCCTGAAGCAACTTTGAAAGTAATTGAAAAAAATTGCCCCGGAATAAGCGAAGCCCTTAGGCGAAAGGGTATGGAAAAAACTCCCTATGCCATGCTGTCAAGACAGGTTTCCGGCATTTGCAACAAGAGTTTAGTAATCAACTTGCCCGGTTCTGTAAAAGCAGTTGAAGAAAACATAGAAATTTTAAAACCCGTCCTCGCACACGCCATTGATTTGATCAGAGGAGATAAACAGAAATCCGATAACCACGATTTTAAAAAATAACCATTTCCCTTGCACTGTTAAACCAGCTATTGTATAAAAACAAAAGGTAATTGAGAGAATACTTGCTAATTTTAAATATTTATAATAATATACTGTAAATATTTTGGAGAAAGATAAAATGAAGGATAATTACGGCAGAAATATAGATTATTTAAGAATTTCCATAACTGATAAATGTAATTTGCGATGCCTTTACTGCATGGCTGAGGATCAAAAATTCAGTTCCGGAGGATTGAAAATAAATGAATTTCTTAAAATATCTGAAAAAATGATAGATAAGGGAATAAAAAAGATCCGGATAACGGGCGGAGAACCTCTCATGGAAAGGAAGCTTCCCCTAATGATCAAGGAACTTAAAAATCAGGGAATAGAGGATATAAGTATAACAACAAATGCCATATTGTTAAGCAAGTATGCGGAGGAATTAAAATCAGCTGGTTTGAATAGAGTCAACATATCTCTCGATACTCTCAAGGCGGATAAGTATAAATATATAACCCGTGGCGGAGATATTTCCAAGGTATTTGAAGGTATATCCGCATGCAAAAAGTTCGGATTGAATCCCATAAAGATCAACACCGTACTGCTCAGAGATTTTAACTTGGATGAATTGGAAGACTTCTTTGAATTTTCAGATAAAGAAAATTTGATTCTGCGATTTATCGAACTTATGCCCATCGGTGAAGCAATTGCATTTAAAGACCAAGTAGTAAAGAATAATGAAATCTTAAAAGCTAATACATCTTTGAAAATTTATGAAAATGATAAGGACAACAGGACCTGCCAAGTATTATTACAGAGAAGGTAAAAAAGGCTTGATAGGTTTTATAAGTCCTCTGTCCTGCAGTTTTTGCAGGAGTTGCAACAGAATCAGACTCGATCATGAGGGAAATGCAATTGCCTGTCTACACAGCGATGAAATGATAAATTTAAAGGACTGTTTAAATGATGAACATATCCTTTCACATTTAATTGATGAAACTATAAATATCAAACCTGAAAAACACAATATTTTACAAGGAAGAACCATAAAAAGAAAAATGAACACCATAGGAGGATAAATGGAATTTTCTCATTTTGATGATAAGGGAAGACCTAAGATGGTTTCCATAACCGATAAAGCTGAAACTAATAGATTTGCCACAGCAAAAGGACGAGTAATTTTAGAAAGGCAAACTATTGAAAAAATTAAATCTAAGGACTTATCCAAGGGCGATGTACTTGCCACTGCTCAAATTGCCGCCATAATGGGCACTAAAAAAACCTCTGACATAATACCCATGTGCCACAATATTTTAATAAACGGAGTAAATATAGACTTTGACTTGCAAGACAATTTCATAGATATAACTGCAAAGGTCGAATCTACAGGAAAAACAGGCGTCGAAATGGAAGCCTTGAGTGCCGTGAGCATAGTTGCACTTACTATATACGATATGTGTAAAGCAGTCGACAAAAATATAATAATAGATTCCATATATTTGAAAGAAAAAACCGGAGGAAAATCCGGACATTTTATTAATAAAAAAATTATTGAAGGCAGAATTTTAGATGTTAACATATCAAAAACCAAGGGCACAATCAAAGTACCTGTGGAATATGTGAATTTAATTGAAGACCATGGAATAGAAAATGATGCTCACGCAGGTAAATGGCATAGGCAAATCAGCCTGCTGGCAAAGGAATCCATAGATAAAATGATAAGAGATTACGACTTGAAGCTCAAACACGGTGATTTTGCCGAGAATTTCACCACGGAGGGTATAAATCTGCATGAACTTCCGGTGGGAACTGTCCTGCAAGTGGGCGAATCCATTATACAAATAACACAAATCGGCAAAGAATGTCACGCAGGCTGTGCAATAAAACAAAAAGTCAAGCACTGCATAATGCCCACAGAAGGAATATTTGCTAAAGTAATTTCAGGCGGTCGTGTAAAAAAATCCGATATAATCAAGGTAATAAAATGATATTATGAAAAATTTATTATTCAAAATCATTGAAGAAACGGAAAATGGGAAGGATTTAATCCTCATATCCATAGTTGCTCATTCAGGTTCAACGCCGAGAGAATCAGGTTCTCGAATGTTGTTCTTCGCAGGCGGTTCGACCTACGGAACCATAGGTGGCGGAAGCGTCGAGTTCAATTCATTGAAGTACGCGCAACAATTTTTGCAATAAAAAAAATCAAATTCCCATTCTTTCCTTCTAACTAAAAATGAAGTGGAAGATATAGGAATGGTCTGTGGCGGAAATGTACGCATTAATTTTTATTATATTAATCACGAAGATGCAAATCTCGTTGAAGGCATAAAAAAAGCTCATGCTTGGACTGCAAATAATGAAAACTTTTATATTATCGAAAGTGTAGAAAAGGGCATTTCCTTTGTCAACGGCAAGGAAATCGTCGGAAGTATTTCCACAGAAGTTGTAAAAGAGCTGAATGCGGACTTAGAGCATGAACATAAAATCAGATTTTCCAAATTCCATAATTTCGAGGAGTTTTTCATAGAACACATTAAAAGCAAAGTCCGAGTGATTCTCTTCGGAGGCGGTCACATATCCGAATCCCTAGCTCCCCTATTGACTTACCTGGATTTTGATGTATTGGTATGCGACGACAGAGAGGAATTTTTGACCGAGGAAAAATTTCCAACGGCACAAAGATTACTAATAGATTTTAATTCAATTGATGAGTTTATAGATATAGAGGCTGATGATTATTTATGCGTTTTGACCAGGGGACATAAATTCGATGAAATTATACAGGCTCAAGCCTTGAAAACTAACGCTCGTTATATAGGTTCCATAGGCAGCAAAAGAAAAAAACAATCCATAGATATGAGGCTCAGAGACAGAGGTTTTTCAGATGAGGATATCGATAGGATAACATCACCCATCGGCATCGACATAGCCTGTGAAACTCCCAGAGAGATAGGCATAAGCATTGCCGCTCAACTGGTTGACCTGCGATTGAGAACAAAATGATTTATCCATAAAATTTCAAATGGCAATATCATTTATAAAAATCATAATATAGCTGCTGGATACGATATCTATCCTATGGAAAATTAAATACAACAAAATTATTTTACAATAAAAATCGGTATTGAAAGTTGAATTGGAGCTCAACCTCGATACCGATTTTTTAATGTGTTTTATATTTTATTTTTCTGTAGGAATGGGTCTTTTTACTATATGTTTGTAGTAAATTTTTTCAACAGCCATGGATATTGCATTGTCGCCTGTTACATTTGCCGCAGTTCCGAAGCTGTCCTGTGTCAAATAAAGTGAAATCAATATTGTAGCTATTGGACTTTCAGTTGCAACTCCCACTACAGGAAGGAAAGGCAGTGCACTCATTACCGCTCCGCCCGGTGCTCCGGGAGCTGCTACCATAGCTATGCCCAGTATTGCGATAAATCTGATTATAAGTCCGTATCCGTGCGGCATATCATACATATGCAAAAGTGTGAACACACAAGATGTAAGTGTAATCATAGATCCTGGCATGTGACAAGTTGCGCAAAGGGGTATTACGAAATCTCTTATTTGCTTTGAAACTCCTATGTTTTTATTGCAGTTTATATTTACAGGTATAGTAGCAGCACTTGATTGTGTTCCTACAGCTGTAAAATATGCCGGAGTTGCCTTTCTGAATGAGGCAATGGGATTTTTCCCCGTATATGTTCCTGAAATTATGAACATGATCAGCAGGTACACTATGTGCAGCGCTATGATGCATGCGAATATTCTTATGAATATGGAAAGTATTGCAAATACCGAACCCGAATAAGCCATATTGGCAAAATTTCCGAATATATAGAAAGGAAGTAGAGGTATTATTGCTCTTGAAAGTACCATAACTATTATTTCGTTAAATTCATTTATAAGTGCATAAAATGCTTTTCCTGATTCTCTTTGTCTAAGAACAGATACTGCAAGTCCCATGATAAAGGCAAGTACCAACGCGGCTGTTACATCTACGACGGGGTTTAGCGGAATTTGAAAAAGAGGATCGAGCGTTCTTTCGCTGGCACTTTGAATATCTTGTACCATTTGTTCCGAAATAAAACTCGGGAATATATTTGAAGCCATGGTGTAAGATAAAGTTCCTGCGATTAGGGTTGAGCTGTATGCCAACACAAGGGTTACCAACAACAATTTTCCCGCTCCTTCTGACAAGTCGGCTATACCCTTAGATACAAAAGCTATTATCATAAGAGGGATTATAAAGTTCAAAAATTTGCCGAAAAGTGATGATAGCGTAACTATTGCTTGAATTACAGGTTCAGGTAAGTAGTATCCTACCAGAGTACCTAACAATATTGCGATAATTAATTTTGGAATAAGTCCTAATGTGAATTTTTTACTTGATTCTGACATGTTATTCTCCTTCTAGATTTAAAAAATTTTTTCTGATGCATTGACCTGTTTTTGTGCCTGCAATTCCTCCCAAACCTGTTTCTCTTAAGCTGAAGTCCATTTTATCTCCAACGTCCTTCATTGCTTGAACCACTTCTTCAAAGGGAACTATGGATTTAACTCCTGCAAGGGCAAGATCTGTGGATATAAATGCATTTATAACTCCCGAAGCATTTCTAAAAGTGCAGGGATATTGTACAAGTCCCGCTATGGGATCGCAGACAAGTCCCATTACATTTATGAGCGTGATACTAGCTGCAGTGAGAGCCTGCTCAGGTGTCCCGCCAAGCATTTCCGTCAAAGCAGACGCCGCCATTGCCGATGCCGAACCGCATTCGGCTTGACAGCCTCCCTCCGCTCCCGCAAAGGTTGCGTACTTCCCTATTACTTGTCCTATTCCAACCGATGTCAAAAATCCGTTTTGCAAAGTCCTTTGATCGAAGTTGTATTTTTCCTTTGCCGATACAAGCATAGCCGGCATTATTCCGGAAGAACCGGCAGTGGGTGCTGCTGCAATTTTTCCCATGGAGCCGTTGACTTCCGATGTGGAAAATGCCATAGCCATAGCTTTTGCCACGAACTTACCCATTATGGGCTCTTGATTTTGTGCATAAGCGTAGGTCAATTTTGAAAATCCGTCAATCATTTTGTATCGAGTTTGCGTTTCATCTTCCAAATACCTGGTAGCCGAGCTCTCCATTATGGAAATAATATCGTCTATGTAGGCTCTGATTTTCTCTTCGCTCTTCTTTAAAATTTTCATTTCATAATCGAGAACTAAATCATAAATATGACAGTTGTTTTCTTCGCAGTATTTTATTATTTCTTCAGCTTTATTTAACATACTACACCCCTACATACTTGGAAAAAGTAAACCTGTCGTTGTCAATTATTGCAGATTTTAAATTTTCCGTTAAGTTCTTATCGATTTCAATGGTCAGCGTAACAATGTTCTTCAGTGTGTCTTTGTTTGTATTTATGGATTCAATATTGTAATTGCTTGCCGACAATACGGAAGACACGTAAGCGATAACTCCCTTTTGCTCAGGATACTGAAGCAAAATCACGGGGAATTCCCCTCTGAATCTAAGACCGATCCCGTTGATATTTACAATTTCTATAGCTCCTCCGCCTATGGAACTGCCCACTACATACTCATCTCTGTCATCATAGTGAAAAATTATCTTCACCGTGTTTGGATGGTATTCATTTCCTAAATCGGCAGTCTTAAAAGAATAATTGATTCCGTTTTTTTGTGCATATTCAAAGGAATCTCTTATGCGATCGTCATAGGTATCAAAACCTTGAATTCCTCCGAGAAGGGCTCTGTCCGTGCCATGTCCCTTATAAGTCGCCGCAAAGGAACCGTGAAGAATAAACTCCACGCTTTTAAAATCTCCTCCGCATATTCTAAGAGCTATCTTGGCAATCCTGCAAGCTCCTGCCGTATGAGAAGAACTGGGCCCCACCATTATGGGTCCGAGGACATCATATATACTAAATTCCGCCATACTACCTCCATAACATCTCAATACAAAATAATTAATTTATTCACAAGTAAAAAAATACCACAAATCCATATCAAAATCAACGAAATAAGTAGTTTTCACAAAAATAGCTACTGATATAATTTGATACTTTATAAAAGCGGTTTTTATCATATAATATATAGAGAGGTGTGAAATGTTAATTAAAAATATAAGACTTATAAATCCCGCAATGGACACTGATGAAGTGACCGATATACTAATTGAAGGCGATAGAATAAAAACCATAGGCAAAATAACCGAAAAATACGAAAATACCATAGACGGAACGGATTTAATTGCAGCTCCGGGATTTGTGGACGTGCATGTTCATTTCAGAGATCCCGGCTTCACTCACAAGGAGGACTTGCTCACAGGTTCAAATTCAGCTGCAAGGGGCGGTTACACATCCGTAGTATGCATGGCAAATACAAAACCTGCCATGGACTGTGAAGAGGTTCTGGAATCATTTTTACAAAAATCGGAACAATCTCCTATCAATGTGTACACTGTTGTATCTTTAACCAAGAATTTAAAGGGCGATGAACTTGTTGACATGGAGGGTTTAATTGCAAAAGGTGCTGTAGGTTTTTCCGATGACGGTATTCCCAACATGAATTTAAAACTCATAATAGATGGCATGAAGAGAGCGGAAAAATTAAAGGTGCCAATATCCTTCCACGAAGAAAGCCCTTGTTTAAATGTGGAAAACGGAATAAATCACGGAGCAGTTTCAGAGGAAATGGGTCTGTACGGTTCTCCCGCTCTATCGGAAGAAGTTATGATTGCAAGGGACGGACTGCTGTCCCTTAGAACATGTGCGAAGATAGACATCCAGCATATTTCTTCCGGAGGCGGAGTGGAGCTGGTCAGGTACTACAAAAAAAGAGGTGCCAATATCTTCGCCGAAGTGACTCCTCACCATTTCTCTTCTACAGAATCCCTAATAAGAGAAAAGGGTACGCTTGCAAAAATGAATCCTCCCTTGAGAACAGAAGAAGACAGACTTGCAATAATAGAGGGATTAAAGGATAATACTATAGAAATAATCGCAACGGACCACGCTCCACACACCGAGGAAGAGAAAAACGTGGAATTCACAAAAGCCCCCTCGGGAATAATCGGACTTGAAACAGCTCTTGGCTTAGGCATTAAAAATCTGGTGCAAAGTGGACACTTGACTCTTAACGAATTAATAAAAAAAATGACTGTAAATCCCGCAATGTTGTATAATTTAAATGCAGGGAATTTAATTGAAAATTCTTACGCAGACATAGTTATTTTTGATGACAAAGAGGAATACACAGTAAAAGATTTCTCATCAAAATCCAAAAACTCTCCCTATATAGGAATAAAACTTCCGGGGAAAATCAAGTACACTATTTGCAGAGGAAGTATTGTATACAAGGATCTACAATAAAATTTGAGGTGTTTTATGAACAATAATGAAAAACGAAATTATATTTTTAAATACAAAAAACAAATCAGGCTGTTTTTACTTTTGCTCGCCATTTCTCTACTTGCAAATATTTGGCTCTTTGCCCGAAGCATGAGCTATAAATCAGATCTTGCCGACATGACCGCCAAGTACGAAGAAGCTAGTAAAAGAGCGAAAAACCCTCAACTTGATACCGAAACAGCAGCCAAGATCGAAAGTCTTGAATCGGAGATACAAAGGCTTAAACTTAAAAATGAAGATTTGGAAAACACCGCTTCTAAAAAAGATAATTCTGCAGATTATGCCGAATTATCCGAAGAATATGGGGATTTTAAGATCAAAGTCGACGGCGTAAACGTGCGAAAAGTCCCCGGACTCGACGGCAAAATAGTCGATCAATTCAACAAGGGCTATATATTCACAGCCTACGATTCCAAAAAAATTGAAGGCACCACTTGGTACGGATTTTATTTAAACAATGACGATACGGAATACTCATGGGTCAGCTCTGCATTGGTTGAACCCTTCGAGCCATAAAGGAGATGTAAAATGACAAAGGTACTGGATTCAAAAGAACTCTACGAAGAAATAGTTGCGGAGATAAAAGAAGAAATTGCACAACTCAAAACCGCTCCCAAGATATCTATATTGAGATTCGGAGCTAACGGAGCGGATATCGCCTATGAAAAAGGGATTAAAAAAAGTGCCGACATACTGGGCATTGAATACGAAATTCACGAATTGGATGAAGACACCGATGAAGATTCAGTTTTAGATTTAATCAACAAAATAAACAAAGATGACAGCATAGGCGGTATGCTGATTTTCAGACCTTATCCTGCCCATTTAAGTGCGGCGACAATAAACAACGCCATCTCTCCCGAAAAGGACTTGGATTGCGTAAGTCCCATGAATAAAGCCAAAGTTTATTCGGGAGATGTCAGCGGATTTATCCCCTTGGCTCCCAAGGCAGCAATAAAACTTCTCGATCATTACGGAATTGAATTGGAAGGCAAGGATTGCGTGATAATAAATCACTCCGACGTAGTTGGTAAACCTCTTGAAATGATTCTTCTCACAAGATGGGCTACAGTTACACTGTGTCACGTAAAGACTGCAGATTTAAAATTCCACACTAAAAATGCCGACATAGTATTCACTGCCATGGGAGTGGCTGAAATGCTTGATAATTCCTATTTCACAGAAAATTCCACAGTTATAGACATAGGTCTTTCAAAAAACAAGGAAGGTAAGTGGAGAGGCGATTTAAATGCAGCTGCGGTAGACGGAAAAATCAAAGCCTACTCACCCGTTCCCAAGGGTGTAGGAAGTATCACCAACCTTCTCCTTCTTCAAAGTGCTTTGAAGTTCTATAAATAAACTCTATATAATTTTATAAATTACTCATATCTAAAAGGCAAGTATTTTGAATTGCTTGCCTTTATATTTTTAATAACTCCAAAAATATTTAAAGTCCCAGAGCCTTAAAAGTATTCCAGTCAGATAAATCTCCGGCATTGTATCCTCTTTCAAACCACTCTCTCCTCTGTGCACTTGTTCCGTGGGTGAAACTGTCGGGCACCACATAACCCTGTGTCTGCCTTTGAATATTGTCGTCGCCTATTTGACTGGCGGCATTCATCGCCTCTTCAATATCTCCCACATCGAGATAACCCTTGTCCCTTTGATGTGCTGCAAAAACTCCCGCCAAATAATCCGCCTGTAGTTCCATGGCTACGGAATACTTGTTGTACTCACTTTGAGAAAGTTTGTTTCTCAGTGATTGCACCTGTCCTGAAATTCCATAGAGATTTTGAACATGGTGCCCCACTTCATGGGCAATTACATAGGCAAAGGCGAAGTCGCCCGACGCTCCGAACCTGTCATTTAAATCCTTATAAAAACTCAAATCTATATACACCTTGCTGTCAGCCGGACAATAGAAAGGTCCAATTTGTGCAGATGCATATCCGCATCCTGAATTGACGGAATCCGTATATAATACCAACCCCGGCTCCACATATTCCTCGCCCATATCTTTAAACAAACCGTTCCAAACATCTTCGGTGTCTTTGAACACTACCTTGCTGAATTCAGCAAGTTCTTCCTCTTGTTGTGTGGGTTCGTATCTCTGCTCAATAGCTGTACCGCTCATGCCTGAAATATTGCCTATAACATCACCTAAATCTCCACCTGTGAGCAAAGTGAACAAAGCCACTATGATAAGTCCTCCAATTCCCAGCCCTGCTCCGCCTCTGACACCTCGTCCTCTTCTATCGTCAACATTTGAGCTGCCTGCCCTTCCACGCCATTTCATCACTATCCCTCCAATGTTAAAATTCAATAAATTTGCACATATAGTAATTATAAACTGTGCTATAATTATATTAATTTTACCCTTTATTTATATAATAACTCAAATGTTAAGGGCAAAAATTTAAGATGAATTCTCTGCAAAGCATCTATTTTTATAAAAATCTTAAACCGATAAATTACAAAGGAAAATAAAAATGAAAAACTTGGGAACGCAAACTATATTCACCGATAGATTGATTTTAAGAAAATATACCTTGGAAGATGCACAGGATGTTTATTCCAACTGGGCATCCGATGATGAAGTTGTGCAATATCTCACTTGGAAAAAACATGCCGATATCGACGAAACTCGCCGTATAATTAAAATGTGGATGACAAATTACAAAAACCTTGATTTTTATCAATGGTCTATAGAACTGAAAGAAACCTCTGAAAACATAGGAAGTATTTCCGTAAACAGCATAGATGAAAAAATAGAAGCAGGAGAAATAGGTTATGCCCTTTCAAAGAAATATTGGAACTGCGGCATTATGACAGAAGCTTTAATAGGGGTACTGAAATTTCTCTTTGAAGAAGTAAAACTCAACAGGATAGAGGTTAGACATTCCACAGAAAATCCCGCTTCGGGACGAGTTGCAGAAAAATGCGGAATGAAGTATGAAGGAACGCTTAGACAAGCTAACTTTTCAAACTTCGGTATCACAGATACCAAGGTGTACTTAATGTTAAGAAAAGAATGGAGTCAAAAATGAAAAAAACCAACGCAATGCGCATACTTGATAAAAACAGGGTAGATTATGAAGTGAGAACCTACGACATATCCGACGACAGAATCGACGGAATGTCAGTGGCGGACAAAGTGGGTGTGGCTTATAACGAGGTTTTTAAAACCTTGGTAACTCAAGGTAAAAATGGTCATTATGTATTCGTAATAGAAGTAAATCAAAAACTGGATCTGAAAAAAGCGGCAGAAATCGCGGGCGAGAAGAAGATAGAAATGTTGCCGCAAAAAGATTTAAAACCCCTCACCGGATATGTGCACGGAGGTTGCTCTCCCGTAGGGATGAAAAAATTATTTCCCACTACCATAGATATTGATGCTGAAAATTTAAAAGAAATATCAGTGAGTGCAGGCACCGTGGGAATGCAAGTTATAGTAAATCCTTTAGACTTGGCGAAAGTAACCGGAGGAAAATTTGCAGATATTAAATTTAATGAAGATTGATAAAAATCAGATATCTTAAAATATGCATAAAAAAGAGTTTATTCAACTAATTGTTCAATAAACTCTTTTCCAATTTATTCAAAATCTTTGTCATATTTTTCAATTAAGTAATCTATTGCTTCTATATATCCTTGAAATCCCTTGCCTGTCACAGTTTTTTCGCAGTATTTTCCCGGGTATGAAATTTTTCTGAAGTCTTCTCTTTCTTCCACCTTTGTCAAATGGACTTCAACTGCAGGAATTGCTACGCTCTTCAATGCGTCCAATATGGCGACTGAAGTATGAGTATATGCTGCCGGATTGATGACTATTGCATCCTTTTGTCCATAGGCGTTCTGAATTTTATCCACTATATCACCCTCGTGATTTGATTGATAAAATTCTATGTCCATATTTTTTTCTTCGTAGTTCCCTTTTACAGTATTTATTAAATCTTCATATGTCCCCATCCCGTAAATGTCCGGTTCTCTGATGCCGAGCATGTTTATATTCGGTCCGTTAATAACGATGATCTTCATAAAATTCTCCTATTATATCTTGTGCTGTTTTTTCAAAAAACTTATTATCCACAGAACAATCGCAAAATTTTTCATAAACAGGTCTGCGTTCTTCATATAATTTCTGCAATTTGGACAGTCCGCCCTCTGAAAGAGGTCTGCCCTTTGTGCTTAAGCTTTCAAGAGATCGGCGGATAAAATATATTCTTCCGTTTTGTTTCAGTGCAAGCCTGTTTTCCCTTTTCAAAATCGCACCGCCGCCTGTGGCAATAACTGCACCGTTTTGCATTCCAAATTCTTTTGTGATTTCAGTTTCCACTTTACGAAAAAATTCCTCTCCATTTTCTTCAAATATTTTAGGTATGGACTTGCCCTCAGCTTTTTCTATTTCTTCATCTGTATCAATGAACGGTCTGTTTAAAACTTTTGCTATCTTTCTTCCGAGAGTGCTCTTTCCACTTCCTGGCATTCCTATCAGAACTATGTTTTCCGATTCCCTTTCAATTTCCTTTAATATTTTAGAAACTTCGTCATCGGGTATTTCTGTTCTTTGAAAATACTCCGATGCAACCTTTGCCTGCACAACAAGCATTCCTAAGCCTGAATTGTTCTTTATCCCCAATTCCTCAGCCTGCAAAATCATCTGTGTTCTGAGAGGATTGTACACGACATCCATCACTCCCTGCAAATCGAAAAAGTCCCTTAAATCCACAAGGGTTTCAAAATTATTCGGGTACATTCCCACAGGCGTACAGTTTACTATTATCTGTCCGTCACGGTGATTGCTCATGTCTTTGAATTTTCGCTGTCCTCTTCTTGAAAACTTGAGTATTTCCCTCGCTCCAAGTTTTTCCATGGCACGATACACGGTATTTGATGTGCCTCCCTCTCCAAGGATAAGGATTTTTTTTTCTTCAACGGAAATTCCCGAGGTCCTCAATTGAAATAAAAATCCGTCGATATCGGTATTGTATCCAATTGATTTGCCCTTATTTTTTACCACTGTATTTACAGCGCCTATATTAAGTGCATCCTCATCTATTTCGTCGCAATAATTCATGACTGTCTGCTTATATGGAACCGTGACATTGAATCCTGCAATATCCGGATTTTTAAACAATTCTTCAATTTCATTTTCTTTTCGCTCAAAAAGTTCATATTTGTAGTCGCCCAACCTGTTGTGAATTTTCTTGGAAAAACTGTGTCCCAAGCGAGCTCCCAATAGTCCGAATTTCATATGCTACCTTTCCAAATAATTTCCTAAAAATACAAATTCCTTATTTTCCCTTTTCAATGCACTGAGCAGTCCCAAAACCTCCGGCATATGCACCGAGCCTTCAAAGTCGAAATAAAATAAAAATTCAAAATCCCTTCCTATAATGGGACGACTTTCTATCTTTGTGAGGTTAAGTCCCAAAGCTGCAAATCTCGCCATGATTTTGTAAAGCCCGCCCGGCTCGTGCTCCGTCGTGGTCCTAAAGGATATTTTACCTGCCCCGGGATAGATTTCCATTTTTTTTGAAATACAGATGAAACGTGTGTAATTGTTGTCGCTATTCTGAATCCCTTCCCTCAAAACTTCCAGTCCGTACAAATCAGCACAGTGTGATGAAGATATTGCTCCAATTTCTCCACCGGATGATTCGCTGACAGCCTTTGCCGCTGCTGCTGTATTTTCAACAGAACGCAACTCAACATCTTTAAGCCCCTTTAGATATTCGTTGCATTGCTCCAATGCTTGAGCGTGAGATATTATTTCTCTTAATTCTTTCTCTACAACTCCCTTTTTCGCCAAGAGAGCGTGATGAATTAAAAGTCTGTAAGACGCAACAATTGAGAAATGTTTTCTCTCCATCAAATCGTACACTTCCTTCACGGATCCGTTAGAAGAATTCTCCACAGGAAGTACGCCATAATCGCAAATTTCCTGTTCAACTGCATCAAATACTTCTTCAAAGGTATTGAAGTACATTATCCTCCCTTGTGAAAAAAGATGATCTGATGCCTGTTGCGAATAGGAACCCTCTCGCCCCTGCACCGCAATCTTAGCCTTTTGAGGAAAAATTTTAGGCGTTTTTTCCGCCACTTCCTGCAATTGTCTTTCAAATTCACCGTCTGTGAAAACAAATTGAGATTGATAGGACTTGCTCAAGTCGAAGAGCGTCGAATACAAAAGCCTTGCATAGGGAGATAGATCACCCGTTTCTTCAGTGATTCTATCCAATATTTCTCGCTCTCTGACCTTGTTTTCCAAGTTAAGTCCCTTTTCTTTTTTCACCTGTGCAATTTCACGGGAAACTTCCATTCTCTTAATAAAGGAATGTAATATATTTTCATCAATTTCGTTAATTTGTTCCCTAAGCTCTTTTAAATCCATTTCCTGCTCCTAACCACTGATCCAATAATACAATTGCCATGGCAGCTTCCACCACGGCCACCGCTCGAACTGCAATGCAAGGGTCATGTCTGCCCTTGATTAAAAGTTTTTCATTTTCCATCTTTGTTAGACTGATGGCGTCTTGCTCTAAGCCGATAGACGGTGTTGGCTTCATCCCCACCCTGATCACTATGGGCATTCCGTTGGTGATTCCACCATTTATTCCCCCTGCATTGTTTGTCCCGGTTCTGATTTCTCCATCTACAATTTCAATGGAGTCATTGTGTACGGAGCCTTTCATCTTAGTCGCCTCTGTTCCCAAGCCGAATTCCAAACTTCTAACTCCGGGGACTGCAAATATCATCTGTGCAATTCTGTTTTCCATTCCGTCAAACATCGGCTCTCCAATTCCTCGGGGAAATCCGATAACAGCACATTCAATGCTTCCGCCTATGGAATCCTTTTGCGATGCTGCTTCTGCAATTAACTCTTTCATCTTATTGCTCGTTTCTTCATTTGATGCCGGAAATTCTCTATTGCCCGGAGAAAGCACTTCCTCAAGGCGCAAGTCCGACTTTCTGAAACTACAACCCTCCATTTCGCCCACTGAGAAAAGTTGTGCTCCCACAAAAACTCCTCTCTTTTCCAAAATTTGTTTTGCGATTCCTCCTGCTATGCACAGCGGTGCGGTTAGCCTTCCTGAAAAATGTCCGCCACCTCTCATATCCGCAAATTGTCCATACTTGAAATAGGCTGTCAAATCAGCATGAGCCGGACGTGGAACATCTTTTAAATTGGAATAGTCCTTTGAGCGTTGGTCTTTGTTTTCAATGATTGCACAAAAAGGGCTGCCCGTGGTTCTTCCTTCATAAATACCGGACAATATACAAGGTGTATCCGCCTCTTTTCTGCCGGTAGTCAGTTTTTGTCCCGGTGCTCTTCTCTTCATAAAATCCTGAAGCTTTTTTTCATCAATTTCCTCTCCGGCAGGCAATCCGTCAACAACAACTCCGACTGCTCTCCCATGAGATTCTCCAAAAACAGATATTTTAATATTATTTCCCCATGTCGATGACATTTACTTCTCCCCCTATTTTTTTTAAATCTTCAAAGAAATTCGGATAAGATTTGTTCACCGCTTCGGCCCTCTCGATGATTATTTTTCCCTCCGCTCTGCATGATGCAATAGCTGCCGCCATGGCTATTCTGTGATCTCCAAAGGAGGATGTTTTCCCCCCAGTGAGTCCCGTACCTTCAACTATCAATCCGTCTTCCGTAACTTGTACACTTCCGCCCAAGTCCTTAATCATCCGAGCTGTGGTTTTAAGTCGGTCCGTTTCCTTTAATTTTAATCTCTTTCCGTTGTAAAATACACTCTTACCCTCGGAAAAACTTGCAACTACAGCCAGTATGGGAAGCAAATCGGGAATCTGTGACAGATCCACACAAAGCGGTTTTTCTTCTCCCTTTGAAAAAATCAGAGCATTATTTTTTTTCAAAACAGCTCCTCTTTCTTTCAATATATCTACAATTTTCTCATCTGCCTGCAAAGTATCCTTTGAAAGTCCTGCCACCTTCACAGGTCCTCCCAAAGCTCCTGCTGCCAGAAAAAATGCCCCGTTGGAAAAATCTCCTTCAGCTTGTACCTTCCCCTGACTTTTATATCCGTCGCTCTCCACTGTGAAAATATTACCATCTTTTTTTACTTCCACTCCGAATTTTTTCATGCTGTCCATGGTCATGTTCACATAGGCCGCCGACTCCAATTCGCTCTCTATTTCAACTGTGACTTTCCCCTTTAATAAGGGAGCTGACAATAATATTCCCGATATGTACTGCGAACTGACATTGCCCGGGAATTTAAAAACGCCGGACTCTAATTTGCCCTTAGTATAGAAAGGTAGAGTATCTTGCGAAAAACTCACGCCTTTTTTTCTAATCTCATTCTGCAAATCTTCAATCGGTCTTTCGGGCAATCTTCCCTGTCCCGTAAAATGAATCTTCTCCACAAGAGCAACCGCCACAGGCAACATAAACCTCAAAGTCGATCCGCTTTCTCCGGGATTTATCTCTGCGTAGTCCGGGGGTTTTTTTATGGGCGTTACCTTGTGGCCTCCATGGATTTTTTCGAACTTCGCTCCCAAAGCTCTTAAACAATTCATCGTCGCTTCTATGTCTTCCGACTCATTATTTATAAATACTTCCGTTTTTTTATCACTGAGGGCGGCACAAATCAATAAGCGATGTCCGTCAGATTTGGAAGACAGTATTTCCATTTCTCCCATCAATTTTTTAGGAGTGATTTCCACAATCATCAAAGACCCTCCTCAATATATTCCTTAAAAGAAAGAATTGGGATTTTTCTCAATCTGCATTTCCCTATCCTCTCTATCTCCACCGGCGTTATATTTTCTCCGTCGCTTTTTTTATCCTTATATATGGGTTCAAAAAGTTCTTCCACGGAAAAAGACGTGTTGACCGGCAGTTTATTAACCTCCAAAACTTTCAGTATTTCATCTTTTTCAGTATCTTTTAAAATCTTCATTTTACTGCAGGCTCTTGCCATAACAGACATTCCTATTGCTACAGCATGTCCGTGCGTTATCTGAAAATTACTTGCTTTTTCAACACTGTGTCCAACTGTATGCCCAAGGTTTAAAAGCTTGCGTTCTCCCTTTTCAAATTCATCTGTCGCCACCACTTCCGCCTTGTATATCACAGCTTTTTTCACAACTTGTTCAAGACGTTCATCGGTTTTTTCAAGCGGATTTTTAAATAAATTGAAGAAATCTCTGTCAAATAGTATTCCATACTTGATGGATTCGGCAACTCCGTCGGCAAACCTGTCATCTTCTATACTCGCAAATACATCAGGGTCACAGTAAACTGCCAGTGGCTGTTTAAAAGCTCCCACGAGATTTTTGCCTTCCTGCAAATTCAAAGCGGTCTTTCCCCCAACGGAAGAATCAACCGCAGCCAAAAGGCTGGTGGGCATTTGAATATATTCCATTCCTCTTTGAAAGGTAGCTGCGACAAAACCGCCCAAATCGCCAATCACTCCTCCGCCCAGGGAAATTACAGTATCGTTTCTGTGGTAGTTGTTCGCTGCCATATACTCTAAAATTTCACCGTACACTGTAAGTGATTTGCTGACTTCGCCTTCCTTTACCGCATATTTATTTCCTTCTATCCCTTGGATTTGTAACTGTTTCAAAATTAAATCTGCATATAATTTCCCAACCCTTTCATCTGTGAGTATAAACGCTTTGCTACTTATCTTGTCTTTGAGCAAAGGTCCGATTTTTTGGAATAATCCTCTCTCTATCAAGACAGAATAGGGCTTGCCCGCATTAATTTGAATTTCCGCCATTGTTCTTCCTTCTTTCTTCCATTTCCCTCTTGGCGATGCAACCGGCACTTAACAGCTTCTTCAATACCGCTTCATCTTCCTCTTTAATTGCCCTTGCATACTCTCTCAAATGATCGCTGATCCTCATGACTTCTCCGTATAAAAAATCCTTATTGTCGAAAAACAGTTCAGTCCACATATCTACATCTAATGTGGCAACTCTGGTCAAATCCTTTAAGCTGTCTGCAGAATATCCGTATTCCTCGTCATGAGTAGGCGATTGTACAAAGGAATTGGACACCACATGTGCCAGCTGCGAAGTGTAGGCGAGCACTCTGTCGTGAGTTAGGGCGTCGGAATATTTTATCTGTGTAAATCCCAGCTTATAAAAAAATTCCTCCAAGTTTTTCCCTTTCCCCCAAGAGGTTTCATTTTCCACCAAAATCATAGACGCACCCTGATACAGGTCCTTGGTGCTATGCTCATATCCGCCCACTTCTCTGCCTGCCATGGGATGACCGCCCATATATGAAAATCCCTTTTCAATGGCAATGGGAAGGATCTGTTTTTCTACTTCTCTCTTTACTCCACAAAAATCCAGAATAGTTCCTTTGATCAGGTTGTGATTTTTCTTTATAAAATCCACAGCTATTCCCGGCATCAAAGCGAGAACCAACAAGTCGCACTGCGTGATATTTTCCTTTGTCAAAATATCATCTATGCTTTTATCTTTCAAAGCCTTTGCCAAAACTTCGGAATTTTTGTCAAATCCGTAAACTTCTTCTGTTCCATAGGATTTAATCGCCTTGACAAAACTTCCGCCCATCAAACCCAGTCCTACAACTCCTATTTTCATCCTATTTCCTCAACAGTTTTACGCAGTTTTTTTAGTTTTGCGGCTATGTTTTCAAATTGGTCGGGATCAAGTGATTGAGGTCCATCACATAAAGCGTGTTCCGGATCGTTGTGAACTTCGATCATCACCCCGTGAGCACCTGCGGCGATTGCCGCCTTTGCAAGAGGTTCAACCAATTTTCTCGTGCCCGTTCCATGAGAAGGATCTGCAATTATGGGCAAGTGAGTTTCCCTTTTCAACACCGGAATGGCAGAAATATCCAATGTATTTCTCGTCTTAGTTTCAAAGGTTCGGATTCCTCTTTCACACAAAATTACATTTTTATTTCCTCCTGACATGATGTATTCGGCACTCATCAACCATTCCTCGTATGTTGCTGAAAGTCCTCTCTTTAACAAAACAGGTTTGTCCAACTTTCCTACTTCTTTTAAAAGATGAAAGTTTTGCATATTTCTTGCTCCCACTTGAAGTATATCCACATCTTCAAAATATTTAAGTTGAGATGCGTCCATTACCTCCGACACTATTGGTAATCCCGTTTCCTTTTTTGCCTTTAGCAGCAGTTCTATACCATCTGCTCCCATGCCTTGGAAGGAGTAAGGAGAAGTTCTCGGTTTAAAAGCGCCTCCACGTAAAACATCAGCTCCCGAATCCTTGACTCGCCTTGCTATTTCTATGACTTGTTCCTCCGATTCAATGGAACAAGGTCCTGCGATCATAGTGAAATTATCGCCGCCGATTTTAGTTCCGTTATCCAAGGTTATGATTGTATCCTCCGGATGAAAACGACGATTTACAGCCTTGTAGGGTTCTTGAATTCTCTTTACATCATCTACTATGGACAGAGTCTTTACCAAATCGATATCAATCTTAGTAGTATCTCCCACCAATCCCAAAATAGTGAAATTGGTTCCCACGGAAGTCATGACTTCTATGCCTTGTTCCGCTATCCATCTGCGTAAACTGTCCACTTGTTCCTTGTTCGGATTTTGTTTTAATTTTATTATCATAATTTCTCCCCTTTTCGGTACAACAAAAAAGCTCCCATGCGTTTTTGGGAGCTTAGAACGTCATTCTTTCCTTTTAATAAGATCTTATCCAACTCGGAAAAAAGTTTTACCTTCTGCACAACCCAAAAAAGCTTTACCATAAAAATAAGTAAAGTAAAAGCCGTAATAGTATTGTGCACTAGCCATGAGTTTCATGATTTTTCTCCTTTTTTTCAAGTTTCAAGAATCATAACACACAATTACTTTATTGTCCAGCTTTATTTTATTGCATAAATACTTTAAATCGATATAGAATTTCTTTCCTTTAATTTTATTTTTCTAAATATATTTAACCACAAAAAAATCCTCTATACCACAGAAAATAGAGGATACTTAAAAATCAATTTTTAAAATTTGTCGATATGGCCTTTGTCGGACACACCTTAGTACATTCTCCGCAGCGAATGCACTCCGCACTTGTAGGATTTTCATAAATCTTCACATTCATGCTGCATTTACTGTAGCACTTATCACATTTAATACATTTGTTCTCATCAATTATGTATTGGTGAAGAGAAATTTTATTGAAACCTCCATATATAGCTCCAAGGGGACACAGATACTTGCAAAAGGGTCTGTGTATTGCCATTGACAAAAAAACAATCAGCAAAAGTATAGTGATTTTCCATGAAAAAAGAAAGCCCGCCGCACTTCTCAAACTTTTATTTACCAAAAGCAGGGGAATGCCGCCCATTAAAGTGCCTGAAGGACAGATAACCTTGCAAAACCAAGGTTTGCCATATCCTCCGCCGAAGGTTAAAGTCATCGGCAATGCCATTACAAAGATTAAAAGTATTAAGTACTTTATTTTGAGCAGATGGTTCTCACCCTTGAATGTTTTGATTTTCTTTGGAAAGGGCACTCTGTGCAGCAGATCCTGCAGCAAACCGAAGGGACACATCCATCCGCATACAAATCTTCCTATGAGCGAACCTATTATCATCAAAAAACCAAGTACATAAAAGGATATGTTGAAATCTCTGCTGGTCGCCACTGCTTGAAGTGCTCCTATGGGACAGGATCCTACAGCACCCGGACAAGAGTAACAGTTAAGTCCCGGTACACACAGATTTTTAATAGGACCTTGATAGATTTTTCCCTTTGCAAATCCAAGAGCGTATCCGTTGGTCAAAGCTGCGAACAGAATTTGAAACCATGTTCGGAAATTTGAAACTTTATTGCTTTTTTCTTTCATTTTACACTCCGACTTATTTAATAAATCTTTAATCTATACCTATGCATTCAAGGCAAATCACCACAGCTTTTCTAAATACCGTCGCCATCTCACCCCTGTATATTCCCAAGGCTAAAAAAGCTATTCCCAAAATTAAAAAGATTCTCCCGAATTTTCTTCTCTTTTCAATATCAATCATGTGAATTATTGAACCTCCTTTAGAGCTTCATTTACGAATTCCTGCCATCCGTCATAGTCCATGGCACCCACTGTCGCAAAGATGATTTCACCATCCGAGTCAACGGCAAAGGTGGTGGGCACTGCATATATGCTCTGAATCAATTCATCTTCCATGATCTCTCCGGTACCTACCAACTGTTGATAAGACACTCCACCCTTTTCTAAAATATACTTAGCCTCTTCAAGGATTTCATCATTTATCTGTCCGCCGAATTCATATAAAAACCCCTTGACTCCCACTTCCTTGTCCTTCATGTCCACACTTATTTTTTCTAAAATGGGCAACTCTTCAATGCAGGGAGGGCAGGTGGTGCTCCAAAAATTTATAACCGTCACCTTATTATCTGCAAATATGGAAGAATCCACTTCATTTCCACCAAAATCCTTCACTTTAAAATCTTTGAAAGTATTTATTTCCTTCTGCTCCTTAGGTTGTTCCTGTTCCTTTTGCTCCTGCCTTTGAACAGTCGCAGTTTGATTTTCTTCTTGAGGTTTTTCTTTACTGCATGCACTTAAGCCTATCATGGCAAGCAGACAAAAAGCCACTTTATAAATTTTCACTTTATTTAAATTTTTCATTTTTATCCTCTCTGCAAAATTTTAATAAAACTTATTTAGTCAATTATACCATTTTATTCTAAAAGCGAAAGATTGCATTTATAATTTTTATTTATTGCCAAAGTATTCTATATTCTCTCGGGTGAACCAACAAAATTTCCCAAGTTTCTCCATTATCTGTCGCTCTTTCATAGTCGTGATTATAGGATGCTTCCATCAGTTCATAGTATGCCCAGTGCTTATTGGATAAATCTAAATCTATATATTGACGTCCAAGTTTATAATCGTCAATATCAATATATACATGGTCAGCGGCTTGAGTTCACCCTTTATATAATCATTCAAAAAGAAAAACACAAGCATGGGAGGAAACATAAAGGACAAAAATTTTAAAAAGGAAAATCTTGCCGCCACAAATATATTGTCTATCCCCTTGTCCGTCAAAGCAAAGTATCTTTTTAACTTAGTTTTCATTTACAACCCTCCATTCATTGGCTTTTTTGAAAAGTTCCAGTGATTTTTTGTACCTGGAGTTTTTGTCCATTAAATCTGTGTGACTCCCTCTTTCCACCACTTTTCCATCTTCAATAACTAAAATCTCCGCCACATTTCTTATACTGGACAACCTGTGTGCGATCATAATCACCGTCTTATTTTCCATGAGCTTGGAAAAAGCCTGTTGCATTTCATATTCGTTTTCGGGATCGCTTGCTGCGCTGGCTTCATCTAATATAACTATAGGGGCATTTTTTAAAATCGCCCTAGCTATAGCTATTCGCTGCGTTTCTCCGCCGGAAAGATGAACTCCCTCAGCTCCTATTACCGTGTTTTCTCTGTCTTTAAATTTGTCGATAATGCTATTGCACATGGCAAGCTCCAAAGCCTTCATGACTTCTTTGCGGCTTGCATCGGGATTTCCTATGAGTACATTTTCGTAAATACTCTTGTTGAAAAGTCGAGCATTTTGAAATACAAAGGATATGTTTTTCTCAAGAACTTCATTTTTGTAGTCCTTTATATTCACTCCACCGATCTTAATGTGGCCACTTTTGACGGGATAAAATCCCGAAATCAACTTTGCTATTGTGGATTTACCGCCACCCGAAGAACCTACCAAGGCATACATTTTTTTCTCTTTGAGCTTAAGATTGAAATTCTCCAGGACAGTTGCTCCCTCTTCGTATTCAAAGGATACGTTTTGAAATTCGATATCGTAATTTTTCATAGTTGAGATATTTCCATCTACAAGTTTATTTTTATTCATATCTCTAAAAACATTTTCCAACTTGTTCACAGCATCCTTTGCCATCTCATAATTTTTGGAAAAAAACATAATTTTCATGACTGCGTTGTTCAGCAGTCCTACAAAGGTCATGAAAAACACCACTAAACTCACTACTTCACTCATATGTGCATTGAATTTTATCATTGGATATGCGATTGCAATAATCAATGCCCCGAAGCTCATCATACAGCACTGATACATGACATAGGGCATTTTACAAGCCTGACTTTGCCTGTTGACCACCACTGAATAGTTGATTATGGATTTGTGAAGTTTTTTAAAGGATTCAAGTTTGAGTCCGAATACCTTTATAACCTGAATACCTCTGACATATTCCACAGTTTCGGAGTTTATGTCCTCCAAGGCTCCCATGTATTCCTTCATCATATCCTGCCCTTGGTACATTGCTCTAAAACACAATATGGCAAAAACTATGGCACCAAGGATCAATAACCCTATTTTAAAATCCGCCATAAAGGACATCACTATCAATCCTGTCGGAAATAGAATTGCATTTACAAAGTCCGGCAGCATGTGTGCTATTACAGTATGAGTATTACCTGAATTATCATCGATGATTTTTCTCGTTCTTCCTGAAGGATTGATATCAAAGAAGGAAAAAGAAGCATTTAACAAATGATACAATCCCGCTTTTTTCATGTTAGTTTCCAACCTAAAGGCAAACAAATGACTGCACACAAGAGATGCCAAATATGTAAATGCATACAGTACAGTATAGGCAAATATTAAATAAGATATCCCCTGCACTGTTTTTAAATCACTGTCCGTAGTTATACTTTTCAAAATTTGCCAAAAGTAATAGTAGGGCACAAAGGAAATAATCGTTGCAATTGCAGAAAAAATCAGCGATAAAACCATATAGTGCTTCTTTTCCTCCGCATAAGATAATAAGCTTTTAAAATTATTCATACTACACTTCCTTAAAATGTTTCTTCAAAATTAAATAACCGATATAAACTCCCGTCACAGCTAATACAAATACCGCTACTGTAGATATAATAGCCCAGTTCCCTGAGGTATATCTTATGTACTCGTCCATTACATGAGCTTCCTGTCCTCGTCCTACCCATTCTTCCTTGTAATTTTCCAAAAAGAAGGTCGCAGGTATAATAGCGCCCCATGCTTGTCCCACATGCATGATCCCCGATGCCAGTGCGATTTTTGACACCGGCGGATTCTTCGATTTAGACACCATAAAATCTGCTATTATAGCCGTAACAACGGACGATATTAGCCACGGAAGGTATCCTCCTCCCATTAGAGCGAAAATCCCCATTACTAAAAATGTCATCAATGTGTACTGCCACATTTTACCGACTTTTCTCGACATGAAATAAATTACCGTGCCGGCAAGCAGCCCGCAAATCCCGGGACTTATGGCATGACCCAGTGCTCCAAAAGGCGTAATCAAAATCATGGCAGCAAAGTACAGTATCATATAAAGAGCTGTCAACAATGCAATCAGCAATATATCTTTTGTTTTTAAATTGTCATTCATAATATTCCTCCATTTCTTTGTATATTTTATTTAAATCTTTTATCTTTTCCCCCTCCAAATAAAAATCTTTTTCAATTGACCCATCTTTCAAGTAAAGTACTCTGTCAGACACTTTTTTTATAAATTCATAGTCGTGAGATATGACCAGTATTGCTCGATTTTGTTTGAGCATATTTATCATATCTACCACCCTTTGCATGGAATTTCTGTCAAGTCCGCTGGTGGGCTCGTCAAAAATAATAAGTTCATTGTCGCTGACATAGCTGATTGCCATTTGAAGTCTTTGTTTTTCTCCGCCGGAGAGCATCTGCGGATGTTTGTCTTTTAAATCTGCAATATTTAAAAGTTCCAAGGCTTTTGCATTTTTATCTTGGTTTTTGCTCGTTATCTCCAATTCTTTTAAAACCGACGCTCCGAAAAGTTGAAAATCTGCATCCTGCATTATGTACAAAGGCTTGTTGTTCACATTGACAGTCCCTTTTTCAGGTTTTAATATTTTACAAATAAGCCTTGCAATAGTAGTCTTGCCGGCACCGTTTACTCCGATTAGTGAAAGCACTTCCCTTTTATGTAAGGCAAAGTTAACAGATTTTAAAATATCTTTGTAACTGACATCCTTTAAAATTCCAACTTCTTCACAACTTTTATTTACAGGTCTGTCATCCAAGGGATCTGAAAATAAATTAAAGGTTCTTTTGGCATAGCCGCTGTTCTTAAATTCAGTTTCTGAATTGAAGACCTTGATAGATTTATCCTCAAGGAAAAACACCTTGTCGATAATTCCATCTAAGTAAAAAAATCTATGATCGGCTACGATTACAGTTTTTCCTCTCGTTTTCAATTGTTTTATCTGCCTATTGAGTCGCATGGTATTGCCGTAGTCCAAATTTGCCGAAGGCTCATCAAAGATAACTGCATCAGGATCCATTATTAACACCGTCAAAAGTGCCAGTAATTGTCTTTCTCCCGAAGAAATATCAAATATATTTCTGTCCATCAAATCGCAAATATCAAATCTATCTTTTAAATTCATCAACCTTTTACACATCTCGGCCTTTGAAATTCCCCGGTTCTCCATTTCAAAAACCATTTCGGAAGTAGTGTTTTCCGTAAAAAATTGGCTTCTGGGATTTTGAAATACATTGCCCAACAAAAGACTGCGTTCATAAATCTTTAAATCTTCAAGTCCGTCAATTAATAATTTCCCATCCATTTCCCCCTCAATTAACTCCGGTATAATTCCGCTTATCATATTGAGCAAGGTGGATTTGCCGCTGCCGCTATTGCCTGCTATGAGAATCGTATCTCCTCTATTTATCTGAAAATTCAAATCTTTTAATGAATAATATTCGTTCCCAAGGTATTTAAAACCTAAATCTATCGCCTCCATTATTTTTTCTTTCATATAATCTCTCCTATGACCAGACTATGTGCCAATATCAAAAAAGCAAAGGAGATGTAATCAAAGGTAGATAATCTCCTCATAAAAAAACTCGATCTATCGTTGGGTGTGTCCAGTCCCTTTGTAAGACCTGCTGCAGTAATCTCGCCGCTTAGATTAAGACATCTGAACAACAGGGGAACCAGCAAGTATTCATAGGTCCTCAAGGGATGTCTTACAGAAAAATCCACTCCCCTGATTTTCATTGCTTCTTTAATTATTTTAAATTCTCTCTTGAATGTAGCTATGTACCTCAATGTCACCGTCATGGCTATGATGAATATTTTAGGCAGCTTGAGACTTTGCAATGCCGATAAAAGTTCCGAAGAATTGTACTCCGAAATCAGCAAAGCCGCTAAAGCGATACAAGGGATAAAAACCATCGTCGCTCTAAACATGGAAACTATGTAAGGACTTCTTACGTAAAAGAGAAAAACGTAGTACAATAGAAAAAATATAATTAAAGATAATATGTATTTGAAACAAAGCCTAAATTTTTTTGAAATTATAAGTATGATAAACACAAAAAATAAATTTATTACAATGCCTTCAATAGTAGGAAAAACCGTACTTATAAGAGGCATTAAAAAATTAATAAGTATAATGGTCAAAGGATTTAATTCCATGCAATATTTCTTATCGCCTTCAACTAATTCCAATTCTTACCACCTCCCGTTGTCTATAACTACGTCTTATTTGTCACTCTCAAATCATCAAAATATTATAAAATTAATCTTGTAACAGTTATTTGATTTATGATTTTAAACCTTATCTCCTGTACACTTATATTGTAAAAAGTCCTTTGCACTTTGTCAATGATATTAATTATCATTATCGTATTATTTATTTCTCATTTAATCTATTTTCAAAAATTTCTTGGATAATATACAATTGTTGTATCGGAAATTATGCAGATACTTTATGATGAAATTTGTTAAAGGCACCGATTTAAAAAAAGTATTTGCGTATTACTATATTGGGAGGGAGGCGGAGACATGGAAAAAAACATCGTCCAAAAACTAATGGACGCTAAACGAAGCGAAACAGTTCACAACGAATTAATTTCAGAATATATGCCTTTTATAAAATCTGAGACAGCAAAATTCATGGGCAAATCTCCTGTGGAAGGAATTGATGACGAGCTGTCCATAGCTATGTTCGCCTTTCATGAAGCTATAAAGTCCTATCAAGAAACAAAGGGGAACTTTATCTCCTTTGCGAAGATGCACATAGGTCACAGACTTATAGATTTTTCCAGAAAGGAAAAAAGACATTCAAATATAATCTCACTGGGTCAACCTTTCAACGAAGAGGAGAATGAAATTCTGAAAGACACCATAGCCGAAGATAAAGACAGAGTCGAAGAATCTATTAGCTCCCATGCCATAAGAGAAGAAATCGCTCATTTCTCTAAAATAATGACAGGTTACAATCTATCTTTAAGAGATATAGCCGAGAATTCTCCAAAACAAGAGAGAACTCTCCTGGCTTGTCAAAAAGCTCTCGCCTACGCCAAGAAAAATCCTTCCCTTATAGAAGAAGCGGAAAAAACCGGCAAAGTACCCCTGACAAAACTTTCCAGAGGTTCAGGAGTTTCGAAGAAAACTTTGGAAAGGCATAGAAAATATATGTTGGCAATTATAATAGTTTATACAAACGGATTTGATTACATCAGAGATCACTTGAGTGAAATATCCGGGAAGGAAGGAGAAGGACAATGAAATATCTGGTAATGGAATGTCATCCCGCCTATGCAATCGTCCTTGATGAAAAAGGTGTCTTCCTGGAAGTGGCAAACCTCAATTACAAAGTGGGAGAAACCCTGACAAAAATATATCCGTCAGCAGAAGAATTAAAATCAGAAATGAAAAAAGAACCGCTTGCATTCCCTAATATCCATAAAAAATTTAAAAGAGCGGCTATCATAGCGGCTTCTTTCATAATAATATTTGCCGGTTCCTTCGGAATTTGGAAAGAGCATTTCAAAGTATACGGAACTTTGTCCCTTTCAATAAATCCCCAAGTCAAAATATCCCTCAGTCATTCCAAGAGAGTACGAGCGCTTGAAGGAATAAACCAAGATGGAAAACAACTTATAGATGGAATGGAAGCCAAGGGTGAAAAAGTCGAAAAATTTACTGACGACTTAGTCCAAAAAGCTTTAGATATGGGATTTTTACAAGAAGGCGGAAAAGTTAATATAGCAGCAGATTCAGAAGACCTGAACTGGACGGAACAGACTGAGGAAAGTGTGAAAGAAGAACTTAAACGATTCTCCCATAATATAAAAATAGTTATTAATATAGATGACTCTGCAGAAAATACACAAACTGAAGAAAAACCCGTCGTGGAAAAGAATGAAAAAATAATAATACCCATTCAACCTGACACAGGTGAAACACAAGAAAAAACTTCAACTCCTGTGAGACAAATAAATAATCACAAGCCTGATGATGACAATGACTTTGGCGATAATTTTAATGATAATGATGATTACTACGAAAGTGATTATAATGATGACAACTTAGATAATGATGATAATTATGATGCGGAAGATAATCTTGACGACAACATAGATAATGATTAAAAATATTTCCAAAGACCCCGCTTTTTAAAAATCCCTTCCGTATCCTATATATGTAAGATGAAAAATATAAATAAAATAGCGGAGGAAAAAATGAAAAAACTAATTAAATTAATAGGAACCCTAGTATTATCGTCGGCATTATTAACCGCCTGTGCAAAAACAGAAGCAACTACAGAACAAACAAGCACTACAACCTCTCAATCAGAAAATAAAAAAGCGGGGTCAATACTCATGGCGGTAAACCCCGAAATCTTGATCAACTACGACCGAGACGGAAAAGTAGTTGATTTGGAATCCGTAAACGAAGACGCAAAGAAAATTTTGGCACAATATACGAATTTCAAAGGAAAAACTGTTGATAAAGTCCTTGAAGAACTCGTTACAGAAATTCATGCACAAGGATTTTTCACAGAAAAAATAGCAGGTAAAGATAAAAACATAATACTCAAGTTGGAAAAAGGATCAGTAAAACCTTCAGATGACTTTGTAGAAAAAATAATGGAATCAGTCCAAGGATCAATTAAGACACTGGGTATGCAATCGGAGCCCGTATCCCTCGACGACGATGACTTTGATGACCAAGGCAAAATCACCGAAACAGCAGCCAAAAGACTTGCCGGCAAGCAATTGAACATAGATGAAGAACTTATCAGTTTAGTTAAACCCGGAGCAAAGGAATTCGAAATTGAAATAGACAAAAATGGAAATAAATATAAAATCGACCTTGATAAAAACAGCGGTAAAATCCCCCCTGTACAAGACTTCGACGATTGGGACGATATAGATGATGCTGATGACGACTGGTACGATAAATATGACGATAATGATGCCGATGACAAATATGAAGACTTGGGAGCAATCCAAAATAAAAATGATGTCAACGATGCGGATAACAATGATTATAACGATGATTTAGACGACAGAGATAATAATTATGATGACTTTGACGATGATACAGATAATTATTACTACAATGTAAATGACAACAATGATGATAATGACTGGGACGACGATAACGATAATAATGAAGACTGGAACGACAATAACAACGACTAAAATATATTAATCAAAATTGAAAACCCTTAACCCTAAACCTTTAAAAAATTCGGACTGAAATATGTGGTAGTGTGAAATAGTTTGTGTTCCATCCATCCTCTTAAGGATTTTTGATG
>CAYFRD010000005.1:0-64834 GCA_964345555.1 uncultured Peptoniphilus sp. | reverse complement strand
ATATTTTACCTTAAGAGGAGGATTACTCATACACAAATTATTTCACAGTCTCAAATTTCCTAAAAAATATAAAAACCTCCCTTTAAGTTTATTTTACTTACGGGAGGTTTTTAAATACAATTTATTTATATCGACTTATTTAATTCTTTTGTTTTTAATTTCTTCCTTGAGATCTTCAACGAATTTTTCTACAGAAACATCTTTTGTTTCCTCTCCATTTCTATTTCTAACGGAAAGCTTTCCGGACTCAACTTCTTGTTCTCCCACTACCAGCATATAGTTGGTCTTGTTCAGTTGAGCCTGCCTGATTTTGTAGCCGACCTTTTCAGCTCTTTCATCTAAGTGAACTCTCAAACCTTCTTTATCCAGTCTTTCAGTGAGTTCCTTTGCAAAGTCTGCAAATTTTTCAGATACGGGAATTATTTCAACTTGTACAGGAGACAACCACAGAGGGAATTTTCCTGCAAAGTGCTCGATTAGTATTCCCATAAATCTTTCAACTGAGCCTAAAAGCGCTCTGTGCAGCATTACAGGTCTTGCATTTTCCCCTTCTTCATTTACATATGTCAAGTTGAAATTTTCAGGCATTTGGAAATCCAGTTGTATGGTTCCGCATTGCCATGTTCTGCCTATAGCATCTTCAAGGTGAAAATCTATCTTAGGTCCGTAAAACGCTCCGTCACCTTCATTTATAGTGTAATCAAGCCCCTTCTTTTCCAATGCTTGTTTCAAAGATTCTTCAGCAAAATTCCAAGTTTCAATATCTCCCATGAAGTCATCGGGTCTTGTTGACAACTCTATGGCATATTTAAATCCGAAAGTTGAATACAAATAATCTGCAAGATCTATCATTTTAAATACTTCTTCTTCAATCTGTGAAGGTAGACAATATACATGGGCATCATCTTGAGTAAAAGTCCTGACTCTGAACAATCCGTGAAGTGCACCTGATAATTCATGTCTATGAACTTGACCGAATTCGGACAATCTTATGGGAAGTTCTCTGTAGGAGTGTTTGTTAGATGAATATACCAGCGTGGATCCCGGACAGTTCATAGGTTTGACAGCATAATCTTCTTCATCTATCTTTGTGAAATACATATTGTCTTGATAATGGTCCCAGTGTCCTGATCTGTGCCATAGTGATTCATTTAATATTACCGGAGTCAGTATTTCCCCGTATCCGTTATCAGTCAATACACCTCTCCACCAGTTAAGCAGTTCATTTCTTATGATCATTCCTCTCGGATGGAAAAATGGAAATCCCGGACCCTCTTCATGCATTGAGAACAAATCCAATTCCTTGCCTAATTTTCTGTGATCTCTCTTTTCCGCTTCTTCAAGTCTCTCAAGATATTCGTCCAATTGCTTTTTCTTTTCAAAGGATATGGCATATATTCTTTGAAGCATTTTATTATTTTCGTCACCTCTCCAATATGCTCCTGCAATTGACAGAAGTTTAACCGCCTTGATATTTTTTATAGTGTCAAGATGTGGTCCCTTGCACAAATCATAGAATTCTCCGATTTTGTAAAGGGATATGCTTTCGTCTTCAAGTCCTTCTATAAGTTCAATTTTATAATCTTGCTTTCTTGATTTAAAAAACTCAACAGCTTTATCTCTATTCATGAATAAATGTTCAACTTCGAGATTTTCCTTTACGATTTTTTTCATCTCCGCTTCAATTTTTTCAAAATCTTCCACTGTGAATTTATGTTCTGAATCCAAATCGTAGTAAAATCCGTTGTCTATTGCCGGCCCTATGGCAAATTTCGTTTCGGGATACAATCTTTGAATTGCATATGCCATTACATGAGATGATGTATGCCAAAATATTTTTTTGCCGTCCTTGTCGTCAAATTTCAATACTTTAAACTCGGCATCTTCTTCTACATATTCAAGTTTCCCTTTTACTTCACCGTTTACAACAGCTCCCACAGAAGCTCTTTCCAGTCCTTCTGAAATATCCGTGGTAATTTCTTTAACTGTTTTTTTCTCATCGTATTCTCTGACAGAGCCGTCAGGTAATTTTATTTTCATATAGTCCTCCAATAAAAAAATCCATCGCCCAAAGGACGACAGATCGTGGTTCCACCTTAATTATTCCTCAATTCCCTTAACGCGGGAAATACGCTTCGCATTACCGAAGTTCTCAGGGGTAGTCTTCAAACAGATTCTTTCAAATGCTTTCACCAACCGCATTTTCTCTGCACAAATCCTCCGCTCTACTCTTCCCGTCAGAAACATTGCTAAATGTATATTAGCATAATAGATTTAATATTTCAATATTTGTGAAAAATATTTTTAAATGATTATATCTCCAAGATACTCCCGTAGTCTTGCAGTTTATCTGTAGACAATACTTCGTATTTTTGGTTGTTTAATTTTAAGAATTCAATTATTTTTTGTCCGTCGCTGTGATTTTGAATATCTCCTGTGAAGTACAGCACATCATTGACTAAACCGCTGCACCCTCCAATAAACCCATAATCATATCCAGCCAAGACTATCTGTTTGTGTTCTATTAAAAGTATTTTAAATTTTGCTTTTAACTTATTATATATATCTCTGTCGGAGGTTATGAGAATATCTTTGCCTACTACGATATTGCATTTTGTATAACCCTGTTTAACATCTATAAATTCAAAATTTCTATCTCTGTAATACTGTAAAACTTTTTTATCTGTGTATTTCAAATTGTGTATAATGTGATTTTTAAATTTGCAAAAATTAAGTGCAATATCTCCGGGATACTTCTCCATCAAAAAACTGTTTGATTCTATTACATTGTAATCAGGAAGAACAGATTTATAATAATCATAATTATCTCTGTCAACTATTACGTCACTATCTTCCAATGCTCTCACTAACATATCGGGGTGGGAATTGATCGGTTTTTGAAGATTGTCATTTGCCTTGGTAAGCAACACATCATCCAGCAGTTTTAACTTGTGCAGAATTTCCTCATTGATTTTTTTATCGACTATTATCATATATATGCCTGTTTAATTCATAAAGCAATATTGATCCTGCCACATTTACATTTAGAGAGTCGATATTTTCAGACATGGGAATATATACCCTCTTGTCTGACAAATCCTTCAATTCCTGTGAAACTCCTCTTGCTTCATTTCCCAACACAATGACTGTATTATCTGCAAAATTTTGATTGTAGAGAATTTTTCCGCCATCTAAATCCGTAATAAATATTTCAAAATTTCTGTCTTTTAGAATCTTCAATTCATCTTTGTCCACTATATATATGGGAATTTTAAAAATTGAAGCCATGGTGGATCGTATTAGTTTGGGATTATATATTTCCACAGTGTCACTTGATAGGATTACTCCGTCTATTCCAAAGGCAAGTGCTGATCTTATCAATGCTCCCACATTGCCGGGGTCTTGCAAGTCGTCTAAAAATAGATAGATACCTTTATTAATATCACTTAATGAAGTCTCATGCAAAAATTTATAATAGGCTATAATTCCCTGTGGATTTTCAGTATCGCATAAAGCCTTAAAAAGGCTCTCTGCAAAAATGAAAGTCCTTGCACTTTGCTTTGAAATATCTTCTGTGTCCGCATAATTTTCTGATATCACCAAGTATTTAGGTTGTTTATATTCAAAGGATTCATTTACTACCTTTGAACCTTCGGCAAAAAACAAATTTTCTTTCTGTCTGTTTTTTTTATTAAGCAAGGATTTAAAATACTTAAAGTATCTGTTGTTCTTGCTCCTTATTACATCGTCATTCATACTTGTTAAATTTATCCTTCATCGCCTTTAAGAATTCGTCATTGGTTCTGTACTTTGTCAAATTCTCCAAAAGAGTTTCCGTTACTTCGGCTCCCATATCTTGATTCATGGCTTTTCTGATCTTCCACGCAAATTTAAATTCCTCATCATTTAACAGCAACTCTTCCTTTCTCGTGCCGCTTTTGTAGATGTCAATTGCCGGAAATATTCTTCTTTCCGAAAGTTTTCTGTCAAGATGAACCTCCATATTTCCCGTTCCCTTAAATTCTTCAAAGATTATATCATCCATTCTTGATCCGGTTTCTATCAGTGCCGTTGCAAGTATGGTGAGAGAACCGCCTCCCTCTATGTTTCTGGCCGCTCCGAAGAACCTCTTGGGTTTGTGCAGAGATAATGGGTCAAGTCCTCCCGATAAAGTCTTTCCGCTTGGTGGAGTTATCAAGTTGTAGGCTCTTGCTAACCTGGTCAGGGAGTCCATTAATATCACCACGTCTTGTCTGCTTTCGACCAGTCGTTTGGCTCTTTCAAGGACATTTTCCGCAACTCTTGTGTGGTTTTTGGGTTGCTCGTCAAAGGTTGAATATATAACTTCCCCCTTTACAGATCTCTGCATGTCCGTAACTTCCTCAGGTCTTTCATCAATCAACAAAACTATCAATTTCACTTCGGGATAGTTGCTTGAAATGGATGTTGCGATTTTCTTTAAAAGAGTCGTCTTTCCGCTTTTCGGCTGAGAAACTATCAATCCTCTTTGCCCCTTGCCTATGGGCGAAATTAAATCCATCAATCTCGTAGCAAGATCTTCTGAATTATTTTCTAAAATCAATTTTTGTCTCGGATATAGGGGAATCAATTTTTCAAAATGCGGTCTGTTCTTTGAACTGTCGGGAACTTGTCCGTTCACAGATTTTATATAGATGAGGGCATTATAACTTTCATTTGGTTTTGAGGGTCTGATGAGTCCCACTACTTCATCGCCATTTCTAAGTCTGAATTTGCGTATCTGTGAAGGTGATACATAGATGTCTCCTTCGCCCGGAAGATAGTTATGAATTCTCAAAAATCCGTAACCGTCCTGATGCAAGTCCAAAATACCGCCCACATAGTTTATATCTTCCATGTCCTCTATGATTTCAGTGGCGTTGTCAGACAGATCTTCCACATTTATTTCTTCCTTGGAATTTTCTCCATCTTCGTTGTACTTATCGAATATTTCTTCGTCCTTTTGATAGTCCTTGATCATCTCAATCAGCTCGGACTTTTTATATTTATATGGCTTTTCTATTTCTAAATTCTCTGCTACCTCTCTAAGTTCAGCCATGTTCATGTTTGCAAGGCGAATTTCATTTTCATCTGTTTCAGTGCCTTCTGAGGATTCAAGTATCTTTTTTACCAATTCAAGCTTTTTGTATTTATAACTTTGTTTAATGCCGTGATTTATAGCGATATCCCTCAACTTATCGATGCTCATTTCCGCCAATTCATCTTCTGTGTAACTATTTATCAGCGGTTCTTTGCCCTCTGTTATATATTTATAATAATCTCCTCGATTAAGAGAAATATGGTCGCCCAGACCCATGGACACTGCAATTTCCTTCAGTTCATCAAGAGATTTGTTTTTTAATATTTCGCTGTTATTTTCTGCTTTCGCTTTGTCTTTCAAAGTAACCTCCTACCGGACTTATTTTGCATAACTGGGCTTTTGTGACAGCTTATGTGTCGATTTTATCCTTCTTATGGTTCCGCTGGGAAGTCTAAGCACCAAAGATTCCGTGGTCGCAATATTGTTTTTATAATATTTTACTCCGTCTAAAATTTCACCCGATGTAACACCTGTGGCTGAAAATATAACTTCATTCCCCTTTACCAAATCATCTAGATAATAAATTTTGTCGATGTCGGAATTAAGAGCTTTGCATCTTTCCCTTTGTGCATCGTCTGTTGGATGAAGTCTTCCTTGAAAATCTCCGTCCAGGCATTTAAGTGCGGCTGCGGCTATTACTCCCTCGGGAGCGCCTCCTATTCCTATCATCAAATCAACACCGGATTCTTCAAAGCAGGTTTCCAGTGCAGTCAATATATCTCCGTCGGATACTTTTTTTATTCTCCCGCCGATTTTCCTGACTTCTTCCACTATTTTTTCATGTCTTGGTCTGTCCAAAACAGCTACAGTAACATCGGAAATATCCTTGCCCAAAGCTTTTGCCACTCTGGTGACATTGTCAGTTACGGAATCGTCAAGATTTATTTGACCCTTTGCCCTCGGTCCGCAAGCTATTTTTTCCATATATACATCTGGAGCGTTTAGCATAGTTCCACGTGGCGATACTGCAAGAACGGCTATGGCATTTGTCTTTCCCTCTGCAATTGAAGTAGTTCCGTCAAGGGGATCCACGGAAATATCCACCTTGTCATAATCTTCGGAATCCTTGCCTATACGTTCCCCAATATAGAGCATAGGAGCTTCGTCTATCTCCCCTTCACCTATTACCACTACTCCGTCAATTTCAATTACATCGAACATTCTTCGCATGGCATCGACCGCTGCTTTGTCCGCTCCGTTTTTGTCGCCTTTACCTTGATATTTACCTGCAGACAAAGCTGCCGCTTCTGTTACTCTTGCTAAATTCAACGCCAAATTTCTGTTCATTTTCATCTTAAAATCCTCCCTTCGATTTAACTCCTTCAAAATCCTTCTTAAATCTTTCAATCCCTGTCTCCGTAAGAGGATGTTTTGCCATCTGCTTAAACACTTTGTATGGGATCGTTGCTATATCTGCTCCATAGAGAGCACATTTGTGCACGTGCTCCGTATTTCTGATACTCGCTGCAATTATTTCTGTCTTTATTTCATAACTTTTAAATATCTGTGCAAGTTCTTTTATCAGTTCCATTCCGTCAAACCCTATATCATCAAGTCTTCCGATAAAAGGGCTTACATAGTCGGCTCCCGCCTTTGCAGCTAAAATAGCTTGATTTACTGAAAAGACTAATGTCACATTGGTCTTTATTCCCTTTTCGGATAAAATCTTAACAGCCTTGAGTCCCTCTATGGTCATGGGAATTTTTATTATTACATTTTCATTTATGTTTGCAAGCTGTTGAGCTTGTTCTACCATATCATCGCATAAATCCGCAGTGACCTCCGATGATATGGGTCCGTGGACTATTGCAGTTATCTCTGCAATTACATCTTCAAAAACTCTGTTTTCCTTGGCTATGAGTGAGGGATTGGTAGTCACTCCGTCCAATACTCCCCATGAATTTACTTCCTTGATCTCTTCAATATTTGCCGTATCAATAAAAAATTTCATATCATATCCTTTCCTTCAACAAAACCACGGACTGTGCCGCTATTCCCTCTTCTCTTCCTTCAAATCCCAATTTTTCCGTCGTAGTCGCCTTCACCGATATATTTTCCCTATCGGTGTGTAAAATTGCAGCTATGACCCTTTGCATTTCAACTATGTAGTCTTTGAACTTTGGTCTTTGTGCGATAATTATCGTATCTAAATTATTTATCTCGTAGCCTTTATTCGTCATCACTTCATAAACTTCACCCAATAGAATTTTTGAATCTATACCCTTGTACTTGTCGTCAGTATCGGGAAACAATTTCCCTATATCGCCCAAATTCAACGCTCCTAAAATAGAATCCATTATTGCATGGATAAGCACATCTGCATCTGAATGCCCAAGAAGTCCCCTTTCAAAATCAATTTTGACTCCTCCCACATATAGCTCTCTGTTTTCCACTAATTTATGAACATCATAGCCTATTCCTATCCTCATTTTTATTCTCCTCTATCAAAGCTTCCGCAAGAACTAAATCCTCTGGTGTAGTTATCTTGATATTTCTGTAATCGTTTAATATGAGCTTAACTTTTTTGCCTGTTTTTTCCACCAAGAAACAATCATCAGTACCGTAATAGTTTTCTTCATAGGCTTGGGTGTATGCCTTTAGCAAAATATCTTTAAAAAAGACCTGCGGGGTTTGTACTGCCCACAATTCGTCTCTGTTGGGCGTATAGTCCACCGTATTTCCGTTCGATGAAACCTTTATGGTGTCTTTGACTCTGTTTGCAAGAGTGCATGCTCCCGTTTCAAAAACCGATTCAATCGCCAAGTCCACCTTTTCCACAGATACATTGGGCCTTGCTCCGTCATGAGTCATTACTATCTTCGTTTCCTCGGGCAAATTCATCAATCCGTTGTAAATAGAGTCCTGCCTTTCTTCTCCTCCGTAGACTATTTTAAAGGGCAAAGTAATTCTGTATTCATGCAGTATTGAACCCACATAATATATATCACTTTGCTTTATTAAAATTATTATGAAATCCACATATTTTGAAGATTCAATTTTTTTTAAAGTGTGTGCTAGTATGGGAGAACCGTCAATTTCCAAAAATTGTTTATTTATTCTGTTCTTCATTCTCTTTCCCATACCTGCGGCAGCCACTATGGCGCAAACATAATTATTATAAATCATATAAAGACCTACTTGCTCAATTCTTGAAGAGAGAAGCTTATTATATCTCTAGCTATGGGGGCCGCTATCTCTCCGCCTAGAAATTCCACATTTTCAATTACTACGGCAACTGCTATCTGCGGATCATCCGCCGGTGCAAAACCGATAAACCATGCGTTGTTAATGGTCTTTTCTTGAGATCTTTCTGCCGTACCGGTCTTACCTGCAACTTGTACAGATCTTAAAGCTGCCGATTTTCCCGAACCCACTCTAACAGCTTCAATCATCATATTCTTTATTTCTTCAGCCGTTTCAGGGCTTACAGACTGAATGAGTTCTTCAGGTGAATTTGTGAGTATGTCTGTTCCGTCAGATTTCGTAACCTTTGACACCAAGTATGGCTTCATCATTTTCCCTCCGTTGGCAATGGTAGATGCCACCATGCACATGTGAAGAGGTGTAACGCTTATGTCCGATTGACCTATTGCTGCAGCCGCAAGAGCTTGTTTGTCCCAGTCCTTATAATTATAAGTGGATTTGTTGAATTTGACATTTTGTGTATTTAAATCGAAGTCGACAGACTTGTTATATAGAAATTTTTCAGCCACCTCGCCCATTTTTTCACTGCCGATTTCCATTGCCTTGCTGGCAAAATAGGTATTTACAGAAAAGGTGACAGCATCTTTTAAGTCGATTTCTCCGTATTTTTTGCCGCCGGCATTCCTTATTGGGTGTCCTCCGGCACTTTCTTCTCCCAAATCCTCATAATTTCTGTTGATTCCGCTTTCTATTATCGCAGCTGCGGAAACTACCTTTTGAATTGAACCCGGTGTAAAACCGCCCTGCATAGCTGAATTGTAAAAAGCACCTTCGTTTTTTTCAACTATTGCCGCATAATCTCTCTCAATGGTTTCAGCGTTGAAATCTGGATAGGAAACCAGTGACAATACCTCTCCGGTCTTTGGATTCATCACCACTGCAGCTCCCTTTTCTCCCGTTTCACTTATCAGTTCTCGAACCTTAGCCTGGATGGCGGTGTTGGTCGTCAAATAAACATTGTTTCCTGTATTGCTGTCATAGCTGCTGTCGAAAAAGGCCCTTATGTTTTTCATAATTTCCGGTTCTGACTCGCCCAGTATATATTTGTTGTAAGATGCTTCTATGCCCGCATTGCCTCTTATCTTGCTGGAATATCCAACAATATGTGAGTAGATTACAGGGTGCGTGTAAAGTCTTTTATACTTATATCTCTCACCTTCAGTATAGGCAAGAACCTCTCCCTTGCTGTCATATATATTTCCTCTTTTTATCCCTGACATTTTAATGCTTTCTCTCCTGTTGGCTGGATGATCTACTATGGTTTGAGCCTCAAAAACAGTGAAGTAACTTAAATATATGATTAAGGACATAAAAAGAAGTATTAAAAATATAAGAAGTACAAGTATTTTTTTATTTTCCTTTAAATTCATCTGCACACCTCATTCATACTTGTATGACATATCTTCACTTGTAACCTGCAGTATCGCCAAAGAAATAAAACTTGAAATCATTGAAGAACCACCGTAGGAAACGAAGGGTAAAGTTATTCCCGTCATGGGTATTAACTTTATAACTCCTCCGATATTCAAGAAAGTTTGCACGGCAAAAAGTATCGCCACGCAAATCGCAAGTATTCTGTAAAATTTATATTCTTGACCCATCGCTATTTTTATCGCCCTATAGGTCAACAACATAAAAAGCATGATTATGCCTATGCCTGTGAATATGCCCATTTCTTCGCAAATTATGGAGAATATCAAGTCTGAATATCCAACTGGTACCAGTTTTGGATACCCTAAACCGATGCCCGTTCCGAAAAATCCTCCCTCCGCTATTGCAAAAAGAGATTGAACTATCTGAGTGCCGATATCATAAATCCTTTCAGGTTTCCACGGATCAAGCCAAATATTTACTCTGACTCTTACGTGATAGAACAGCACATATCCCATGAATGCCCCAACTACCACAAGTGCCAAGTTTATCAGAAGAGTTTTGTAATCCTCATCGTAAATAAATTGTACCCCTGTGAACAGGGACAAAAATATCACTGCCGTTCCCAAATCCTTTTGTATGAAAAGCATTCCGATTAACAGGTAAACCGCTCCCATAAGCACATAATTCTTATAGGGTCTTTTGATTTTTATTTTATACTGAAGAAATGAATAATAAGAAGCAATTAAAAACATCAGCAATATTTTGGTGATTTCTGAAGGCTGAATTGAAAAACCTGAAATCATAATCCAATTCTTCGCGCCCATATCTTTATCAGTTCCGAAAATTGCCGTAGCCAAAAATAAAAACACCGATGCCGCAAAATATAAAACACCGTATTTTTCAAGCCTTCTAAAAGCCCTAAGGGCAAAATAAGTGATATAAAAAAGAGATATGCCCAGTAATGACCAAACCAGTTGAAGAATTCCGAGATTGGGGTTTATCCTATATATAGTTATTATTCCGATGGTAAGTAGCATTGACATGATCAGGAAAATATAGTTATCTCCCGTTGACACTCTGCCTAAAATAAAATTTGATATATAAATTATTAAAATCAGACCAAAAAAAAGTATAGCTATGTATTTATCCACATGTGTGTTGTTGAAGAAGAAAAGTAATACCACGCTCAAAAGTTCAAAGATAAGCAATAAATCACGCGGTCGCCTTTCTTTAAGTATGAGATTGAACATTTTACCCCCTATTGTCAACGAATATAAACTGAATAAAGCCCACGCCGATTTTATCGCCATCTCTGAGCTCTACTATCTCGCTTAACTCTTCGCCATTCAAAAAAGTCCCGTTGGCGGAATTCAAATCCTCAATAAAATAGACCCCGTTCTCCTCCGTGATTTTTAAATGGTTCTTGCTCACAAACTTATCCTTTATGGATATATCGGATCTTATAGATCTGCCGATTGTGGTAACAGGTCCAAGGACATAGGACTCCATCATTTTGAAATTGAGAGAATCCAATCTATTTACCACTTTTAAATAAGCTCCATCAAGGGAGGAACTCTTTTTGTCCATAGTTTTTATATCAAGATACATAAGTCTTATAATTCTAAATATGAACAGATATATAATAAGTATGAAAATATATTTCAGTATTCGCGATATTAATTCAAACACTATTGCACCTCATAAATTTTATCAATCATTATAATATCACAAAAAGCTTGCAAATAAAATATAAATGATTTCAAGGATATGTTAGAATGTATTCAGGTGAATTTATGAAAATTACAAAGATCACATATAACAACAAAACCAAGGACTACACCGTATATTTTGATAACGAAAAAAGCATAACTCTGCTTGAGGATACACTTATCGGTGAAAATCTGTCAAAGGGCATGACTATGGATTGCGAAAGAATTGCTGACATACTCTTTGAGAATCAAAAAAACACAGCCTTCGAAAAATCTCTAAAGTACCTGAGAAAACGCAGAACATCATCAGAAGTGAAGGATTACCTTGACGGAGAAAATTTTTCAGCCGATATAATAAAGGATACATTGAAACGCCTAATCCGATTGAAGTACATTGACGACAAAGAATATGCCGCAGCCTACTGTAAAGATAAGGTCAATATCAATAAATACGGTCCGATAAAAATCTCATTCCTTTTAAAGTCTAAAGGCATTGATGAAAATATTATAAATTCCTCCATAGAAGATTTGGATTGGGACAAAGTCATAGACAATTTGAAAAAAGATGGCACAAATAAACTCAACTCCTTGAATCAAGACGATAAAAAATGGGAAAAAACCCTTCGCTATCTCATTAACAAGGGATACAGCTATGATTTAATCAAAAAACACCTGAGGTCGCTATGAGGACTTATGTATATATATTAAAATGCAATGATGATACCCTTTACACAGGATACACTACCGATATTGAAAACAGAATAAAGATGCACAACGCAAAAAAAGCCTCCAAGTATACCAGAGGCAGAACTCCTGTAAAACTCGTATACCTGGAGACCTTAAATTCTAAGTCTGAAGCATTGAAAAGAGAATATGAAATAAAGCAACTTTCCAAGGAACAGAAGCTGAAATTGATAAATCTACAGGGTATCAACTTAAATCATTCTGAATAATTCCTATTATAAGCGCAAACAAAAGCGATATCAACCCGCTTGCACAGGCTATTACGAATATGACCAAGACCTCTATATTGTCCGGATTGAACAGGTCTTCAATCACGGTAAAAAAAGAAAATATTCCTATGAAAATAAGTATAATTCCCGGAATGTACTTAGCAAATTTTAACTTTCTGGTCGCAAAGTTAACCACAAAAGTTACAACTATCGCAGCAACAATTGCATAGGTTGAAACTTGTAAATATTCGTCATTTTGCAAAATTGTGTCTAACAGACCTCTCATGATTCACCTCGAGATATGAAATAAATTTCTTTCAGTTTATTATATTATAAACCAACTCAGCTTATTATACACTAAAATTATTAATCTTTAACTTGATTCACCGATTCTGGTCAATGCCTGTTCAAATTCCTTTTCCGTGATTTCACCGGATATTTTGTTTATCTTGTAAAAAACTCCATTTTTGTGAATAAAAGCATTCTCATCATCCACCTTTATCATCTCATAGGCTAATTTATCTTTACTGTAGATATTTAAAATAGTTAAGTACTTTGTCGATATATTCAGTTTTTTGTTATCCATGTCAAACTTATTTGCCAAATACCTATTGGAATCGATCCTCTTTGCTCTGAATCCGGGATTTGCTATGTAAATATCTCCGGCTATTACTCCACCGCTTGTTACAAATACGTCATTGCCTATGAAATCCTTATAAGCAAAAAAATCCTCTTCTTCATTTTGAAATATTATCTTTGAAACTGTCCATTTGCCGTCCATGGGAGTCTTTGCCAAGGAGGGCGTCTCTATCTTGGAAAAAGCGATATTTGCTATAGAACAGCCTGATAATAACATCATAAGTAATAGGATAAATGTATTTTTAAATAGTTTTTTCATCCTGCTGCTCCTTTTCAACGGGCGGTATGGGCAACTGAACTCTCACTGTCGTTCCGATTTTATATTCGGAAAAAATTTGGAGATTTCCGTCATGAAGCCTTGTTATTTCATCTGATATGGACAGCCCTATGCCGCTGTGGCTTTTAGAATGTTTGCCTTTGTAAAATTTTTCCTTTACGTGATTCAGCTCTTCCTTTGATATTCCCATTCCGTTATCGGATATTAAAATTATAAATTTATTATCATCCACATAGGTTTTGAACTTTACCCAACCTTCCTTGGATGTGAATTTCAACGCATTGTCCAGAAGATTTATAAGAAGTTGCCTTATTCTGTTTTTGTCGCCGATTATTATGACTTTTTTATCTTCTATCTCATTGATGAAATCTATTTGAGAACCGGCCGCTCTGGGACCCATTTGCTTTGCCACATCGCTGCAGATATCCGTTATATTGAAAGCATCCTTATCCAGAGTTATTCTTCCTGAAATAAATCTTGAAAAATCCAGAAGTTCCTCCACCATGTTCGCCAATCTGTCCGATTCGTTTTCAATTATCCTAAGACCGTCCATGAGAAGCTGTCTGTCTTTCTCATCTGTGCCCTTGAGCACCACCGCCCACCCCTTTATGGATGTGAGAGGAGTTCTCAACTCATGGGAAATGGAAGAAATAAAATCGTTCTTTATCTGTTCCTTGTTGACTATCTCTTCCGCCATCTTATTCAATGTCATGGATAATTGTCCCAACTCGTCCTTGGACTTTAACTCCGATCTTACCTTGTACTGACCGTCCGCCATTTTTTCCGCAATACCCGTGAGTTCTTTAATGGGTTTTACAATGGTGTTGGCAAGCACGATGGAGATAATTGCCGTTATTATTATAATTACAAGTCCAAAAAGCATGACAGTCAAAGATGTTTCCAATATAGCTCTGTCAGCTCTCTGCAAAGACGTGGTAAATCTCAGATAGCCTATGGTATTACCGTCGATGTTTTTTAACTTGCCGGCTATGGACATTATTTTTCCTTCAGTGTAATTATTGACTCCCACATAGGTTTCCACTCTATCTTGCTTGGCAGCTATTATATCAGCCGTATTTATGGGATCCGTAGGCAAAGCTCCCAGAGAATCCAGAAGCACAAAGCCTTCCTCGTTTAAGATTTGAACTTGGGAATTTGTTCGAGCCCACATGTCCGTATCTGAAAGTAAAATATCATTAAGGGATTTATCGGAATAAAACTTATCAAAGGAATCAATAGAAACCATGAGTCTGTTTTCAAGTTCATTTCTTATATTGGAATAATAAAAATTCCTAAAACCGATTATTAAAAAAAAGTCGATAGTAAATACAGTAAAGATTATTATCATCAAAAAACTCTTTACAAGTCTATTCGCTATACTTTTTTTCAAAATTTACACCTCTGAATGCCATCTGTATCCTAAACCCCATACAGTTTCTATGTACTCCGGCTTTGCGGCATTCCTTTCTATTTTTGATCTCAGCCTTCTGATATTTACATCAACTATTTTAGAATCTACGATGAATTCATTGCCCCATACCAGCTCAAGAATTTCCTCTCGCTTCAGTGCCTTACCCGGATTTTCCATAAATAATTTCATTATTTGATATTCCGTAGGTGTCAAAACCAATTCCTCATCATCTTTGTAGAATTTTCTGGAATAAGTGTTAAGCCTAAAGGGTTTTTGAATTATTTCGTCTTTGGATGTTTCTTCAATTTCAAGTCTTCTTTCCAGAGATTTTATCCTTAAGGACAGCTCAGTCGGATTAAAGGGTTTTGTGAGATAATCGTCCGATCCGTATTGCAGTCCCATTATCTTATCCAAATCCTCGGATTTTGCACTTAGCATGATTATTCCCAAGTCGGGAAATTCATCTCTTAGAACTCTGCACACTTCAAAACCGTCGATCCCGGGCAACATAATGTCAAGAACAACTATTTCCGGTTTGTTCTTCCTTGCGATTTCGATCCCTTCTTCACCTGTGGAAGCCTCAAAAATTTCGTAGTTTTCTCTTTCTAAATTTATCTTAACAAATTTTCTTATAGCTTCTTCATCTTCTACTAAAAGTATTTTTGTCATTTAAATCCACCTCTCACCTACCCTATTATAAAGAATAAATTGCTAAAAAACAACAAGACAAGGCTAGTTGGACAAAGCACAACAATTTTTAAAATGATGATTATGTTACATACTAACAAAATATAGCGGGCAGACTTGGGAGGCCTCATCTGCAAAAACTGAATACAAATATTCAAGGAGATTTTTACACAAAAAGCGGTTCCCCTATGAATAAGTGAAACCGCTTAATTGTATAAATTTGAAAATTTTTAATATTTTCCGATATAATTTGGAGATTCTCTCGTGATTGTGATATTGTGAGGATGATTTTCCTGTAATGTTGCAGGAGTAATTTTGATGTACTTGGTCTTGGTCTTGAGTTCTTCGATATTTTGACATCCTGTGTATCCCATACCTGATCTCAATCCTCCCACCAATTGATAGATTACATCTGAAACTTTGCCCTTGACGGGAACTCTACCCTCCACTCCTTCGGGCACGTATTTTTTGGTTTCTGTTTGGAAATATCTGTCACTGGATCCGGAACTCATCGCTCCCAAGGAACCCATTCCTCTATAGGACTTGTATCTTCTTCCTTCAACATATATTTCTTCTCCCGGCGATTCGTCGGTACCTGCAAGCAATGAGCCTATCATTATAGCATCTGCACCGGCTGCAATAGCCTTTGTGATATCTCCTGAATACTTAATCCCTCCATCTGCAATAATAGGTGTGTTGAATTCAGCTGCAGCCTTGGCTGCTTCCATTATGGCTGTGATTTGTGGAACTCCGATACCCGTTACAACTCTCGTCGTACAAATAGAGCCGGGTCCTATACCTATTTTTATACAGTCCGCTCCCGCCTTAATAAGATCCACCGTTCCTTGATAAGTTGCTACATTTCCTGCAATAAGTTGAATTTCGGGATAATTTGATTTTATTTTCTTAATTGTATTGAGAACATTTTGAGATTGCCCATGAGCTGTATCTATTACGATGACATCGACTTTTGCTGCAACTAATGCACCTACTCTGTCTAAAACGTCCGATGTGACGCCTACCGCTGCACCTGCCAAAAGTCTGCCGCTTTCATCTCTTGCTGAATTCGGATACTCAATTTGCTTTTCGATGTCTTTAATTGTTATCAATCCTTTGAGATATCCTCCGTCATCAACTAATGGAAGTTTTTCAATCTTGTATTTTTTTAAGATATCCAAAGCTTCTTTAAGAGATATACCTTCCTTTCCGGTTATGAGATTTTCCTTTGTCATGACTTCTTCTATAGGTCTATTGAAATCCGTTTCAAATCTTATATCTCTGTTAGTCAGGATTCCCTCTAATTTATTATCGTCATCAACTATGGGAACACCGCTTATCTTATATCTCGACATCAGATCGTCGGCATCCTTTATTGTATGACCTCTGCCCAATGAAAAGGGATCCGTGATAACTCCGTGTTCCGATCTCTTGACTCTGTCCACCTCTTGAGCTTGCTTCTCAATGGACATATTCTTGTGAATAATTCCTATTCCGCCCTCTCTCGCCATAGCTATAGCCATGTCCGATTCTGTAACAGTGTCCATTCCAGCACTCATAAGAGGAATGTTCAGCTTTATCTTATCAGTGAGTTTTGTGGTTAAATCCGTATTATTAGGTAAAATATCCGATACATCAGGCAGCAATAAAATATCATCAAATGTTAATCCGTCTCCAAAAAATTGCAAAAAATCTCCTCCTCAATTATTAATTAACTTATTATAACTCAATCTTCTTATATTTCAAGTAAAAATTTACCTACCGAACATTCCTTTTTTATTCAATTTTACTTTTACATACAGCGGATCCTTGGATATAAATCTGAATTCCGCAGGGATCTCGATGTTGACTTTCACATCATGTTCCCCCTCCTCAAATCCCGATAAATCTATGGTCGCCGCCACTGAATTCTTTTGCAGTCTGTTGTTGGACATGGGGTTCTTGGTGGTAACCTCAAATTCCAGTTCATCTTTCTCTATGATTTCAACATTGTACTCTTCCGGTACATTTTTTATGATTATATCTTCATTTTTAATGGTCATCTTCTGTCTTGATATGGTTATCGGCTGTGCTGATGCGACGAACTTTACATCCTTATCCACCAGTGATATGCCGTCCGGCAACAAAACTTCAACGGGCACTTGATTGTCCAGTAAATCATTAACTTTTACAAGTTCAGTTGAAATTTCCTTAATTTTATTTACAACTACGGAATTACCCTTTACAGTCACAGAGTTCGGCTCCACTGAAAAATCCTTTATATCCATACCTTCGGGCATATCTCCCGTTATATTTAACCTGACCGGCAGTATTTGAATTTTTAAAATAGGCACTTCCAAATCAATTGTTTCAGGACTGAAGGACACCTCGTCAATAATCTTTGAATCCTTGTCATAGGCATTTATCTTAGACGTAAGCACCGTCGATTCTCGTTTGCCGTCCACGTTGAATACAGCTGTCACCCTTTCAATTTTGTCTATATAACTCCTAGCTCCCGTTACAGTGACTTTTTCTTCCTGTTTGATATTTCCCAAAACGTAATTGTCCGCTACGGAACCAGTCGTAGTCAAATTAACAGGAATATCCCTGGAGACTATCTCCTCTATTTTAAAGTTCAGAGTTTCAGGTGTTTTTGATTCCACCACCATATTAGTTCCGTCAACGGATACCTTTATGGGAATCTTATAATCCCCTGCATAGTACCCCGCCAAATTCACCGATGCACTTACGGAATCGCTGTTCAATTTTGAAATGTTGGATTGGTTACCCGTTATCTTTACATTGACCTTTGCTTCCTTGGGAGAAATTATCTCCAGATTATTAGCCTTTATTTCTGCGATATTTTCAAATCGTACATTTACATCTCTCACGGTGATGGTCCTTTCCGGATCCACCTCACTTCTGACATACAACCACAGAAAAACCGCAAATACAATGGAGATTACCAGGAGCATTCTGTCCTTTTCATCATTCTTTATTTTCTTTTCTTTCATCTAGACCTAACCTCCATTTACTGAAAAATCCCGTTGATTCTTGTATTTTAGATATATAAATGCCGCTGAGTATGGATTCAAGCGTTGACAGATCCAAATACCTCGAAATCACTCCATTTTCAGCTGTGGAAATCGAACCTGTCTCTTCCGATACTATTATACTTAGACAATCGGACTTCTCCGAAACTCCAATACCCGCTCTATGTCTTGTCCCCAGTTCCTTAGCTATGTTTTCATTGTCACTTAGAGGCAGAAAACACGCTGCCGCCACCACTCTGTCGCCCTTGATGATCACAGCTCCGTCATGTAGCGGAGTGTTTGGTATGAAAATATTTATGAGCAGCGAACTGGTCACATAACCGTCTATCTTCGTACCGGTTTCAATGAACTCATTAAGTCCCGTCATCTTTTCTATAATTATGAGAGCGCCTATTTTCTGACGTGAAAGCGAAGCCACAGCATCGCAAATCTCCTCTATTACCTTTGGTTTATCCTCTTTTGTATATAAATTGTTCTTTATGGAGCTGGTTCTCCCGATGAACTCAAGCGCCTTTCTAAGCTCCGGTTGGAATACTACGAATATAGCTACAACTCCCCAGATCATAAGTCTGTTCAGCAGCCAATAAGTGGTATAAAACTCTCCCCACTCGCTCAGCTTTGTCAAAATCAAAATGACAAATATACCTTTGATCAATTGTTCGGCTCTGGTACCTCTTAACAATTTCAAACAATTATATGTAAAAATAGCTATAACGGCTATGTCTATAACATCTCTCACTCGTATAAAATTTGTTATTTCATTTAATATATTCATACTTTTCTCCTTGAGATACAAAATATGTACACTACAATACCTATGGATATAACCAAATCCCCTATGCTTATTACCTTGGGAATGGGATAAGGTGACGAAATCGGAATTATATCCGATAAAATATACATGACGGGATCTTCAAATATCCCGTGACTTAAAGACCTTCCCCGTGCGATTAAGTCGAATTTATAAGTATCTGCCGTTTTTAGCAAAGCTGATTCACTCACTGGCATTTTTCCGTTTAATATAATGGGTATTGCATTGAGCAGAAATCCTGCTCCAACAATTAACAATCCGAAGTTTTTATAATTTATCATCATTCCCACAGCTATTAAAATCAATGAGCTCACATGGAAATAAAAATAGTATTCAACAAATATATAAGTCAAATATCCTAAATCCGCACGCGTGCAAATCGTCATTGCGATATTTAACAAAAAACCTGTAGATACACAGTACAAACCGTACTTGTTGAAATTTATGTCATTATCTATTTTTCTATTTGTAATTAAAATAAAAAACAAGCCGATCAATAAGGCTTCCAATATCATACAAACACCCACTTACATAATAACATAAATCATTGCATACTTAAGCAATTTATTTATAAAATTATCCTCTGATATAATAAATATATAGGACGGACTTAGACGACCGTCCTACAAGAAAATCTAATTCTATAATGAATGCATCCAATAAACAGCGTAGGGGACGATACCTGCCGTCCCGAATTAAACCCCGACCATAATATAAATATAAATACAATACATTTAAAAAGAGCCGACGTTTTTTAACGCCGACCCTTTTTAAATCAATAAATAAATTTCATCTATTCTACTATATCTTTAATTATTCTAATCCAATCTTCCATTATTCCGGAATTATCACGACGAATATATCTGTGAGTGTTGGCAGCTTCCATCAACTCATAGTATGCCCAGTAATCTTTATTTAAATCGCCAAAAGTTGTTAACACTTCAGGATTTTCTGCGTGGAAAATTCCCTGTTCGTCCACCTTGCGATCATAAAATCTGTTGAGCATGGTCGCCACCTCTGCACGTGTGATCGGTTCATCGGGACGGAATGTACCGTCGGGATAACCCAATATACGTGTATTTCCATAGGCTTGGTCAATAGCGTCTTCGTAAATATGTCCCTTAACATCATCAAAGGGCGCTACAGTATCATTAGCCTTGTCAATGGGAGCAATCAACTTAGCAAGTTCCGCACGTGTAATTGCCTCGTCAGGACGGAAGTCCTTGCCTGCCTTTTCCACTAGAATTCCTCTTTCATAGGCTGCATTGATATACTTGTTGTACCAACCGTCGGCATCGGAGAATACCGTTGCTCCTGAATTGTTAAGAGCGTATTCTTGCAGACGTACTACCACAGCCACAGCTTCGGCACGTGTCATCTCACCTTCAGGTTTTACCGTTCCTTCAGGATATCCCTTGATATATGCCTTGTGCAATCCTTCAATCGCTTCAGTATCATAAATCAGTCCGCCCACCATTATTTCTCCACGTGGTATTTGCGGTTTTAAAGTTTCTATAATTCCCGGAGTAATTACCGGTGCCAAAGATGAGTTGGTGACGTAGAATCCATTATTCATATCACCTTCAATTTCTCCCATCTTATATATTAACTTCAGATCTTCATTAGCTAATCTTTCTCTTACTGAATATTCATAGACCTCTCCGTTGCGATCATAAATCGGCACGTTGAAAGTGTATTTAAATACATTGTATTCCACTTCTTCAGCGACGGGATCCATGTGTACCAGCACAAGATTTCCTTGAGCATCCTGTCTTATAAGGTCTACTTTAATATCCTTTACGTCTCTTTGGAACAAGCCCTTCCAAGTCTTGGTCAATACTACATCTCTGTTGGTCACATCTCCTCCAACAGCAGTGTTGGTAATCGTCACTGTTCCTTGCGGATTTACTTTATCTAAAGCGATTTTTCCGTCTTCCGTCGAATATTCCGTTGTAAAAGCATTATCAACAAATTCTTCCACTCTGTATTCGCCGAAGTACAGATTTTCCAATACCAAATCCTCTGTTGTGCTCAATGTTACTTCTTTTTCATATCCGTAAGGGCCTGTGACTTTCGCTTTGAATTCAAGATCCGGCAATGTATTTGTGGAAAGAATGCTTCCATCTATAGGAGTTGTGATCAAATTTCCCTCACCGTTATCGAATATCTTTTTAATTGTCAGTGTTGCTTTATTTTCAGGCGTATCAGGATCAATTGGCATAAAGGTGTTGGTGACATTCATTCCGTTTTCCGTTACATTCCAGTTGTCATTTTCTGGAACATCGGTACTAAATACTTCCTTGATATAGTAGGTGTATTTCACTCCGTTGATATCCGTTGCGTCCTGTCTGCCGAAGTTGGCTTTACCCATTGCATCAGGTGCCTTTGATTCTACTTGTTCTCCATTTCCTGCAGTGCCTCCCGATCTCCACAATTGAAGTTCTATTTCGGGGTCGGTAAGTCCGACAGGTGCTCCATCTTTAATCCATGTCTTGCTTCCTATGACATCTTCTTCCGTCTTTGGAATTACATAGGTGTTGGTTACGGTCGTTCCGTCAATTAATACATTGTAATTAGCCGGTGTATTCGGTTCTTTTGCGAAATATCTCCATGGTCTTCCCGTTGAGTCATCTATTGCCAAATTTGTAAAGGTCTTTTCTGTTGTGGTGGTATTTGCTGTAAATTCACCCACTTTTTGCTCATAAGGAGCATTATTTTGGTCGTATCCCGCTCTCCAAAGCTCTATTACAGTATCCGGCTTCGGTCCGTTCACCCATACTTTTTTCAAAGTTTGAGTTCCTATGGTTTCCGGTGTGTCTCCTCCCGGAGGTACTATGGTGTCTCCTCCCCCGTCTGTTTTATCTCTATTGGTTACGGTAACGGTTTTTACACTGTCATTTGCTTCCAAAGTCACGCTTTGTCCCGGATTAAACTCGGGTACATAGCCTTGGCTGTCTGTTTCTTCCACAGAGTATTGTCCATAGTGAAGACCTGTCAATACTTTTTCTTCATTTGCAGCCAGTGTGAAGATTTCTTCGTATCCGTAAGGACCTGTAACTTTAAAGCTGAATTTCTTGGGTTCAGGTACTGCCGCTCGGAAAGTAGTCATCATTAAAGGTTTCGGTTCTAAAATCTTTTTCACCGTCAGCATACCCTTGTCGTCATTGGGGTTGGACGGGTCATCCGAAATAAAGGTGTTGGTGACATTCATTCCGTTTTCCGTTACATTCCAGTTGGAATTTTGAGGATCTGTCGGATCATCAAAAACTTCTTTTACATAGTATGTGTATGCCGCTCCACTTTCATTGACCGCAACTTGCTCGCCGAAATTCACTTGATTATTGACAAGAGCTGTGGCTTCTTTCACTTTTTCCGCCGGATCGTTTCCCGCTTTACGCCAAAGTTCAAATTTCACTCCCGGTTCAGTCACTCTTGCAGGAGCTCCGTCTTTGATCCATGTCTTGCTTCCCGTCAAATCTCCCGTTTTCTTTAATTCATTACGCATTTCCACCAATACACCTTCCGTAGCTTCCGTGGTAATGGTAAAGGTCTTGGAATTGGATGCCCCTGTGTTTGTACTGCTGTTCGGGGTGCCCATCAAAGTTACGTCCTTGTATTGAGCGGGATGATCCGTTTCTACAAAACGGTATAGACCCGGTACGAGTTCTTTTATCTCGATTGCACCGTCCGCATTGGGTATAACGGTTTGTGTGTCCGCATTATAAGTCCCCTTATTAATATTGTTGGGGTCGATACTTGTCTTTGTCCAACTTGCACCATTATCAGTTGACGTTTGCAGTTCAAAGGCAAAACCTGTAGATAAGGGCTTGGCATCAAGGTCCAACTTGTACAGAGTGACGGTCTGGGGATCTGCCGGAGCGGTAATAGACGATGATGTGGGTTTTAAGATTGGACTGGCGATTTTTTCCGTCGTCGTTCCCCCGATGGTAAAGGCAGCCGTATTTTCAACGGTGGTGTCCATAGCTACAACGGGGAAGTATTGAAGGAAACGAACATTTAAATTCTGGATAACCTTGTCGTCCAGCTGGTTCATTTTAGCAACGGCTGCATCGCTGATACCTCCCGGTCCGAATACTTCCGGCTTGGCTGACTTCAACCAATTACCCACACCTCCGGCGTTTCTAATAGCTTGCACATCTCCGTAGGTTGGTGCCTCGGGATCCGATCCGTCCATGGGCCACCCTTTAAGCATAAGAGTGTAGGTTCCGTCCCCATTATTATAGATGGTGTACTGGCCGTTTTGAAGACCGGACCTAACTTGATCCTTGGTCATAGATCCTTGAGGTACTTGGGTAAACAACTCATAAATACCCAAATATATCGCAGTTGTTAAAAATTCATTGTTATCGTTCATTATGGACATATAGGAATAAGCTTCGGTAAACCTCGGTGGCTGACCAAGTCCCTTGGGAAAGTCGTCTTCAATATAGACGGGACCGTAGGAGTCGGCTTTGTACGCATTATTTTGCAGTAAATAGGGATTATGCACTGAATAATTGAAATCATTTGATACATCAAAAGACCATGTCACAGTATTATTACTCGGATAACCTCCTGATTTTCGGATAAGTTGGTTGGAAATTGTTATTGGTTTGAACTCATAAACATGTTTCTTAATCGCCATATGGATTGTATCGCTGCCTAACTGCCCCGTACTTATTCTGTAGCCCGGTGTCACAGAATTAATTAAATATGTTATCATCGGACCGGTTTCCATCACGGCATCGACTTCCGTAACATTGTGGGTGGAAATATAGTCACCACCAAAGGTAATGATAAAGGATCCGCCCTTGTATTCCCATGTTCCGATTTCATTGCCGGATCCGTCCAGGAGCTTTTGTGCACCAAAATTGATTTTCCCACCCCCATGGTCAGCCGGAATCGTCAGTGTATCTCCCGGCTGGACGGGACTTTCGGCAGTGTAGGATATGTCTATCTTCAGCTTCAAATATGTGTTCACTTCTACTTTACTTTCGTAGGTTGCAGGGTCATCGGCTCCCGGATCTCCATCTCTTTTCCAAGTGATCGGCGTTCCGTCATTTTCCCTGGAAATAACAAAATCATTGATGGTCAAGTGAGCTGAATCTATTGGCAGGACTGTACCTGCCGCTTGGACAGGAGTGTAAGTTCCCAATCCTATTATAATTGCTAAAAATAATGCCAATAATTTCTTTAGCCTTTTCTCTTTCATATCTTTCTCCTCCTTGAGAGTCTTCTCTTTGAAGGCTCTTTTTTCTCAAGCGAGCTCTCTCTTGGAGTATAAAGTTATTAAAGCATTGGAGCATCACTGTATAAAATACCACTTTCTATTGTGATTATAATACTCCCCCCCCCGAAAATTTTTCAAGGTGGTAACAATAATTTTACATTTACTTTACATCGATTTTATATTATCAGGATTTATTTTCCGCTATTGAATATGTATGCGACTGTGCTGCATCACGAATTGTGATCTAATTATACATAAAGGGCGGCGTGGCGACCGCCCCTACTGAAATAATTATGTATATCAAAAACAGCAAGCGAATATGTGCGACCGCCATTACATAAAAATAAAATGCATCCAATGACCAAAGTAGGGGACGATGCCTACGTCCCGCATTAACCCAAACTATAATATAAATTTGAATATAAATACAATACATACAAAAAAAGGACTTTTCAGTCCTTTGATTTTACTATTAAACAATTTCCCCTGTGTATGGTGAGTTCCGCAAAGTCTTTCACTATTTCGTTGCTAACTCCCAAGGTGGAGTTCAATTTAATATTTAAATTATCCGTTTCATAGAGCAATCCCTTTGAAGAAACATTTACGTCTTCACTTATGGGAATTATGCTCAAGTATTTAAAACCGTCCTTGTGTACTTTGAGTTCCCTCTCTTCGCAATAGATCACTTCATTATGATTGTCTACTATCTTTGCTCTGCATAAATTGTATAATTTTCTCAGCAAGAGTATATTTGCCATGGTGTGGTCGAATCTCGTTCCTATTGCCGACAGAATATTTATTTCTTCGCATTTTTTATCAAGGAGCACGTCAATGGCTATTTCCGTGTCGGTGTGGTTCTTTTTTACGGGGTATTTTTTGATAGGGATATTATTTTCTTCTATAAATTTCAAACATTGTTCGTCAGATGAGTCGAAATCTCCCACTGCCATATGAGGAATGATATCCGTACCTATGAAGTTTTTTATTCCTGAGTCGGCACAGATTATAAAACTGTCTCGGGCATATTTATACAATATATCCTTGTCAATTTCGTATCCGCCTGTGGATAAAAGCCCTCTCATTTTCTTATCTTTTTAAATTTGAGCATTTCGTCGTAGGGATTCTCCTTAGAAAATATGGCTGAACCTGCCACCAATATATCCGCTCCCCTTTTATACAACTCTTGAGCATTGGACAGATTCACTCCGCCGTCTACTTCTATTAAACAGCTTGAGGATCTGCTCTTTATAAGTTGTGCTGCATCTTCTATCTTTTTAAGGGTATTGTCTATGAATTTTTGTCCTCCGAATCCTGGATTTACAGACATTAAAAGAAGCAGGTCAATGTCGTCGAGCACATATTCAAGTACGTTCAGGTCTTCTGCCGGATTTAAAACCACACCGCTTTTGATTCCATAGGATTTGATTAAGTTCAAAGTTCTGTTTAAGTGCGTGGTTGAACCCGGATGTACGGATATGATATCAGCTCCCGCCTTTGCGAAATTTTCTATATAGTTTTCGGGATTATTGATCATGAGGTGCACGTCAAAGGGAATGTCGGTGAGAGTTTTCAGCTGTTCCACTATTGCCGGACCGAAGGAAATATTGGGTACGTAGTTTCCGTCCATGACATCCACATGTATGAAGTCCACTTTCGCTTTGTTCATATCATCAAAATCTTTTTTTATATTGGTAAAATCACAGGATAAAATTGAAGGCGATATCATCAGTACTGTTCCCTTTCTTTTAATTCTTTGTATATGCTCAGGTAGTTATCGTACCTGGATTGTGCAATTGCTCCTTTTTCCACGAACTCTTTAACTTTGCACTGAGGTTCATCTATGTGCAGGCAGTCGTTAAATCTGCATTCCTTTGCCGACTCATGGAATTCTCTGAAACAATTTTTAAGTTCTTCGGCAGGCATACCCAGGTCTATGCTTGAAAATCCTGGAGTATCAAAGAGATATGTGTCTTCTTCTCCGCTGAATATCTCCACATGTCTGGTTGTGTGCTTTCCTCTTCTGGTCTTTTCCGATATGTCACCGATAAGTATATCTTTTTTCAAAATGTGAGATGCTATGGTTGACTTGCCGGCTGCGGAAACTCCGCATAGTGCTGTGGTTTTGCCTCTTAGGTACTCTCTCAGCAGATCTATGGTAAAGGTGTACTTATATGAGATCATAAAGCTTTTAAACCCGGATTTTCTGTAGATTTCCAAGAGATTTTCAGCAGATTTTTTATCAAGGTCATACTTGTTGACGGCTATTAAAACATCTACTTTATTTTCATAGCCGCATATCATTTTATCTATTAAGTTTAAATTGTAATCCGGATCCTTGGTGGGGATCACTATCAGGACTTGATCCACATTTGCAACAGCAGGTCTTGTGAGTCTGTTTTTTCTGGGATATACTTTTTCAATATATCCCAGGGTGTTGCCTTCGACTTTAAATTCGACATCATCGCCCACAAGGGGTTTTATGGAATCATTTCTAAAACTTCCCTTGGCTCTGGTTTCATAGGTCTCGGAGCCGCTTTTAACATAATAAAATCCGCCTAAAAGTTTTACTATTTTACCTTTCATATACGCTCCTAATGAATTTCTTTAGTTTCGACTTTTTCTCCGTCGATATACACTTCAAATATGTCGCCCTTGGAAACATATTGAAGGGTTACGGTTATATCTCCTTCAGAGGATTCCTTGTTGTAATCGTATATTTTGTATTCATCTCCTCCGGCAGTACGTCGCCAAATGACCACATTGTGTCTGCCACCGTCATCAGGCATTTTAACAGTCAAAGAATCGGGTAGATCTCCTGCAGGTTCTTCGTGTGGCGTGGTGGGGTTATCTGTTTCATTGCCTGTGTTACCTCCATCGGTTTTTTCTTCCGGACCCGTGGTAACATAAAGGGTTATTTCCGTTCCCTTGTCCGCTTCATCCTTAGGTTCATAATCGACCACATCTCCAACGTCCAGTCCCGTGTACTTGATTTCTTCTATTTTGACGACAAATCCCAGTCCTTCAAGGGTCTCCTTTGCTTCCACATTATTTACTCCTCTTAAATTAGGTATTTTTTGTGAAAGATCTTCCTTGCCCTTGGATACGTAGACTGTCAAGTTCTTATCGTTTACCACTTCGCTTCCGGCGACAGGATCTTGTTTTATTACTTGGTTTTCTTCATAGTCACTGGAGTATTCCAATTCTATATTGTTGATTGTAAGTCCCGCTTTGTTTACTAAGGCTTGAGCTTCTTCAAGGGTTTTGCCCAGCAAGTCGGGAACTTCTATTACGTCTTTCAATACATTTATCTTGACTCTTACAGCAGAGCCTTGTTCAACTTCTGTACCTTCTTCCGGATTTTGTTCAAGTACTTCTCTGTTTGCCTTTTCATAATCGTCGGCAAAATCGGCATCCATGGTCAATCCCAATTTTTCCAGTTCTTCTCTGGCTTGGTCTTGGCTCTTGCCCACAAGAGATGGGACTTTGACTTTTTGTACTTCCACTACCTGAGTGTCTTCAGGTTTTTCCTTTGCCATCATCTTAGGAACGATGTAAAGCAGCATAAAGGCAAGCAGAATTGCCGTCAATACTCCTAAAAATATGGGCAATGAGGAGTTTTTCTTCTCCACTTTATTTTTTATATATCTAGGTTCTTCTCTCTTGTAATTTTTTCTTTCAAGTATAGGTGATGATTTAACTCCCGTTTTTGATATGGGACCCGTCTGTGTTCTATAATTTACTGTACCGGTTCTGCCCAGCTGAATATTTTTAATGTCCCTTATTAGAAGGTATACGTCGGAATATCTGTCCTGCGGATCCTTCATGGTCATCTTGCTGACTATTTGGTCGGCATATTGCGATATTTGAGGATTTTTTGATGAAGGAAGGGGCATGTTGCTTTGCACTTGCATAAGAGCCACAGATACCGGATTTTCCGCATCAAAGGGCAATTCTCCCGTAAGCATTTCATAGAGGACTATTCCCAGAGAATAGATGTCAGATCTGTTGTCCACCTTTGCTCCTCTAGCTTGCTCCGGTGAAAAATAATGAACTGAACCCATAATGGCATTTGTGGCGGTAACCGTTGCATTGTCCGCTATCCTGGCTATGCCGAAATCAGTCACTTTTATCCTGTCATCCTTGGTTATAATGATGTTTTGAGATTTAATATCCCTGTGGACTATTCCCTTTGAATGTGCCACTTTCAATGCTTCGGCTATTTGAACGGTGTAATTCAGAGCGATTTTCTCGCTGAGTTTTCCCTCTTCCTGAATTTTTTCCTTCAGAGTTATTCCGTCGATGTATTCCATAACTATATAGTGAACTTTTTCTCCATCGATTTCCTCAGTGCCTACATCATATATGCTTACTATATTGGGATGAGAAATACTTGCCGCTGCAAGTGATTCCCTTTTGAATTTTCTAATGAAATTGTTGTCACTGTTGTATTCGGATTTAAGTGTTTTTATTGCGACTATTCTGTCCAATCTTCTGCAATGGGCTTTATATACATCTCCCATGCCTCCGGTACCGATTTTTTGTAGAATTTCGTATCTGTTACCCAAAATTTTACCTATCATATTTTCCACCTACTAACTGTATATTAATATCAATGTAATATTGTCTATTCCCCCATTGACAAGTGCTTCGTCAATGAGTTTCTCTCCGACTTCTTCAGTTTTTTCTCCGTTAATTATGGAGAACAACATATCCTTTGAAACCATGTTGCTGAGTCCGTCAGAACATATCAGATATTTGTTTTCTTTGTTGTAAGGTATTTTATTGACTTCAATGTCCAAATCTTCCGATGTACCCAACGCCTTTGTAAGTACGTTCTTTTTAGGGTGTGATTCGGCTTCGTCTTTGCTTATTTCACCTATTTCAATCAGGTAATTGACGAAAGAATCGTCCTGCGTGATCTGATTGATATATTGATCATTTATTTCATAAATTCTGCTGTCGCCGACATTTATATAGAAAACATTGTCTTCAAATATGTATATAAGTGAAAGAGTCGTGCCCATTCCTCTGTACTTCAAGTTTCCCCTGGACAGATTGTAGATTTCTTCATTGGCTTCCTTTACGGAGCTGACCAATATGGACACAAGATCTTCTTCTGAATTTATTTCCGTGTTTAATAAATCTTCTCTTAAAATTGAAACTGCCTTTTGGCTTGCGATTTCACCGGCTTTGTGGCCTCCCATTCCATCGGCAATTATAAAAAATGCAAGATTTTTTTCATCGACAATAAAGGAGTCTTCGTTGTTCTCTCTGACTAATCCCTTATTGCTTAGGGCTATGAATTTTATCACTGTTACCCTCCTTGTAATTTCGTCTTAATTGACCGCAGGAAGCATTTATATCAGCTCCCAGCTCTCTTCTAATTGTAACATTTAATCCCATGTCTTCAAGTTTTTTTCTGAAATGTTCTATTTCGTTATTGGCAGGTCTGTATTCGGTGTATTCTTTAATGGGATTTAAAGGAATTAAATTTATGTGGCTGTTTATACCTCTAAGTAATCTCTTTAACTCTTGAGCGTTTTTTTTCAGGTCGTTTACTCCCTTTATCAAGGTGTATTCAACCGTAAGTCTTGTATTTGTCTGTTCCGTATAGTATTTGCATGCTGTCAACGCTTCTTCAATGCTGTATTTTCTATTTATAGGCATAAGTTCACTTCTGTTCTTATTGTCGGTGTTGTGAAGAGAAAGCGCCAATGTCACAGGCAGTTCTTCATCGGCAAATTTATATATATTTTCAGCAATTCCGCAGGTGGATAGAGTTATATTTCTGTAGCTTAAGTTTTTGCCTTCTCGGCTGTGAATGATCTTTAAAAACCTCATTACATTTTCATAATTGTCCAGAGGCTCTCCGCTGCCCATTAAAATTATATTTGATATTTTAATTGAGTATTTATTTTCAGTTACATAAACTTGTGAAGCCATCTCGGCGGCGGTCAAATTTCTCACCAGTCCGGCCTTGGTGGAAGCACAAAAAACACAGCCCATTCTGCAACCAACTTGTGTGGATATGCAAAGGGAGTTACCATACTTGTACTTCATAAGGGTGCCTTCAATTATATTTTCATCATCAAGCACATAGAGAAGTTTTTTCGTTTCATCCAGTTGTGAGCTGTAGTCCTTTAAAATATCCACATGAGCGATCTCTTCATTTTTTATCAATTCTCCGATCAGTTCCTTGGGCAGATTGGAGTTTTCTATATCTCTTCGCTTGCTTGAATGAAAAAATGTATAAAGTTGATTTCCTCTGAAGCTTTTATGTCCGTATTTTTGGACTAATTCCTTTAATTCATCTAAGTTGCAGGAGTTTAATTGCATTTCTACTTCCTTTTTATTCTACAAATCGTAAAACCGTCAGTGTCATCTGCATTGGGATAATATCTCTTGAAATCTTCTCCGTCAGTTTTTATAATTTCAAATTTATCATTTATCAGGCTATTTACTACATATTCGTTTTCTTCTTCACTAAGCGTGCATGTGGAGTAAGTCAGTTGACCCTCAGGTCTTAAATATTTAAGGGCGTTTGCCAGTATTTGCCTTTGGATTCCCTGTAGGGCTTTTATATCATTGTATTCTCTGTTGTATCTTATTTCCGGTTTTCTTCTGTAGAGTCCCAATCCCGAACAGGGTACATCAACCAATACAAAATCAAATTTGTCTATGAATGTTCGCTTTAATTTTGTTGCATCATTTTTGCGCGGATATACGTTCTTTAGTCCCAATCTCTTTATATTTTCTCTGATTAAATTCACTTTGTAATCAGATATGTCACAGGATATTATATCAGAAGAAGGGGACAATAAGGAGAGATTTATACTCTTACCTCCGGGAGCAGCGCACAGATCGAGCATGTCTTTGCACTCTCCCACTTCTGAAATTTCCGATACTAAAATAGAACCCTCATCTTGAACATAAAAATACCCTTCCCTATAGAATTTAGTATTGAATATTCCCTGAGGATTTTTTACTCTGAGAGCGTATTTTGAAATTTTAGTTCTTTCCGCTTGATATTGAGCTTTGCCCAATTCTTCCATAAATTCATCTACACTTGTTTTTTGGGTGTTTACCCTTATGTCAAAGGGTGCTTCTTCATTGTTCGCTCTCAATAGTTCCTCTATGAAGTTTTCATCGTGATTTTTCAAAAGTGAGTCAACAAAAAACAACGGATGAGAATATTTTATCGATAGATATTCCGCAGTACTCTTGCTTTTAAACTCCTTTAAATAAAAATCGGATTTTAAAATATCCTCTTTGTTTTTGGATATGTTTCTCAATAGGGCATTTACAAAACCTGTGGAACCTCTGTTTCCGAATTCCTTTGCTAAATTCACCGATTCGTTTATTGATGAATAGTCCGGCACTCTGTCAGTGAAAAGTATTTGATAAGCACCCATCTCGAGAATCATCAATATTACATTGTGAATTTTTTTGAGTCTTATCTTGGAGTGTTTTCTAATTATGTGATCCAACAGAAGTTTATTTTTAAGAACTCCCTTTGTCAGATTGGATATTAAATTTTTGTCCTTTATGTCAATATCTTCATTATTTAAGATATTTAACTCTTCATTTAAAAAAGCGCCCTCATTTAAAACCTTATTTAAAATCAAGAGCGCTGATTTTCTGGCATTTTTCATATATTAATCTCTTCGCCTTGATAGGGACAACAATCTCAAAAGTTGTCCGATTGCAACTAAGGTCGATGCCACATAGGTTAATGCAGCTGCAGATAATACGCTCTTTGAGCCTTCCAATTGTTCTTCTGAAAGAATTCCCATCGCCAACTGTTCTTGAGCTCTTTTGCTGGCATTGAACTCAACAGGCAGCGTAATTATTTGGAACAATACGGCTAAGGAAAACAATGCTATCCCCACTTTTAGGAAAAAGTTGGAGAAAAACAGTCCTGCCAATATAAAGAGCATGGCAAGATTTGAACCTATGCTTGCAGCCGGAACCAAAAGGGATCTCAACACTAGCGGTTTATATTCCCTTTGGTGTTGAATAGCGTGTCCCACTTCATGGGCGGCTATGGCTAAAGATGCTATTGAAGTACCTTGATATACTTCTTTTGACAAATTAAGTTCTCTGGTTTGAGGATTGTAATTATCCGATAGTTTTCCCGGAATCATTTTTATCACAACATCCCTCAAATCGTTTCTGTCCATGATTATCTTAGCGGCTTCTGCACCGTTTATACCTGTTTTAGAATCAACTTGACTGTATTTTCCATAGGCTGAACTGATTTTATACTGTGCGTACATCGCCAGCAAAACCGCAGGCAATACATATATGAAATAATCTAAACTATATCCGTAATATCCGTACATTTCATCCTCCTAAAATTTCTCCCAATTCTAATTTGTTTCCCGCAAGGAAAGATTTTGTATCCATCTCCTTTTTACCGGGAAATTGAAGTCTTTTTATTAAAAAACTGCCGTCAATGGTGGCGATTTTTAGTTTCTTGTTGTTGTCTACGATTTCGCCGGGTCTGCCTCCTGTTTTTTCACCGAGCAATTCTATTTGTGTAATTTTAAATCTCTCTCCTTTGTAAGTGGTGGATATTGCATACCTTGTGGGCATGGCTCTCAATATTCTGAATATATCTTCAGATGACCATGTGTTGAAGTCTATGTATCCTTCGCTTTTGTCAATTTTTTCCGCATAGGTGTAGTCATCTCTTTGTGCTGTGAATTCTATTTCACCCTTTTCCAAATCCTCTATTACTTGCAGAATTAAATCTGCACCTGTTTCGCTCAAGCAGTCTGCCAATTCATCTGCATTTCGCCCTGCTATGTCCACCTCTTGCACAGCTGCCACATCTCCGCTGTCCAGACCTTCGTCCATTTTCATTATACATACGCCTGTCTTGTCATCTCCATTTAATATGGCTCTGTTTACGGGTGCGGCTCCTCTTAACTTGGGCAGCAGGGAGGGATGTATATTCAAGCAATAGTATTTTGGAATTTCCAATACTTTTTTCTTCAACAATGCTCCGAAGGAAACCACGACGAACAGATCCGCCTCTAAGGATTTCAAGTATTCAATAGAACTTTCGGAATTTATATCATCAGGCTGAAAAATTTCAAGTCCTAATTCTTCAGCCCTCTCTTTGATAATTGTGGGTTTTAATTTTTTTCCTCGTCCTCGTGCCTTATCCTCGCCTGTAACCACGGAAACATCATATTTTTCACACAGCTTCTCAAGTGGTCTTATGCCGAATCCGGAAGAGGACATATATATTATTTTCAATTTTATTCCTCTTTCTCTTTATCGGTAACCACATATACGCTTTTTGCAATGTCGGTGTAGAGCACACCGTTTAAATGGTCTATTTCGTGTTGGAGTATTCTCGCCAACATATCTTTAGCTTCCAGTTGCTTTTTGTTGTTGTCGGCATCTACATAATCGACTACTATGTGTGTGGCTCTCTCTACCTCGCCCTGCTTTTCAGGCACTGAAAGACATGCTTCGTAGGATACTTCCGAACCGTCTTTTTCAACTATCTCCGGATTGATAAGTGCGGTCCTCGTCTGTTCATTGTCGTCTATTACTATCAATCTTTTTAAAATTCCTATTTGAGGAGCGGCAAGTCCCACACCTTGTGCGTTATCCATGGTTTCGTACATATCTTCAATCAATGTTTTAAGTCTATCGTCAAATTTTTCCACCGTTCTGGATTTTTTTCTCAATATGGGGTCTTCGTCCGTTCTAATGGTTCTTAATGCCAATTTCATCACCTTTATATAAATTCTACATCAATGTATGTTTTGTATTTTTCAAATGTTTTTTCATTTAATTGCATAACTTCTCTTATTTTATCCGTCAAACCTTGCAAGTCACCGGGTCGTACTTTTATGATGAACTTATTTCTGTACTGCCTCTTTATCTTAGGTAGACTGATTATTCTCGTGTGTTCTATATAAATATTTTTTAAAACTTTTTCCAACTCTTTTAAAAACAAATGAGCTAGTTGATCCAAGTGCTTTTCCTCTTGCGAGATGAAGTATATATTTACCATCTTGACAAAGGGAGGATATTTAAATTCTCTTCTGTTTTCTATTTCAGTATTATAGAATCCAATATAATCGGACTTTTTAGCAAAGAGCACAGCATAGTTTTCAGGATTATAGGATTGAATTACAACTTCTCCTTCTTTTTTACCCCTTCCGGCTCTTCCTGAAACTTGAGTCAACAGTTGAAACGTGGTTTCGTTGGCTCTGTAATCCGATATAAAAAGAGACAGATCGGCAGCTATTACTCCCACAAGAGTTACATTATCAAAATCCAATCCCTTTGCAAGCATTTGAGTACCCACAAGTATATCCACTTCATGGTTTTTCATTTTTTCATAAATTTCATCATAGGAATTTTTTTGAGACATAGTATCTCTGTCCATTCTTAAAACACGAGCATGCTTAAAGTTTTTTTGTACTTCTTGTTCAACTCTCTGCGTGCCTATGCCGAATTGCCTTATATACTTGCTTCCACAATTAGGACATACTGTAACAGGTTTTTTTGTGCTTCCGCAATAATGGCATCTCAATATATCCATAGCTCTGTGATAGGTCATTGATATGTCACAATTGTCACATTTGATCACATATCCGCAGGATCTGCAGGATACAAAATTTGAAAAACCTCTTCTGTTTAAAAATAGGATTATCTGTTCTTTATTCTTGAGTTTTTCGTCAATTTGATTTGACAGAATGGAGCTGAATATGGAAGTATTGCCTTGAACCAGTTCATTTCTCATATCAACTACATTCGTATTGGGAAGCCTTGCTCCCGTCACAGCACGTTTTTTCAATTCATATAATTTATATTTATCTGTCTTTGCAAGATAGTAGTGACATACATCCGGTGTTGCGGATCCTAGAATCGTCCTGCCCGAAAGTATTTCCATTCTCTTGATTGCCACATCTATGGCATCATATCTCAAAGCGTTGTGAAATCTGTAGGAGCTGTCATGTTCTTCATCGACGATTATCATTTTCAAGTTGTCAAAGGGAGCAAACACTGCCGATCTGGCTCCAATGACGATATCCACATTACCGTTTTTTATCCTTTGCCAGGAATCGTATCGCTGCCCCGGGGAAAGCTTTGAGTGCATAACTGCAACTCTATCCTTAAAAACTCCCTTAAATCTTTCAATCATCTGTGGAGTTAGACCTATCTCAGGCAGCAGTACTATGACTTGTCCTCCCCCGGATGTTATTTCCTTTGCCAGTTTCAGATATATCTCCGTCTTTCCCGATCCTGTAAGTCCATGAATTAATGAAACTCCCGAACCGTCTTCTATAATTGAATTGTATATTTGAAGCTGTTCAATATTTAAGTTGTGAGAATTGTCCTTATATTGTCCGTCATAGGTTTTTCTTTCAATGCGGGATTTATATATGGATAATAAACCCTTGGATTCAAGTGTTTTTACCGGCGAATCGGAAATTTGTAAATCTCTCAACATATCTGACAATTTAACTTCTTTTTTATCCGATAAATATTCTATTACAAGTAACTGTTTCTCCGATAGTTTAAGCCGGTTTTCAGAAATAACTCTGATATAATCCTCTTTTATCTTGACAAAGTTTTGGAATTTTCCTCCGCCGATTGTAATGATTTCAAAATCCAACTTAATGACTTTACCCTTTATCAATTTTCTGATAGAATCTTTGAAATTTTCATCTTTTTGGAAACTTTCCAATGAACAGTTGTTTTCTATGATCGGTTTTAAAATCTTCTCCTCTTCAGCAGTTAAATCTTGCTTTAAAATTTTAATTTTTCTGTTTATTTTTCTCATATCTCCGGGAGGGAGTATGGGTGAAAAACTTTGAGATATTGGCGTAAGGTATTTTTTAGACATCCAAAATCCCAGTTGAATTAAGTCTTCTGTTACTATGGGTTCAAAGTCTATGATTTCAACTACATTTTTTATCTCATAACTATTGTCTTGAATATAGTCCGAAATACCCACAACTACAGCAATTTCATGTCTATTGCCCTTGCCGAAGGGCACGACAACACGGACTCCAAGCTTCAAATTCATGGAGTCCTCCGATTTATAGGTATATAAATTTCCTATTTTAGATATGCTGTTTTCTATAAATACCTTTACATACTTCATTTTATCACCGAATTATGCGATCTGATTATTTGCTTATGGATTATAAGCAAAAAACAAGATAAAAATCTTGTTTTATAATAAATTTACAACTTTATTCAAAATTATGTCTGCAAGCTCTTCCTTGTCCATCTTTTGTAGTTTTTCAACATTTTTATTCCTGTCTACAATGCTTGCTATATTTGTATCGCTTTTAAATCCGGCTCCCTCTTGCTTTATGTTGTTGATGACTATGATATCGAAATTTTTCTTCTTGAGCTTTTCAAGACCGTGTTCAATTTCGTCTATGCTTTCAGCTGCAAATCCGACTATTATTTGAGCTTTTTTAATTGAGCCGAAGTACTTGGCTATGTCCGGATTTTCTTCCAATTCTATGGTATTTAATGCATTCTTTTCTTTTTTTATTTTTTCTTCAGATGTGTTTTTTGGTCTGAAATCTGCAGGAGCTGCAGCTTTTATAAGCACATCGCATTTGTCAAAATTAACCTTCACCGCTTCAAACATATCTCGGGTGCTGGTGATTCTGATGAAATTATCCACATCAGGCGGTGTTATGCTCGTAGGTCCCGATATGAGAGTTACTTCCGCTCCTCTGTACTTTGCTCTTTTTGCAAGAGCATAACCCATTTTGCCGCTGGAATGATTGGACAAAAATCTCACAGGATCTATTGCTTCAACAGTCGGTCCGGCAGTTACAACTATTTTCTTCCCCGACAGGTCTTTTTCTGTCAGTTCTCTTTCAATTGCTTCTACAATTTGAGTCGGTTCCAGCATTTTACCCTCTCCGACGTCATTACAAGCTAAAAGATCCGATTGAGTGCTCAGAATTTTAATTCCTCTGCTCTTGAGAATATCCATATTGTACATATTCGCAGCACTTTTAAGCATATATGTGTTCATTGCAGGTGCTAAAAGTATCTTGGATCTGCTCGCCATTAAAACTGTAGTAATCAAATTGTCGCAGATTCCGTTTGCAAGTTTTGCAATAGTGTTTGCCGTGGCGGGTGCTACCACTATGATATCCGCCCACTTTGCCAACTCCACATGCTCCACATCCATGTCCATGAGTTGGTTGAACATATCCACGTGCACCACATTGGATGTCATGGTCTGCATGGTCAAGGGCGTAATAAATTCACAGGCTGCAGGTGTCATTATGGTTTTGACATTTGCCTGTTTTTTTCTGAGTATACTGGCTATGGCAGGCGATTTATAAGCCGCTATGCCTCCGGTTATCCCTAATAAAATATTTTTATCCTTGAGCATTTTCTTCGGAATCTTCTCCTGTTCTCATATCTGTGGATTCTTGGGTTTCCTGTCTTTGTTTTCTCAGTTCTTCTATTTTTTGCGTTCTTTCTTCGTCTATCTTCGCCTTGTATGCCTTGTCGCTCATGGGTTCATTATATACTATTGCACCCTTGACAGCTTCTTCAATTGCAATGGAAACTGCCTTGGTATTTTCAGTTTCAATTAGCGGATCTGCTCCATTTACTATTTTCCTTGCTCTTTTTGAAACAAGAACAGATAGAGAATATCTTGAATCGGTTATTTTTTCCAATTGTTCAAAGGATGGTATTATCATTTTCTCACTCCTATGTTACAGAACTTGTTCCTTTATATTCTTATGCCTTTTTACTCTGAGTCTTTCGGCGGCAATTATGTTTTCAATATCTTCCACCGCCTGCTCAACCTTGTTGTTGACTACAAAATAATCGTACTCTCCCACAAAGTCAAGTTCCTTGAAGGCATTTTTATACCTTGTGTTAATTTCTTCTTCTGTTTCAGTATCTCTTTTAATAAGTCTGTTTTTAAGTTCACTCATCTTTGGCGGAAGAAGGAAAATAAATACAGCTTCTTTATATTTTTCTTTGATTTGCAATGCTCCCTGCACGTCGATTTCAAGCAGAACGATCTCTCCCTTTTCTATTTCATCAAATACGAATTTCTTGGGCGTTCCGTAGTAATTTGTGTGCACAAAAGCATATTCAAGCAATTCATCATCTTCTACCATTCTTTCAAATTCATCAATGGTAGTAAAAAAGTAATTATCTCCGTTAATCTCATTGGGTCTTGGAGTTCTCGTAGTGACAGATGTTGAAAATACAATTTCGTTGTTTTTTTTCATTAACGCTTCGCTGACTGTTCCCTTGCCGCTACCTGACGGTCCCGATAAAACCATTAAAAATCCACCGGACAAGTAAACCCCTCCTTATTAAAAATGTGATTTATTCTATGTTTTGAATTTGTTCTCTGAGTTTTTCAATTTCGGATTTCAATTCCACAACAGAATTTAAAATCTCTATATCTGTAGTCTTGGAACCTATGGTGTTGACTTCTCTGTTGAGTTCCTGAACTAAAAAGTCAAGTTTTCTACCAATGGCTCCAGTTTTATTAATTATATCATTAAATTGTTCTAAATGAATAAAAACTCTGGTTATTTCTTCATCAATTGATAATTTATCGCACATTATGGCGACCTCTGTAGACAGCCTTTGAAGATCCAATTTATCTACATCTACATTTTCCTTGATGGTATTTTTCAATTTTTCGGTATTTTCTTCTACTACAAGAGGGGCTTTGATTCTTATTAATTCTGCGATTTCTTTTATGTGACCAAGGGAATTTTCAAATACCGCCTTGATGTTTTCGCCTTCTCGATTTCTCATGGCTATGAAATTCTCCACAGCTTCTTGTAGAGTTTCATTAATAACTCCCATATAGATATCTTCATCTATTTCTTCAGGTTCGTTTGTAAGCACGCCCTGCATCAAATAAACATCTCTGAGCTTAATCTCATCTTTAAAGTCCAAATCTCTCTTTATTGAACTGAGCACCTCGTAGTATTCCCTTGCAAGGGCAGTATTGACACCGACTTTAATGTTCTTTATGTTTAAAAATTCAACATTTATAAATACATCTATCTTCCCTCTGTGTACTCTGTCCTTGATGTATTTCTTTATTCTGTCTTCAATGTACAGGAGTATTTTCGGAAGTTTTATATTTATATCGCTGTATCTGTTATTTACGGATTTGATTTCAATTTTTACGCTGACGTTTTCATTGGATCCGATTCCCAATCCGTAACCTGTCATACTGTTCATAATGATCCTCCAATTATGGCACAAAAAGTTAACACAGAAAACTCTGCATTAACTTTTTTCTTTACTTGACAACTATATTATATATCTTTCCGGGAATATATATTTCCTTGACTATGGTCTTTCCTTCAGTGTATTGAGCATATATTTTGTTTTCCTTTGCCGTTGCTCGTACTGTATCTTGGTCTGCATCTTTTTCAACTTCTATTTGGAATCTTACCTTTCCGTTAAATTGAACAGGAATTTCAACCACATCGTCGATGGTCTTTGCTTCATCGTATTGCGGCCAGCTTTGCTCATTTAAATATCCTCCCAAATTCAATGCAATCCATAATTCTTCCGTTATATGCGGAGCTACTGGATTTAAAAGCATGAGGAATGTGGCAAAGTCCTTGCGTGATATTTCTCCTGCTGCATTGAAGTTGTTAAGCAATGTCATAAGAGCGGCAATTGCAGTGTTGGCTTTTAGGTTTTCATAATCGTAGGTAACTTTTTTGATGGTTTTGTGGATATTCGATTCAAGTTTTTCAGAGTATTGCTCTTTTTCGTTAACTATGTCTGCCAAGTGCCATACTCTTTCCAAAAATCTCCTGCAACCCTTAACTCCGTTATCTGACCATGGAGCATTCTTTTCAAAATCTCCTATGAACATTTCATAGGTTCTCAATGTATCTGCACCGTAATCTTCCACAATTTCATCGGGGTTAATTACATTTCCTCTTGACTTGGACATTTTTTCTCCGTTGTCCCCTAAAATCATTCCGTGAGAAGTCCTCTTCATATATGGTTCCTTAGTAGGAACTACTCCTATGTCATATAAAAATTTATGCCAAAATCTCGAGTACAAAAGGTGAAGAGTAGTGTGCTCCATTCCACCGTTATACCAATCGATAGGTGTCCAATGCTCAAGAGCTTCCTTTGATGCAAGAGCTTCATCATTTGCCGGATCGGTATATCTGAGGAAGTACCATGAAGATCCGGCCCATTGAGGCATTGTATCGGTTTCTCTCTTTGCAGGTTTACCGCATTTTGGACAAGTCGTATTGACCCATGAATCTATTTTTGACAATGGGCTTTCACCGTCATCTGTAGGCTCGTAATTTTCCACTTCCGGCAATATGACAGGCAGTTCCGATTCATCTACAGGTACCCAACCGCAATCTTCACAATAGACAAGGGGTATTGGTTCTCCCCAATATCTCTGTCTGGAAAATACCCAATCTCTTAATTTAAAGTTGACTCGTCTGTGTGAAAGACCTCTTTTTTCCAATTCATCAATGGCTTTTTCAATAGCGTCTTTTACAGACAGTCCATTTAAAAATCCTGAATTCATCATTATGTCCTTGTCAGTGTCCACATTTGCACTTTCACTTATGTCGGAACCTTCTATTACGGGTATTATCTCTTGATTGAATTTCTTTGCAAATTCATAGTCCCTTTGGTCGTGAGCAGGCACAGCCATAATGGCGCCCTTGCCATAACTCATCATGACGTAATCCGAGATAAATATGGGAATGTCCTTTTCTGTGAGAGGATTCACAGCTTTAAGACCCTTCAGTTCTACGCCGGTTTTGTCCTTTGTAAGCTCAGTTCTCTCAAATTCGGATTTTTTTGAAACTTCTTCTCTATATTTTTCCACTTCGTCGATATTTTCAATTTTATCTCTGTATTTTTCAATTAAAGGGTGTTCGGGTGCCACAACCATGTATGTCGCTCCGAATATAGTATCCGGTCTGGTGGTGAATACGTCTAAGTTTTCATCAGTTTCCTTTATGTTGAACTTTATTTCAGCACCTTCGCTTCTTCCTATCCAGTTTTTTTGTTGTGCCTTTACTCTTTCTATATAGTCCACATCGTCGAGATCATCCAGAAGCCTTTGAGCATAGGCGGTTATCTTGAACATCCACTGACTCTTTACCTTGTGAACTACATCGTGTCCGCATCTTTCGCACTTACCTGCAACAACTTCTTCATTTGCAAGTCCTATTTTACAGGAAGGACACCAGTTTATAGGCATTTCACTCTTATAAGCAAGTCCATGTTTAAAAAATTGTAAAAATATCCACTGTGTCCATTTATAATATTGCGGGTCTGTGGTATTTACTTCCCTTGACCAGTCAAAGGAAAAGCCAATGGACTTCAGTTGTTCTTTAAATCTCTTTATGTTTCTTTCAGTTACTATTTTAGGATGAATCTTGTTTTTTATTGCGAAGTTTTCCGTGGGAAGACCAAACGCGTCCCAGCCCATGGGATATAAAACATTGTATCCTTGATATCTTCTCATTCTTGCAACTATATCAAGAGCGGTGTAAGGCCTGGGATGTCCTACATGAAGCCCTTGTCCGGAAGGATAGGGAAACTCTACCAAGGCATAAAATTTTTCCTTGTCATATTCATTTTTGGAAACATAAGTTTCATGCTCATCCCAAAAATCCTGCCATTTTTTTTCTATCTTATTCGGATTGTAATTTTCCATTTTTCCTCCTAAAATTCCGCTTGTCCAACAGTTCTTGGGAAAGGAATCACATCTCTTATGTTCTTCATTCCCGTAATGTACATTACAGCTCTTTCAAAACCCAACCCGTATCCGGAATGGATCACGCTGCCGTATCTTCTCAAATCCAAGTACCATTTATATTCTTCAGTGTTCATGTTGTTGTTCTTCATCTTAGCTTCGAGAATTTCCAGGTTGTCCTCTCTTTGAGAACCGCCTATTATCTCTCCTACTCCGGGAACAAGCAAATCCATTGCTGCAACTGTCTTTTTGTCCGGATTTTCCTTCATGTAAAAAGCCTTAATCTCCTTTGGATAGTCCGTTACAAAAAGAGGTTTTTTATAAACTTCTTCTGTCAAGTATCTCTCGTGTTCTGTTTGTAAATCCATGCCCCAGCTTACGGGATACTTGAATTCCTTACCCGATTTTTGAAGAATTTCCACAGCTTCGGTGTAAGTTATTCTGCCGAAGTCCGAATTCACTATATTTTCAAGTCTGTTGATCAAATCCTTATCTATGAAGTTGTTGAAGAATTCCATTTCCGCCTTTGCATTTTCAAACACATATTTAATTATGTATTTGAGCATTTCCTCTGCAACTTCCATGTTTTTGTTATTATCTGCAAAAGCAAGTTCCGGTTCGATCATCCAAAATTCCGCAGCATGTCTTTGGGTGTTGGAGTTCTCCGCTCTAAAGGTAGGTCCAAAAGTATACACATTTTTAAACGCCAGTGCAAAGGCCTCCGCTTCAAGCTGTCCCGAAACTGTTAAGTTTGTTTCCTTACCGAAAAAGTCCTGGCTGTAATCAATCTTGTCGTCTTCCAAAGGCACATCCTTTAGATCAAGGGTTGTGACTTGAAACATTTCACCTGCTCCTTCAGCATCAGATGCAGTTATTATAGGAGTGTTCACATATACAAACCCTTTTTCTTGGAAGAATTTATGAATTGCAAAAGCAAGAATTGATCTAACTCTGAAAACCGCATTGAAAGTATTGGAACGAGCTCTCAAATGAGCGATAGTTCTCAGATATTCCATTGTATGTCTCTTTTTTTGAAGTGGGTAGTCATTATCTGAAATGCAGTATGGAGTGATCTTAGTTGCGTGAATTTCAAAGGGTTGCTTTGCTCCCGGACTTTCAACTAATTTGCCTTCTATAAAAAGTGAGGAGCTTATGGGATACTTGCCTATTTCCGAAAAATTTTCCAAATTATCATCATATACGATCTGAAGAGTTCCGAAACAAGTGCCGTCATGGAGTTCTATAAAACCGAAATTCTTTGAATTTCTGCTGGTTTTAATCCACCCTTCAAGTTTTAAATTTTTATTTATATGCTCTCCGCTATTTTTTAATATTTCATTAATAGTCATCCTGTTCCTCCTAATAATTGGTAGTTCAATATAGGCTATTATAGACATTTTTACATTCATTGTCAATTGCAGCGGCTTTTTAAACCTTGATATTAAGGCTCATATGCTGTTTTTTTTACAAATTTTTTCACAAAAAAACTGCCACAGTAAATTTATGACAGTTTCTTAAAATTTTTAATTTAATCCAGCAAAGATGTTCTGAAGGGATTTTTTTGCATTCTTGTTGAGTTTGCAATTACGTATTCCATCAATTCTTCATACATGATTTTCGCTTTTCCAAGAGCGTCCATTCCCAGTTCTTCAGCTATATCATTTGCATATGCAACCGATTTTGCAGGATCTTGATGATATAGAGTCAAGAATTTTTTATCTCTTAATTCTTGCGTTTTTAGTAAATTATCTTCGTACTTGCTCCAATATTCTCTTACACTCTTGCCATATCTTTCTCTGTCCAATTCACTTAACATAGTCAATGCTCTGTATTGCCAATAGGCTTGTGTATCATCGAATTTCAGAGATTTTTTAGCATAGGATTCCGGAGTCTTTGTTAAGTTCGGGAAGAAGGGAACATACACGTTGTGTTCAGCGTTGCCCACTGCCAACCAAAGTATTCCCGGTGCTTCTTTAGGAAAGTCTTCCTTGAGTTCAATAACGTGACATTCAACTTGTGATGGAACTCCTATTGCTCTTACGTCTTTATTTTCAGGCAGATTTGCATCAAGTTCAGTTCCTTCATATCTATATCTTTGTAAGTTCATGACTTCCTTAACTGATACATTTTTATCAGGTGTAAAAAGAAGTTTGAAGTCTTCTTGAGGTGCATCGTAGGAAAGTTTCATTGATGGAGCCAGGAGATTGTATCCTCCCCAAAGTCTTGATCTGTTGTATTCGGAAAGTTCCGGTCCGTATGTTTTTCTCACTGAAAATTTTCCATCCACTGTTTGAATCAAGTTATGAGATTTAGGTAAATTGTATAAATCCTTTGATGTGATGTAATTTTCAGTGTCATCCACATCTACATAGTCAAGCATAAAGCAGTTGGGCATAACTGCCGCTTTGTCTGCGGGCAGTTTCATGGCTGCATATTGATGTCCGGAAAGTACTTCCATGTACCAAGTTTCTTCTTGGTCTGCTATCATAAGCGTGTTTCCTTCCGATGCTCCCTTTTCGTCCACTATCTTTGCAAGCAATTCAATCCCTTCTCTGGCCGTTGTAGCTTGAGAAAGAACCAGAGTTGCAATGTTCGCTTCTCTTAATCCTGCATCTACAAGGGGATCTATCGCTTCTATGCTGTCGTTGTAAGAAGCTGATTCAGTCGCAGAAACTGCAACACCTTTTTCATTGTAGCCAACTTCGTCATAAATTCCGTCATCCAATTCTCCTGCAGTGTCCGGAACTGCAATGTAGCTTAGGGATTTCTTAGGTTGCGGCCAAGTGAATCCCGTCAACACATCTATAAATTCAGTTCCTTCTTTGTATTCCTGTGCCGGATAAGCTACAAAACTCTTTGGATGCGCTCCTGAAATGTCTTCTGTTCTAGCTACCAGCGTAGAACCGTTTGCAGATACTTTGTCTCCTACGTATGTACTGGTGCACGCCAATACCGTGTTTGTAACAAGTGCACTTGCCATTACAAAGGCAAGCATAAATGAAATAAACTTTTTCATTTAATCATCTCCTTTAAAAACATTATACCAAATATGCATAAATAAAAAAGGAAATCAATCATCCTTTTAATTTCCTTTTTTGAGATATTTCATGTATTTCTTTATATTTTTTTCATAACCCTGTTCCGTAGGCTCATAATATTTTTTGTCTTTCAATTCTTCAGGCAAGTATTGCTGCTTCACATAATGATCCGGATAATTGTGAGGATACTTGTAAGAGATGCTCTCGTCGTTTACATTTGAACTGTCCCTTATATGCATGGGTATCTGTGCGGATTTACCTGATCTCACATCTTCAGTCGCTTTGTTTATAGCTATGTAAGATGCGTTTGATTTCGGGGCTGTAGCCAAGTAGGTTACTGCTTGAGCCAGATTTAATTTCGCTTCCGGAAGCCCTACCACTTCCAATGCCTTAAAGGCTGCAACAGCTACGGACAATCCCATAGGATCGGCATTTGATACATCTTCCGAAGCAAAGATTATCAATCGTCTTGCAATAAACTTGGGATCTTCTCCCGATTCGATCATCTTTGCCAAGTAGTAAATTGCGGCATCAGGATCCGAACCTCTCAATGATTTAATAAAAGCGCTGGCAGTATTGTAATGTTCTGTAGATGATTTGTCATAGATGAAATTTCTGCTTTGAAGACAATCCTTGACTACATTTTTGTCTATATATATTTCTCCCTCGACCGCATCTGTGGACAATACTGCAATTTCTAAGGAATTAAGTATATTTCTGCCATCTCCCGAGGAATTTCTCACCAAAAATTCCTTTGCATCATCAGTTATATTTATGTTTAATTTTTTAAACAGTAGATCTTTTTCAAGAGCATTGTACAAAAGTCTGTATAGATCTTCTTCTTCCAAGGGTTTCAAAAATAAAACCTGCATTCTGGACAACAACGCTTTGTTGACTTCAAAATAAGGGTTTTCAGTGGTTGCTCCTATAAGTGTAACTATTCCCTTTTCCACATAGGGAAGCAACGCATCCTGCTGAGATTTGTTAAATCTGTGAATTTCATCTATGAAGAGGATATTGCTTAAATTATGAAATTTTATGTTGTCTTCAGCCCGTTGCAAAACTTCACGCAGTTCTTTCAAATTTGATGTCACCGCTGATATTTCTATAAATTGTTTCCTAGTCATTAGAGAAATAATCTTTGCCAGAGTGGTCTTGCCCACTCCGGGAGGCCCATAGAATATCATCGAGCTGACTCTATCGGATTTTATTACTCGGTTTAAATATTTCCCCTTTCCTACCAAGTGTCTTTGACCAACAAAATCCTCTAAGGACTCAGGTCTCATTCTGTAGGACAATGGAGAGTTTTCCTTCATATTATTTTGCATGTTTAAGGTAAATAGATCCACTGTATCACTTCTTGCTCTTTATTATTTCTTCTATTTCATCGAAAAAACTTTGAACATCTTTAAACTGTCTGTAGACCGATGCAAAACGTACATAGGCAACTTCGTCCAGCTCTTTGAGTTCCTTCATTACTATATCTCCTATTTCTTCGGAGGTTATTTCTTTTTTTAAGGAGTTTTGAATTTGCTTTTCCACATCGTCTGCAGTTTTTTCAATATCGTTTAATGTGACAGGTCTTTTTTCACAGGAGCGAATTATTCCGTTTATTATTTTGCTCTTATCGAAAATCTGTCTTGTTCCATCTCTTTTTACCACGACTATGGGCGTTTCTTCTATTCTCTCATAGGTTGTAAATCTGCCTTTGCAATCTATACATTCTCTTCTTCTTCTTATGGTGGCTCCTTCGTCCGTAGGTCTTGAATCTATTACCTTTGACTCACCGTAGCCGCAATAGGGACATTTCATAATACACCTCAATATAACAAAAAACCTCATCACGGGATGAGGCTCTAAAAGTTTATTTTCTGTTGGTTCTTAAAAAAGACGGTATTTTTAATTCACCGGGGATTACGCCTTCTTTTTCTTCGCCCAATTCTCTAAATTTATTTTGTTTTTTGTCTTCGTCTTTGTATTGGTCGAAATCAGTAGCTATAACTGTAATCTTTACTTGATCTTTTAAAGTGTCATCTATTCCTGCTCCAAATATTATGTTCGCATCTTCAGCTACGCAATCTCTTATCAAATCTGCAGCTTCATTGACTTCAAATATTCCCAGGTCATTTCCTGCTGTGATATTCAACAATACGGATTTTGCACCTTCTATAGAAGTTTCAAGGAGAGGAGAGTTTATAGCAAGTTTTGCAGCTTCTGTAGCTCTTTCATCGCCGGAGGCAAGTCCTATACCCATGTGAGCAATGCCCTTGTCATACATGATCGCTTTAACATCGGCGAAGTCCAAGTTGATGAGGTTAGGAACAGAAATCAAATCTGAAATACCTTGAATACCTTGTTTTAAAACGTCATCGGCAATTTCAAAGGCCTTTGAAAAGCTTGTTTTTTTATCAGATATTGTAAGAAGTCTGTCGTTGGGAATAATGACAAGTGTATCAACTTTATCCTTTAATTCCTTTATTCCCTTTTCTGCAGATTTTGATCTCTTCATACCTTCAAAGGTGAAAGGCTTTGTTACTACACCAACCGTAAGAAGTCCAAGATCTTTGGCAATTTCAGCAATTACCGGAGCAGCTCCCGTTCCTGTTCCTCCGCCCATTCCCGCAGTGATAAATACCATGTCGGCACCATCAAGTGCTTCTCTTATTTCATCTCTTGATTCTTCCGCAGATTGTTCTCCTATGTCGGGGTTTGCTCCTGCGCCCAATCCCTTTGTGATTTTTTCTCCGATTTGAATTTTAGTTTCGGCAAGCGAAGCTCTAAGTGCTTGTCTATCTGTGTTAAGAGCAATGAAATCCACTCCCTTGACGCCGGCACTTACCATTCTGTTAACAGCATTGTTTCCGCCTCCGCCAACGCCCACAACTTTAATTTTAGCAAATTCGTCGTGATCCATATCAAAATCTAACATAAACATCCTCCTCATATCATAAATTCATAAATTTTCTAAATTTTAAGTACATATATTATATATTTTATAAACAAATAGCTAAATAGTCAACATCTTAAAGAGTTTTTAATATATTAAAGTTGAAAATCAGCCAAAATATCAATTGTTATTTTCTTTTTCATCATAAGTGCTTTGCAAAACCACTATAGGAGAGTACCCATTGTCCATTTCTACCCTTATGGCATTTTTCCCTGTTGTTTCAATATCTCTTAAAATTTCCATTAGCATCCTGAATTTATATTCAAGATCTTCTATTGAATTGAACTGAATTTCAACGTCGTTGTTATCCATCAATACATACATGTCTTCTTTGAATTCAATGCTCTTGATAAGATTAAAAATTTCTTCAGTGTCGATTAACTGATTTAGAAATTCCCTTTTATCTTTTTCCTTTGTGAGCATATAATCTCCAAGATCTAAATTTTGTATATTTATTCCTTTAATTTCCTTGAGATTTTGAAGAGGTCTGCTCATTATTTCAATGATTCTTAAATCTTCGTCAATTATATAGTAGCTTGCGTAATTTTCAATTTGCATTACGCCCTTTCTCTCGATAACCTCAATAGTTGTGTTCCCTGAAATCGAAAACTTTATCTTTGATGATTTTATTTTTGCGATGCTGTCTATGGCATCAATTCTGTCTTTTTTTGACACGCTAAAATAATTTTGCCCAACCTCAATACCCGATCTCTTAATTATTTCCTCCCTGGGAATACTTTCATTTCCAAGGACATTTATTGAGCTGACATTGAAAAATCCGGTTTTAGTCAAGACAAAAAACATTATTGCCAGGATCATCATCAACAAGATGATCTTTCTGATGAAGTTTTTTCTTTTTGCTCGTATTCTATATTTTTCTTTTCTGTTTTCTTTCATTTAACAACAACTCTATTTCATTTAACAAAATCTCAACAGCTTTGGGATTTCCCAGTTTTTTTGAATTTTCAGCCATGACATTTCTCAGTGAATCGTCCTTTAATAGAGATGTTATTTCTTCATAGAGTGTTTGCTCATTTAAATTCTCTTCTAAAATAATCTTAGCTGCGTTTTTGTCTTTATAACTGTTGGCATTATAAACTTGATGATTTCCGGCCGTATAAGCCTTGGGAATCAATATTGAGCTTACTCCCACAGCTGATATTTCCGCTAAGGTCATAGCTGAAGAACTTGCAATAACAAGGTCGCTTGCCATCAACAAAGACGGTATTTCATTGGAATATTCCACTATTTTCACATTATCGTTTAAAGTTGTATCCTTTAGTTGATTCATGAATTTCTCATAATGTACCTTACCTGTTACATGGTACAATTTAAAGTTTATTTCTTTGCCTGATTTTAAAATGCCGAGGATTGCATCGTTGGTAGACTCCTGTCCGCCGCTTCCCCCGAAAGAGAGCACAAATTTTTCATCTTCCGCTATATTGTATCGCTTTCTAGCCTTCACCTTGTCAATTTCATTGAAGTCGGCTCTTATGGGATTGCCTGTCACTATAATTTTTTTGTACTTTAAATATTTTTTTGCTTCTTCAAAATTTAAAGCCACCAGTTCGGCTCTTTTGGACAGAAGTTTGTTCGTCTTACCCGGGAAGGCATTTTGCTCCTGTATAACTGTCAATATACCCCTTTGTTGTGCTTTTAAAAGAACGGGAGCGCATACGTATCCCCCTGTTCCGATGACTATATCAGGTTTGAAGTTTTTAATTATTTTATCACATTGGTGCAACCCTTTAAAAAGAGTCATAATTGCCGATATCGTCTGCTTATTTATTTTTTTTCGAGGAAGTCCTTGCACTTCTACAGCTTTAAAGGGTATGCCTTCTTTCTTTGTCAATTCTTCTTCAAGACTGCCCTTTTTACCCACATATAGAACTTCCGCCGCCATATCTCTATTTTTTATTTCCGCAATTATCGAAAGCGCGGGATAAATATGACCGCCGGTTCCCCCTCCGGAAACTATATATTTCATTTTACACATCCCTTGAAATTCCAAGCAATAATCCTACTGATACCATGGTTACCAACAGAGAAGTTCCTCCATAGGATATAAAGGGTAATGTGATCCCGGTAACGGGAAATAAACCGCATCCTACTCCGAGGTTGAATATGGCTTGTATGCCGATATATGAAGTAATTCCTATTGCCACATACTTATCATAATAATTTTTTGACCTGATGGCAATGGTATATCCTCTATATACGAAAAGAAAAAACATCATAACGACAAATATACCTCCTATCAAGCCGAATTCTTCACAAATTACAGGAAAAATAAAATCGTTGTGAGCTTGAGGTATATTGGAATACTTTTGTCTTGAGTGAAAAAATCCCACTCCGCCAATTCCGCCCATTGCTATGGCATAAAGAGATTGTGTAATTTGATAGTTTTCATCAAGGGAAGCGATGTCAGGATTTAAAAACCCGAAGATCCTCTTCATTCTGTAGAGAAACTTCATCGTCATGGGAATCATGCCCAATAAACTGACCCCTGCCAAAGTGACGAATTGATGAGATTTTATTCCACCTGCCATGTACATGGCAAAAAGCGAAAATCCTATTACCACTCCTGTGGACAAGTCCTTGAGCATTATAGGCACGACAGATAGCCCTATTATCCCGACAATTATCACAAATGTCTCTGTTTTTCCCATATTTGTTCTGTTTATTTCAAGAATTTTTGCCAAAAACAGAACAGATGTGATTTTCAGTATGTCCGAAGGTTGAAATCTCAAATTTATTCCCGGAATTTTAATCCATCTCGTCGATCCGTAGGTATCATCTCCCAGCGGTGTCCACAATGCCAATATAAGCAATATGCTTATAATGAAAAGATAGGGGGATAATTTTTTGATTATACTTTTTGGAAATCTCGATGCGATATAACTGGATATAAATCCAAACACACAAAATACCAACTGTCTTTTACCATAGTAAAAACCGTCGTCATAGTATTTTATTCCCAGCGGATACGCCGCACTTGTAACCACTATAAGTCCAAATCCAACAAGCACTATAAATATCAGCACCAGCCCGAGATCTGCAGATCTGTATCTTCTTTTTAGACCCTTCATTAAATCAACTCATTTACCAACTTTTTAAAATGTTCTCCTCTTTTTTCATAGGATTCATACATATCCCATGATGCACAGGCAGGCGAAAGCAGAACAACATCTTCATTTTCTGCAAGGCTGTGAGATAATTCCACCGCCTGATCCAAGTTTTTAACTATGTATATCTGCATTCCGTGTTTTTTTGCAGCCGCTTGAATTTTACCTGCTGTTTGTCCGAAAAGCACCAGTGTTTTTATTTTTCCCTTTGCCTCCTCAAGCATTTCATCAAAATCTGCGCCTTTGTCATATCCGCCGGCTATTAAAATTATACCGCCCTCCATGGCTTTGATAGCCATCATGGTTGAGTCGGGATTTGTGCCCTTTGAATCGTTGTAGTATTTAACTCCTCTAAATTCTCTGACAAATTCTATCCTATGCTCAACACCCATAAAGTTCTTTACTGATTTATATATCGAGTTCAGCGGTACTTTCAAGATTTCCGCAGCATTTATAGCACACATTATATTTTCAATGTTATGCTTACCTGGAATTTTTATTTCATTTAAATCTATTATTTTGTTCTCAAATTCATCTTTGAAGTAAATTCCATTATTCTTAAGATATGTGCCTCTATCTACGATTTTTTCCGTGGAAAATAAGTATTTTTTAGGCAATATGTCTCTGCTTTTAAGTTCGTTGTTTTCATTTATTATTATGCAATCCTCTGAGTTTTGATTTGCGAATATCTTGTACTTGGCATTTTTGTAGTTCTCGGTCGTCTTATGCCAATCCAAATGATCGCTGGTTACATTGGTTATTATTGCAACTTTCGGTCTGAATTTGTCAATGTATTCCAGTTGAAAAGATGAAGCTTCAATTACTACGCATTCCTCTTCTCCGGCTTCCAAAGCGGCATCAAAGACAGATTTCCCGATGTTGCCCACTAAATGCGTCTTGTATTTTTTCTTTAGAATATTTGAAACTAAAGAACTTGTTGTAGTCTTGCCGTTTGTACCTGTGATAGCAACCAAGTTTTTGCACTTGCATATTTCGTAAAAAACTTCCAAGTCTGATTTAACAGGAATTTTATTTTTTTCGGCTTCTACCAATATTGGATGATCCGGTTTAATTCCCGGACTCTTTACTATGAAATCCATCAACTCCAAATCCGAGTCTTTGTATATTTTAAATATATAATCTGAATACTCTTTTAAACTCTCAATATTTTCGTCGTAGATATATATGTTCACATTGAAATTGCTCAGGCATTTAAGAGCCGATTTGCCCGTGACGCCAAAACCTAATATCAAAATATTTTTATCTTCATACATATTTTTCTCCTAAAAAATCATAAAAAATGCAATTATGCAAAGTATCAGCTGCACTGTGGAAAAAACCAAGACAACTTTGGTCTCTTTCCAACCCTTTTGCTCAAAATGGTGATGTAGTGGTGACATGAGAAATATCCTTTTACCCCTGGTCTTAAAGGAAATTACCTGTATTATTACAGATAAAGTTTCTATGAAAAATATTCCACCTGCTATGGGTAATATCAGCGGCAAGTTTAAAAGAACAGCCACGCCTACAATTGCTCCTCCCAGTGCAAGAGATCCCGTATCTCCCATAAACACCTTTGCCGGATATTTATTGAAGTACAAAAACCCAATAAGCGCACCTACAAGAATTATGCAAAAGAATTCTATTTTGTAGCTTTGCATTTTGTGTGCCACTACTGCGAAAAATCCAAGAGTTATTATTGATGTCAAACTTGCCAAACCGTCTAATCCGTCCGTCAAATTCACTGAATTAACAGTCCCCACAACTACAAAAATTATGAACGGAATATACAAAACACCTAAGTCGATACTGATTTTTAAAACAGGTATAAGCAGATTTGAACTTAGACTTTCCGATCCGTATTGATAAAACACCAGAAGCAGAGCAACTATTATCTGGCAAATAAGCTTATCTCTCGCCGTAAGTCCCAAGTTTCTCTTCTTTATTACTTTTATATAGTCATCTATAAATCCCACTGCTCCGAAAAGCAAAGTGGCGAGTATCAATATCCAGGTGATTAAATTGAAACTGCGAGATATAACACTCACTATTACAATGGTGGATAAAAATATCAATCCTCCTATGGTCGGGGTCCCGTTTTTCACCATGTGCCCTGCGGGTCCGTCTTCTCTTATGCTCTGTGCCGCCTTTAATTTTTTAAGCATGGGCAAAAGAACCCTTCCCATTTTAAGGGAAATTATTATTGAAATAATAAAGTATAGTATTTTGTATTTTAAATCCATTCCATCCACCTGTTATATCTTTTATTTTTAGATTTACATATTTACTCTCTTGTATTTTATCATTCTTCAGCATTATTTTCTGCTACATTATCGGTATCCTTTTTGTTTCCCTCTGTAATTTCTGTATTTGTGTCCTCTGTGTTTTCTTCCACAGTTTCTTCTATTGACATTCTCAATTCCAGTACCGAGGTTTCGTCAAATTTCGATCCGGGTTTTATGGATTGAGAGATTACCTCTCCTTTTCCCAAGATATTATATTTTATATTGAGATCTTTTAAAATACCTTCCAGATCATTTGCTTTTTTGCCGACCAAATTCGGCATTACTTTTTCGTCACCGTCATTTTCATTAATGTATAAATCTATTATACTTCCCGCTTCTACCGTTACTCCTGCAGAGGGATTTTGTCTCATAACCGTAGAAACGTCAGTTATATTATCGGAATTGGTGTTAAAAGTCAATCCCAAATCAACAAGAGCCTTTCCCGCATCGGATAAAAGCAGATTTCTCACATTTGGAACAGTGACCTGACCTGCGGATTCTTCTTCGTTTATTTCTTCAGTCTTGGGAACTTCCATGTATTTTAATGTATCTGCAATAACTGTTTTTGCAGCAGGTACAGCTACTGTGGAAGCAAAAAAATCTCCCTTGGGCTCTTCAACAATTACAAGCACGGTAATCTTGGGATCGTTTAATGGTGCTACACCCACAAAGGATGAAATGTAAGAGTCTTCTTCGTATCCTATTCCGTCCTTGGACACTACATTGGCAGTCCCTGTCTTGCCTCCAACTTGATATCCTGGAATTTGTGCTCTTTTACCGGTTCCCTCTTCCACTACTTTCTTCATCAGTTTCTTCATTACTTCAGAAGTAGATTCGGACACAACTTTTCTAAGAGTCGTAGTCTTAAATTTTTGAATTACATTTCCGTTTCTGTCTTCAAATCTGTCCACAACTCTAGGCTCGTTTAAATTACCTCCATTGGCTATGGCTGAAACAGCATTTATCAACTGAATAGGTGTGACGGCAACACCGTGCCCATAGGACATAGTGGCAAGTCTTGCTCCCGATATGGCTTCTATACCTTCAGGTATGGTTCCCTTAGCTTCTGCCGGCAAATCTATACCTGTCTTTGAGCCGAATCCAAAAGACCTCAAGTATTTTAAAAATTTTTCTCTGCCCAATTCCTGCCCGATTTTTACAAAGGTTATGTTGCAAGATTCCGCCATTGCTTGTTCCATGCTCTTTCCACCTCTATTTTGAGATGTACACTTTATCTTGATTCCCACATCGATAACTCCGGGGCATGTGTATTCCTTTTGTGGGTTTGTTGTATTTTCTTCAATAGCTGCCGCCGCAGTCACCAATTTAAAGGTTGAACCGGGTTCATATTGAGATGATACACAAATGTTATTCCAATTTCTGAACCATTCTTCAGTGACTTCTTTTTCTCCCAGACTTGCCCATAATTCTCTCTGTTCATCGCTGGCAGGTTCCTTGGGATTGTTTAAATCGTAGGATTGACTGATTGCCATGGCGAGTATCTCCGAAGTCATAGTATCTTGAACTATTATGGAAACTTTTTTTGCACTGTGATTTGCTCTGGCATCTTCCGCCGCTCTCTCCGCAAAATGCTGAATAGATTCATCTATGGTCAGTACAGGATTAAGCCCTTCCTTTGGTGCAAAGTTTTGCTCATCGGTCAATGGTATTTGGTTCATTAAGTTGTTTTTTATAGAAATGTTTTTGCCGGCAATACCCGACATCTCTTCATCATACTTCGCCTCTATTCCGTAGGCTCCCGTACCTTCATCATTGACAAAACCTATTAGGTTTGACGCCATGCCGTTGTATGGATAGAACCTCCTGGTGACATCTTCCACTGATAAATTTGAAATTTTTAAATCTCTTAGTTCCAATGCTTTTTCTCTGGATAAATTGGTAGCTATTCTGACGATCTTCTTTCCCTTGAGCAAATCCTTGATCGTCGATTGTTCCACCTCCAAAACTGCAGCTATTTTTTTTGAATCTTCTTCTACGGTCTCTTCGACGTGTTCATTGAATTCAGCTGTCGTTTTGTAACCTTCCCTGTCAAAATTCATGTTGTAATAGGCATTGCCTTTCGTGACGTTTACAGCCAACTCTCTTTTATTTCTGTCGTATATGATCCCTCTATCAGCTTGGACTATTTCAGTTCGGGTCAATTGGTTAAGAGCTTTTCTAGTCAGTTCTTCCCCTTGGGCTATATTTATATATAAAAGTTTAACTACTATGGCAATAAATAAAAGAGCCATAAAGAGTAGCAGTAAAAGTATTTTTGAATCGATGACTTTCCCTGTATTCTTCTGAGAAGAATCTTCTCTTATCGGCTCTTTTGCATTATATCTAAATTTCATAACTCCCCCTAATTTCTAGTGAAGGATTTTAATACAGAATAAATAGGGCTAAGAAATACGTTATTATTGACATCTTTTTCTTCTTCTTTGTCGCCAATATCTATGTATACAATTTGTTCTTCCTTGGGATATACCATTCCCAGTTTATACATTGCTTCTTTTTCAATCTCGGAAGAGCTCTTTATGCCTTGTATTTCACCCATCAAGGACATTTTAGTTTTTTCAAGTTCGGAAATTTCAAAATCCAAATTGTTGATTTGCTTATCCAAACTTGATAAACCTGCAAGTGAAATTGTAGTCCCAAGTGCAATAATCATAACAACAACCAAAGTCATAAACAAGGGTTTTTTTCCATGATTAAATATAAGTCTTTTTTTCACAGGTGGCTTTTTATAGTTTTTAAATTTATTTATAGTCATTATACACCTCTACAATTTCTCCGCAACTCTGAGTTTTGCACTGTGAGATCTGTTGTTTGCCTCCAGTTCTTCCTTTGATGCGGTTATGGGCTTTCTGGTGATTATTTTTATTTCTCTTTTTTTATTGCATGTGCATATAGGAGTATCCTTTGGACATATGCAGTCAAGATATTTGTATTTGAAAGTTTCCTTGACTATTCTGTCTTCTAAGGAATGAAAAGAAATCACGGCTATTCTGCCCTTCGGATTCAATCTGTCTATCATTCTGTTCAATGTATTTCTTAAAATATTTAATTCGTTATTTGTTTCTATTCTCAAAGCTTGAAAAGTTTTTTTTGCAGGATGTCCGCTCTTTCTTCTCACTGATGCAGGTATAGCCGATTTTATTATATCCACAAGCTCAAAAGTGGTGGTGATTGATGCAGTTTTTCTTTTATTGACTATGAACTCTGCAATTCTGCTAGCCCACTTTTCCTCGGAATAATCCCATAATATTTTTGTCAATTCATCCTTTGTGTAGGTATTGACGATATCGTAAGCAGTAAAAGAACTTTCTCTGTTCATCCTCATATCCAATTTTGCATCTATCCTGTAGGAAAAACCTCTTTCCCCGTTGTCAAACTGGTAGGAACTGACTCCCAAGTCCAACAAAAACCCTTCAACTTTGTCGATTCCAAGAGAATCTAAGAACTCCTCAAAGTCTTCATAGTTTTTGTGGATAAGCTTATAGTTTTTAGATATCTTGGATAGTACTTCTTCAGACTTATCTATGGCATCCTTATCTTGGTCGAACCCGATCAGCAATCCATCGTCACTTAGCCTTTTTAAAATTTCAGACGAATGTCCGGCACCTCCGAGTGTTCCGTCTATATAAATTCCATCAGGATTTATATTTAATAATTCTATTGTTTCATTCAATAAAACCGATTTGTGGTTGAAGTTCATCATATCCCAAGCTCCGCTAATTTCTCAGCCATATCTTCATAGGAAAGTGCCTCTTCTTCTTGATAGGAATCCCATTCTTCAACAGCCCAGATTTCTACTCTGGTGTTAAGTCCTATTATCACTACATCCTTGTCGATATTGGCGTGGTCTCTTAAATTTTGGGGAATTATTACTCTTCCCTGTTTATCTAATATCTGATCCTGTGCACCTGAAAAAAAAGTCCTCACAAAGGATCTTACGGGACCGCTTGTCATAGGTAATTCTTTAATTTTATCGGTGATTTTTTTCCATTCTTCCATTGGATAGACAAATAGACAATGGTCAAGACCCTTTGTCATTACAAATTGTCCTTGTAAATCTTCTCTGAATTTAGAAGGAATAATAACTCTACCCTTGCTGTCGATGGAATGATTGAATTCTCCTATTAACATTTATCCACCATTTTCTACCACATTAAACCATTTTTCTCCACTTAGTTACATTTTACAATAAAAAACTCATATAATCTATATGATTTTATAAAGAAAAAAAATAGTGACTATAGTCATTTTTCGCATAATTTTAATATTATACGGTCTTTAGTTTAGATTGGATGAAATTAAATTTTTTAACATTTATGCAAGCTTTATTTCTGGATAATTTTATTAATTAAATGTACGATAAAAAATCCCCATAGATTTCTCTATAGGGATTTTATTATTGAACTTCAGCCGGTAGTATTTCTTTCCATGATTCATAATTTCTGCCATACTTGTCTTTGGTGTTTCTTCTTGTTGCTCTGTGTGTGTTTGTCGCTTCCACTAAATCATAATAGTACCATTGTGCTTCTGACAAATCAGGGAACTTTGTAAGTTTATCTATAAGATATGACGGTATTGCTTCGGGATCTGCAACTCTGTCATACTTTCTGTTTAACATTGCCGCAGTCTCCGCTCTTGTGATTTTTCCCTCGGGTCTGAATGTTTGGTCTTCATATCCTTCTATTACTCCGTTGCCGTATTCTTGGTTGATTGCTGCTTCATACTTATGTCCCTTTATATCTGCAAAATTTGATGCAGTCTGATTTTTCTTGTCTATTGGAGCCAACATTCTAGCAAATTCCGCTCTTGTTATAGGTTCATCAGGTCTTATGTTTCTTTCTTCATCTGCCAGCAGCAAATCTTTTTTTACTACTGCATTAATATAGGGCAAGTACCACGCATTATCCTTTACATCTTTAAAAGTCGACTTGGTTCCGTCGCTTAAATCAAGATTTTCCAGTCTTGCAACTAAAGCTGCCGCTTCCGCTCTCGTTATATTTCCTCGCGGTCTTACTGTTCTGTCCGGATATCCCTTTAGATAAGCTTTATGCAATTCCGTCTCTTCCGTTTCTGTCTTTGGCATTTGAGCAGACGGCATTATCAGCAGTTCTCCTTTGACTGCAGGCACTTCCGGTCTTACGATGAAATCTATATTCCAAAAATCATCGTAATTGGAAAATACAGCATAATAAGTTATATTGTCTTCTGAAGAACCTCTTAAAGTTTTGTCCCAACCTAAAAATTTATATCCCATTCTTGCAAATACTCTCGGCTCTGATTTTACAAGATCGTCCGTTGTATAAGGATTCGGTAAAAGACGAGTTATCATGGAAATATTTTGGTTTTCAACGAAATATCCCTTGTGAGAATCCTCATTTCTGATTACAAAATGTACTTTTAATTCCTCTTGAGGTTGTGGTACATAAATTTTATTAACAATTAAAGGATCAGTTTTGACAGATATATTGTCTTTTACAATATCAATTTGCTTTCCATTGTCTTCCAATGTAAGTTTAGTTCCGTTTACAGGGTTTGTATTTATTCCATATTCACCAAATTCGGCAAATTGAACATCCACTTGCATTCCTTTGTCATCTGTCAACCTAACTTTTAATTCGGATAAGTCTAAATTTTCACCCTCCATGTAGCTGAGCCTTGGTTGTTGTATGATTTTAAGAGCTGTTATCCCGTTTTTGTTAAATCCTGTAATCTCTCCCATTGCAGTTGAATATTTAGCAACAAAGATAAGATCATCTTCAACGGGTTCACCATAGTTTTCCAGTAGCTTATCATATACTTTGTTTTTGTTCTCCCAACCTATATGTTCAAAATTTGGATCTTCTTTTACTATGGGAATCGTAATTCCCGATTCCGTTAATTTTTTTCCCTTTAAAACTTCAAAGGTTGTAGTTCCTTCTAAAGTGCCCTTTGTGCCTCCTTCAAATTTTATTTTTGCATATAGACTGTCATCTTTTATAAAATATCCTAATACTTCTATATTTCTATCAATAGATATTGATTTATCAGGCGTAGGAACCCATTTATCAAATCTGTATCCTTTTGCAGGTATTGTCGGTGGAGCTGCTACATCAGCCAGTGTTTTGCCTGCTGTTTTAAGAACGTAGTATGTGTTTTGTTTCGCCACTTCGCCCATCTTTATATCTGCCGATTTAAAAGTTACTGTCCAGTATTTTTCCTCGTCAGGATTGGGTTTTTCGCCAGGATCTACCGGTCCTATTATGTCTTTTACATCCTTATATTGTGCAGTAAATCTAATATCCTTTTTCAATTCTTCTTTAAACTCGGTAAGTAACTTGTCATAATTGTCTTCTCTTATTCCGTCATTCCAACCTATATGTTCAAAATTTTCATTTGGTGTTACTTCCGGAATGACAAGCGGATTTGCTGCATAGGCTTGTGCTTCTTGTAAAGTTTTACCTTTCAATACCCAATAACTATTCTTAACTCCTTGAACAAATTTTCCATTGATAACACTGTCAAAGTGGACTTTTACATACCCCGAATCATGCGGATCTTCAGGCGATACAATAGGCTTTTCAGTGTACACTGCATATACTGTCTTATCTGCTTCAATATTCTCCAATACACCAGCCTCAACCGGTCCGCCCTTAGTTGACGACCAGCCGGCAAAGGTCTTTCCTTCCAACGTAGGAAGTATTTCTCCTTTGGCATTTTCTGTAGCATATACTTTTTCCTTTACAGGATCCGTTATGCCTTCAGGCCATTTTGCGTTAACGTCGTTTTTGTCATAGGTTACTTCAACAGGTGCTTTGAGAGTGATTAGGCATCCATCCCAAATATCGTACTGAGTTTCAAATTTGAATTCTACCATTTGCCCGTTGACTTTCAAGTCTATGAGTCCTGTATTTTGAAGTTCATTTGTAGTTTTATCTTTTAACTTTACACGGATATCGCTTCGATTTTCATCTGCAATATGAGAATTTTGTGTTGCTATCAAAAGGCCTTTGTACCATTCGATTAATTTTTGGTCTCCCCAATCATCACGCAAAATGGTATTTTGATTTCCGTACAAGGGAATTGAAAAATTAAAACGCTTCGGAGAATCTAAAAATGCTGCACGATTGGCAAATTCACCCATTTTTGCTTGTCCGTCATCTATTTTGTCTACACCTTTGTATTCCAGTTTGATCTCGGAATTTACAATATGGTATGCTTGGAAAAGAATCTTTGATGTATTCGTATCCAAATCATATTTTCCGGCACTGTTTGAATAACCTACTTGCACGACAAATGCCATTGATTTGTCGGTATTGATTTGATATTGAACCGGTGAACCGTCACTGTTGTAAATTCGGTATTCTTCTCCGGGCAGGGTAACCTCATAGGACCAAAGATACTGCGTATCGCTTATCATATCTAAATTTGCTTCTTTGAAATTATCCGTTGTCAATTTAACTTCTTCGGTATGTTTCACTCCGTCCACAGTGTATACGATTGTTGCTGCGATACCGCCCCACTCCGAAAATAATTCAGGAAATTTTTCTTTAAGTGTTTCTTTTATTCCTTCTTTATTGGTTGCATTTATGTAATCATGCAGTTCAAAGCGGACAACTAGTTTTTGTTTGTAATCCGACCATGGTTTTTGAGGGGTCACAGGCGGCAATCCGTAAAAGGACAATCCCCTTGTTACGCGGTTGTTCTCTGTATCTTCCGATGTAAATGAATAGGTGTTTTGTCCCGTATTAGGGTCAAAATTCTCTTCCAGAATAGTGTACTGCTCTCCTGTTTCGTCATTGAGCGTACTTGCATAAACGGGAGATACAACTCCGAAAATCATCATGCACGCTAAGAAAAAAGATAATACTCTTTTTTCATAATCTTTTCCTCCTGTTGCTATATATCAGACAGGCCAAGTTTTTGACCTGTCTGTAAGATATTGTCTTTAATTACTTAGTTTTAGAAGTCTGTTACTACTATTGTATAATCATTAAAAGTTACTCCATCTTTTTCTGCTCTGATAACTAATTTTTGGTCAACAGTAAAAGGTTCGCTTGATGATAGATTTATTATGCTTCTAAAATAGTTAGCAGATGATATTTCTGTCATTTCACCGGTTTCAGTTTCTTTATATAGGGTTATTTTAGTATTTTCAGGTGCCGATATAATCGTAATTGACGTTTGTCCTGCGTATACTTGTCCTACGTTGAATACTTCCATAGTGTTTGTATTTATTTCTGTAATATTTTTTTCAGAAGTATTGCCGAATTTATCCATTGCATAAATGGTATAGGAGTTTCCTCTCGCGATAATCCCTTTTAAATTTCCACCTTGTACTTCTGCCACATTGATGTCACGACCGTTGGATATAACTGCTGTGATGCCTTCTGTCGATTGTGTTCCGTTTGCCAACGAATCCACAACTTGTGCAGTAATATTCACACTGGGCATACCTATATCTTCTACTTGGTCATCAAAGATTGTAGGTCCTTGCAGATCCAGTTGAACAGATGCGTTAGATGGTTTATCAAGATATGCGGGATTTTTAGTTATGGCTTTAACTACAGCTCCGTGAGCAAGTCCGCTGTCCTCAAGATCCAAAGTCGCTTTTCCATCTATTACAGGCACAGGATTCCCTACGGGATTTCCGTCTTTTACAAATTGTACCATCGTTCCTTCAGGAGCACCCGGTACTTCCGCTTCTATATATTTTCTGTTTTGTCCTTCGTCGTATTTTTGTTCAATTTTTGAAACTTCCGCTAAATCTTCCAGTAAAGCGGTTGCTTTCTCAGTAAACATTGTATTTTCAACGATAGATTGATTCCACGGTTCTTCTACAATTTGATCTTTGCTGAACCATTTTGCATCTTTGTAGTTACCTTCTATTACAAGTGTCGGGAATTTATCCTGTGAAAGGGTTGAATTTTCCTTCACTGCATAATATTTTCCGAACAAATCATCTTCTCTTACTCCGTCGCCCTTTAATACTTCCACTCTAAAAAATCCGTCGGGCAATTCAGGATCGTCAGGATTAATTTTTTGTCCGTCTTTTACAAAGTGAGCTGTTCTTATATCGCCTTGTTGAACCGGTCCTTCCTTTTTATCCCAGTACCAGAATGTGTAGTCTTGCGCCGCTTGAGTTGTCGGTAGAGTTACGTCATTCCAATCTGTTCCTTTTTTCACCAGGGCTGAAATTACTTCACCTGTTACTTTTTCTAAAGTTAAAGTTCCTGATTTATCAGGGTCGACTTTAAATGCCACTACTTCATATTCATCCTTTATTATCGTATCTCCTTTATCATCTTCTCCGGGGATATTGGGGTCTTCAGGATTTGTAGGATCATCGGGGTTTGACGGTTTAAATGGTACTACAGGTGTTGTGGAGTTGTTCTTTGTAACTGTCAGCTTATTTGTTTGTGCTGTTAATTCACCTTTTTCCAATAGAACTTCTATTCCATTGTGCTCTACAACTGTAAGTTTTGTGCCATGAGCCGGATTTGCTGTAATTCCATTTTCTGCTAATTCTGAAAAAGCAACCGTCTTTTTGTTGTCGTTTTTATCTGTTAATGTTATTACCATTTCAGACAAATCAAGAGTTTCTCTTTCCTTATATTCCGTTCTCGGTTGTTCGGTAACTTCCATTGCAACTACGCTACCTTCATCAAATATGGAAGAAACTGCCGATGCTGTAAATTTTGTATCTTTTACAATAGCTTGGTTCCAGGGTTCCGCTAAATCCCATGTAGGGTTTTTGAAGTTCGGCAAAGTTTTGAGAATTGGGAATTTATCCTGTGAAAGGGTTGAATTTTCCTTCACTGCATAAGTTTTGCCGAACAGTTCATCATCAGCAATTCCTGTTCCCTTTATTACATCTACTTTAAAGAATCCGTCCGGCAACTCAGGATCGTCAGGATTAATTTTTTGTCCGTCTTTTACAAAGTGAGCTGTTCTTATATCGCCTTGTTGAACCGGTCCTTCCTTTTTATCCCAGTACCAGAATGTGTAGTCTTGTGCCGCTTGAGTTGTAGGTAGAGTTACGTCATTCCAATCTGTCCCTTTTTTTACCAGAGCTGAAAGAACTTCTCCAGTTTCAGTTCCCAATGTCAAAGTTCCTGATTTAGCAGGGTCAACTTTGAAAGCTACAATATCATACTCTGATTTATCGACGGGATTTCCCTTATCATCTTCCGTTGGTACATTCCCATCTTCCGGATTTGTAGGGTCTTCGGGGTTTGATGGTGTATAAGGAATTACTTCGTTTTTAGATACTGCTGCGAAGGTAATAACTCCTCCATTGTCAACATCGTAAGTGGTAGTTACTTTAAATTTTATTTGTTGATTATCTGTAGTTTGTAATGTTATGAAACCGTCTTTTGTATTTTGTACTGTAACGCTTCCTTGTGCATTTTTTGCCAAGTCCGCTTCAGCTATACCCACTCCCCTGTCTGCACGTAGTATAAATTCTTCTTTTTCAATAGGATTGAACATAGTTTGCTTATCGGCATATTTAAAAGTTGCAAATACATCTTGGTTATCAATCTTTATTCCATCAGCCAATCCCTTGGTTTCCACTTTGATTTTTGCATTTGCCAATTGTGTCAAGTAGGAATTAAATAAATATGTTTTATTTCCATCATTATATTTTCCGCTGTCACGATGATATTCCAATCTCAATACAAATCTCTGTCCTTCTGCTCTATCTATGTTGATAGTTGCCAAATCCGGTGCAAGATTCGGGCTTTGTTCAGGACGGTGTTCACTGTACATTCTGAATTTTTTTGATGAAGTTTTAGATACTATGCCTTGTTCGAATTCTTCCGCCGTAAGTACAATTTCTTCTGTATCCTTTACAGCTTCTCCATTGGATTTTTTCCATACATTTACAATTACAACCTTAGCACCTTCAGTTCCGAAGACTTTTTCAAATTCAAATTTATTTCCTGCAAAATTAGAAACAAAGTTGAAGTCTATCTGCACATTAAAAACGTCCTTAGAATAATCATGAACTGTAGGTTTAGGTAGAGCAAAAAAGGTAAATCCGCCTTTAGCTGCCACTTCTTCTGCCAATGTGCCGGGCAAAATAAGATTTTTGCCTGCTAAATCTTCTCCGCTATAACTGCTGTCCAATACAACAGTGTCTGTTTCTTGTGCCGCTAATGCTCGAAAGGGTATAAGAGTCACAAGCACTAAAACAGCCAGTAATAGAATGTTTCTTTTCATTTTCTTCTCCTTATTTTAATTTATATTAAAATT